>DASQXO010000030.1:0-16419 GCA_035639655.1 Candidatus Dormiibacterota bacterium
TCGATGTCCACCGGGTGTGGATCGTCGCTCCGTCGGCGCGGCGGCCGAGGAGCTCGCGGCCCGGGCGCTCACGCGTAACGGCTACGCGGTCGTCGCCCGGAACGTTCGCCTGCGCGACGGCGAGCTCGATCTCGTGTGCCGCGACGGAGGCTCCTTCGTGTTCTGCGAGGTGAAGGCGCGGCGGCCATCGGCGTTCGGCGTCGCCCTCGAGGCGCTCACGGCGCGCAAGCGTGAGCGGCTCGAGCGCCTGGCGCTCTCGTACCTCGCGATGGTCGGCCGGCGCGACGCGCCGTACCGCATCGTGCTCGTCGCCGTGGATCTGGACGCGAACGGGAGCGGCGAACGCATCCACGTCGTGCCGTGCGGCTAGCGGTACCGGCCGGGAGTACCAGTCCGGCTCGGAAAGCGCGTCGGTACCGTGGCGCCGCGTGGCCACGCTCGCCGCCGACGTTCCCGCGCGCGGTCTCGCGACCGCACAGGCCTGCGCGCTCTGGGGTCTCGAGGCGCAGCTCGTCCGCGTCGAGGTGGACGTCTCGCCCGGGCTGCCGTCGATGCACGTCGTCGGGCTCGCGGACACCGCGGTGCGCGAGTCGCGGGACCGCATCCGCTCCGCGCTGCGCAACAGCGGATTCGAGTTCCCGCTGCGGCGCATCACCGTCAATCTCGCGCCGGCCGATCGGCGAAAAGAAGGAACGGGGTTCGATCTCGCGATCGCGATCGGCGTGCTTCGCGCGAGCGGTCAGATCGCGGCGCACGGCGACGCGGATCCGCTCCTCATCGCGGAGCTCGCCCTCGACGGATCGCTGCGACCCGTCCGCGGGTGCTTGCCGCGCGTCGCGTCGGCCGCCACGCAGGGCGCGCGCGAGGCCATCGTCGCGAGCGCGAACGCGGCGGAGGCCGCCGCGGTCGACGGCATCGCCGTGCGCGCCGCGTCGACCGTGCGCGAGGTCGTCGCACATCTCGACGCGACCGCGCCGATCGCGTGTGTCGCGCCGGTCGTCGCGGCCGACGGGCCGCTCGACGTCGAGGTCGACTTCGCCGACGTCGCGGGACAGGCGAGCGCGCGGCGCGCGCTCGAGATCGCGGCCGCCGGCGGCCACAACGTTCTCCTCATCGGGCCGCCGGGGACCGGCAAGACGCTGCTCGCGCGCGCGTTCCCCGGCATCCTGCCGTCGTTCACGCCGCGCGAGCGGTTCGAAGCGAGCGTCGTGCACAGCGTCGCCGGCCTGCTCGGTCCGGACCGTCCGCTGCTGGCGGCGCGACCGTACCGCGCGCCGCATCACACGTTGTCCGCTATCGCGCTCGTGGGTGGCGCCTCGCCGCCGCGGCCGGGCGAGGTAAGCCTCGCCCATCGCGGCGCGCTGTTCCTCGACGAGCTCGCCGAATACCCGCCGCCGGCTCTCGAGGCGCTCCGCGAGCCGCTCGAGGACGGGCGCATCACGATCTCGCGCGCGGGTGCGGCCGCGACGTATCCGGCGCGCGCGATCCTCATCGCCGCCATGAACCCCTGTCCGTGCGGGTTCTTCGGCGATGCGGACCGCGAGTGCCGTTGCCTCCCCGAACAGGTCGGGCGGTACCGCGCCCGCATCAGCGGACCGCTGCTCGATCGGATCGATCTGCGCGTCGGCGTCCCGCGCGTCGAGGCTGCCGCGCTCCGCGCGGGCCCGGCGGAGAGCTCGGCCGCGATCCGCGCGCGGGTCGAGCGCGCTCGCGCGCGCGCCCGAGCCCGCGGTGTGCTCGCGAACGTCGAGCTCCCGCTCTCGCAGCTGCGACGCTGGTCGCGCCTCGCGGGCGAGGCGCACCTCCTCCTCGAACGTGCGGTCGCGAAGGAGCGGCTGTCGTCGCGCGGGTATCACCGCGTGATCCGCGTCGCGCGCACGATCGCCGATCTCGACGACGGCGACGAGATCGCCGAACGCCACCTCGCCGAGGCGCTCTCGCTGCATCGCGAGCTGTGATCCTCGCGCGATCCGACCCGGCGTATCCCGCGCACCTCGCGCAGTGCGACGACGCGCCGGCGCGGCTCCATGTCCGCGGCACGCTGCGCCGCGAGGACGAGATCGCGGTCGCGGTCGTAGGAACGCGCGCGATGACCTCGTACGGCGAGCGGGTCGCACGCGACCTCGGTCGCGATCTCGCGCTCGCCGGCGTGACGGTCGTCAGCGGCCTCGCGCACGGCGTCGACCAGACCGTGCACGGCGCGGCGCTCGATGCGGGCGGGCGGACGATCGCCGTGCTCGGCTGCGGCCTTGCGCGCTTCCGCGGCAGCGTCGTGCGGCGGCGGCTGCTCGAACGCATCGTGATCACGGGCGCCGTCGTCACCGAGTACGACGACGATGTGAGCGGATCGCCGTGGACGTTCCCGGAGCGGAATCGCATCATCGCCGGGCTCGCGCTCGCGACGGTGGTGGTCGAAGCGGGCGCTCCGTCGGGCGCGCTGATCACCGCGGCGCGCGCGCTCGACTACGACCGGGCCGTCTTCGCGGTGCCGGGCAGCGTGTACGGCCCGAAGTCGGTCGGCTGCAACCGGCTCATCGCCGAGGGGCGAGCGCGGCTCTGTCGCGGCGCGGCGGACGTCCTCACCGAAGTCGGCGCGATGCTGCCGGCACGCGAGCTCCCGCGACTTCCGCTGTCTCCCGTCGAGCGCGCCATCCTCGATGCCGTCGCGGGCGAGGCGCGCCACATCGACGAGCTCGCACGGGACGCGCGCCGGCCGGTCGAGGAGGTGAGCGCGACCCTCACGCTGCTCGAGCTGCGTGACCTCGTGCGCGGCGTGGGGGACGGCCGGTTCGTTGCACGCACGAACGTGACCGCGAGGTGACTCGACGCTCCGCACCCACGTAAAATCGAGATCTCCGCCGTCGACGCGGGTTGGATCCGAAGAGGCGGGGTCGGCCGGGCGACCGATATCGCGTCGCATGAGGGCGCGCAGAGCGCGCTGAAGCAGGGTGGCACCACGAGGTTTCGGACCTCGTCCCGGCAGGGACGAGGTCTTTTCGCGTCTATGAGGAGGTATGTCATGGCGACCGCGGTGAGCCAGCGCACGGAGGCGGAGAAGAAGGTCCGCAAACGCATCCTGACCGGCGACCGGCCGACGGGGCCGCTCCATCTCGGCCACTACGTCGGCACGCTCGCGAACCGGGTTCGCCTTCAGGACCAGTACGAGACCTTCATTCTCGTCGCCGACTACCACATGCTGACGACGCGCCTCGACGAGCTCGGCGAGATCGAAGAGAACATCCGCGAGGACGTCCTCGGGAATCTCGCAATGGGCATCGACCCGGCGAAGACGACGATCTATCTGCAGTCGCTCATCCCCGAGGTGACCGAGCTGTTCCTCTACTTCGCGATGCTCGTGACCGTCCCGCGCGCGCAGCGAATCCCGACGCTCAAGGAAAAGATGCGGGAGCTCGACATCGCCCAGCCGTCGTACGGCCTCCTCGGTTATCCGATCCTGCAGGCCGCGGACATCCTGATGGTGCGCGGCGATCTCGTCCCCGTCGGCAAGGACCAGCAGTCACACATCGAGCTCACGCGCGAGATCGCGCGGACGTTCAACGAGACCTTCGCGCCCGTGTTCCCGGTCCCCGACGGCCTCATCCCCGAGATCGGCGTGCTGCCGGGGATCGACGGCCAGGCGAAGATGAGCCGATCGGTCGGCAACACGATCAACCTCTTCGATCCGCCGAAGACGGTCGAGGAGAAGGTCATGCGGATGTACACGGATCCCACCCGCGTGCATCCGACCGATCCGGGACACGTCGAGGGAAATCCGGTCTTCACCTATCACGACTTCTTCAATCCGAACACGGCCGAGGTCGCGGAGCTGAAGGAGCGGTATCGCAAGGGGACGGTGGGAGACGTCGACGTGAAGAAGCGGCTCGCCAGGGCGATCAATGCGTTCCTCGATCCGGTCCGCGAGAAGCGCGCCTCGCTCCTGCGCGAGAATCCCCGCATCGTCGAAGACGTCCTTCGCGCCGGCTCCGAGCGCGCGCGCGAAGAGGCGCGCCGCACGCTGCACGAGGCGCGCGCGGCGATGAAGCTCGATTACTTCGGGGAGTAGGCGACCTGCGCGACGCGACGCCCGAGCTCTACGCGCTGATCCTCTCCGGCGGAGCCGGCACGCGCTTGTGGCCGCGCTCGCGCCGCTCGCGGCCGAAGCAGTTCCTCGATCTGATCGGCGACGGACGGACGCTGTTCGCGGCGACGATCGCGCGGCTCGACGGCGTCGTGCCGCCGGCGCGGACCTACGTCGTCGCGCCTCCGGATCACGCGCCCCTCGTGCGTCGTGACGCGCCCGAGATGCCCGAATCGAACCTCATCGCGGAGCCGTACCCGAGGGGCAACGCGCCGGCGATCGGGCTCGCGCTGGCGATCATCGCCTCGCGACGTCCCGATGCGATCGTCGCGGTCCTCCCGAGCGACCACGTCGTCGAGAAGGAGGACGCCTTCCGCCGCTGCCTCGCGGCAGCGAGCGTCGCCGGGCGTCAGGGATACCTCGTCACGCTCGGGATCACGCCGACGCGGGCCGACACGGGGTTCGGCTACATCGAGCGGACCGACGAGCTCGTCGCGCCAGGCGTGTACGGCGTTCGCCGTTTCGTCGAGAAGCCGAAGCGCGAGGTCGCGGCGGAGATGGTGCGGACCGGCACGCACCTCTGGAATGCCGGAATGTTCGTGTTCTCGGCGGCTCGTGCCCTCGAGGAGTACGACCGCCACCTGCCGAAGACCGGTGCGGCCGTGCGTGCGCTGCTCGCGGCGGCAGGCACGCCGCGGTTTCCGGCCGTTCTCGCCGATGCGTGGGAGGAGACCGAGCAGACGACCATCGACTTTGGCGTGATGGAGAAGGCGGAGCGCGTGGCGGTCGTGCCTGCGGACATCGGCTGGCATGATGTCGGGAATTGGGCCAGGCTTGCCGAGATTGTTCAGAACAGAGACAGGTCGTCCCCTAGATCCCTGCTGGGGGAAGGTTCGAGGGGGGTCTACGTGTACTCTCCAGAAAAAGTCGTCGCGCTGGTGGGCGTGGAAGACGTCGTCATCATCGAGACCGAAGACGCGTTGCTGGTGTGCCGGAAGGATCGCGCCGAGGAGGTCAAAGGGATCGTCGACCGGCTGCAGCGGGAAGGACGCACCGACCTGCTGTAGCGCGAGGCTCGAGCCGGGGAGGTCTGGCGGGGGCGCCTCCTGGTACGGGAGGCGCTCGTCGTTATTCATAGAGAAGGAGTCATGGCAAAGAACGGAAACCTGGTGATCGTCGAGTCTCCGACGAAGGCCAAGAGCATCGGGCGCATCCTCGGCGACGGCTACGTCGTCGAGGCGTCGTACGGACACGTCCGGGATCTGCCGAAGTCGAAGCTCGGCGTCGATCTCAAGACCTTCGAGCCCGAGTACGTCGTGCCGTCCGACGCGAAGAAGCGCGTCGCCGGCCTGGCCAAGCTCGCGAAGGCGGCGGGCACCGTCTACCTCGCGACCGACCTCGACCGCGAGGGCGAGGCCATCGCCTGGCACGTCGTCGACGCGGCGAAGATCCCCGCGAGCAAGGCGCGGCGCGTCACGTTCCACGAGATCACGCCGGGCGCCGTGCGCGACGCGTTCAAGAAGCCGCGCGCCATCGACGTGAACCTGGTCAACGCCCAGCAGGCGAGACGCGTCCTCGACCGTCTCGTCGGCTACAAGATCTCGCCGCTCCTCTGGCGGAAGATCCGCTACGGGCTCTCGGCCGGTCGCGTGCAGTCCGTCGCGCTTCGCCTGGTCGTCGACCGCGAGCGCGAGATCCAGGCCTTCACCCCCGAGGAGTACTGGTCGATCGTCGCCGTGCTCGAGACGCTGAAGGGCGAGATCTTCACCGCCGAGCTCCTCTCGCATCACGGCCACAAGGTGAAGATCGCTAACGAGGCGGACGCGAACAAGCATCGCGCCGCGCTCGCCGATGCGCGCTACAGCGTCGCCGAGATCGAGAAGAAGGAAGTCCACAAGAACGCGCCGCCGCCGTTCACGACGAGCACGTTGCAGCAGGAGGCCTCGCGCAAGCTCGGCTTCTCGGTGAAGCGCACGATGGTCGTCGCGCAGCAGCTCTACGAGGGCGTCGAGCTTGGCGACCAGGGACAGGTCGGCCTCATCACCTATATGCGGACCGACTCCGTCCACGTCGCCGAAGGCGCGCTGCGGCATACGCGCGACGTCATCGCGAAGGAGTTCGGCGAGCCATACGCGCTCGCGCATCCGCGCCACTACAAGACGCGCTCGAAGGGCGCGCAGGAGGCGCACGAAGCGATCCGGCCGACCGATCCGTCGCGGACGCCGCAGCAGGTCAAGCACTTCCTGTCGCGCGAGCAGCTCCGGCTGTACACGCTGATCTGGCAGCGGCACGTCGCGTCGCAGATGACTCCGGCGGTGCTGGAGCGGACGCGCATCGATGTCGCCGGCGACGGCTACATCCTCCGCGCCACCGGCCAGAAGGTCGCGTTCGACGGGTACCGCCGCGTCTACCAGGAAGGGACCGACGACCCGGAGCGTGAGGAATCGCCGCTGCCCGACGTGCAGCCCGGCGAGCCGCTCACGGCGCGCGGGCTCGACGCGCAGCAGCACTTCACGCAGCCGCCGCCGCGGTACACCGAGGCGTCGCTCGTGAAGACGCTGGAGGAGAACGGGATCGGACGCCCGTCCACGTACGCGCCGACGATCTCGACGCTCATCGCGCGCAAGTACGTCGTCCTCGACCAGCGACGCCTCGTGCCGCAGGACGTCGGCTTCGTGGTCACCGATTTCCTGAAGGAGCACTTCCCGGGGATCGTCGACCTCTCGTTCACCGCGCACATGGAGGAGGACCTCGACAAGATCGCCGGCGGCGAGGTGCAGTGGGTCCCCGTCGTGCGCGACTTCTTCGAGCCGTTCATCAAGCTCGTGGAGGAGAAGGACCGCGCCATCGAGAAGAAGGACGTCGTCGAAGAGGCGACGGACAAGGTCTGCCCCGACGGACACCCGATGGTCATCAAGCTCGGTCGCTACGGGAAGTTCCTGTCCTGCTCGAAGTACCCGGAGCACAAGTACCGGGAAAGTCTCGGCGAGAAGCCGAAGCCCGAGATCATCGACGGCGAGGTCTGCCCCGAGTGCGGCTCGCCGCTCGCGCGCAAGCGCGGCCGCTACGGCCCCTTCATCGGGTGCACGAACTACCCGAACTGCAAGTACGTGAAGAAGGAAGCGCAGTCCACCGGCGTGCAGTGCCCCCAGTGCAAGGAGGGCGAGCTCGTGCGCCGGCGCGGCCGCGGCGGGAAGTTCTTCTACGGCTGCAGCCGCTACCCGAAGTGCGACTACACGACCTGGACGCGGCCGGAGGGCGCGAAGTCGCCCGCGGAGGCGGGCGAGTCCGACGCCGTCCCCGCGCTTCGGGCACAGGGGCCCGTGCCCCTCGGCACGCAAGCCGACTAGCCGCCATCCGTTTCCGCTCTGCGACCATGACCGACGTGGAATCCGGACGGCCGTCGTGGTGAGCCTTCGCGCGCGTACGGCGACCGCCGAGGAGGACGCGCGATGGGACGCGCTCGTCGAGGCGACGGGCCGGCCGCACATCCTCCAGTCGCGCGGCTGGGCCGAGGTGAAGCGGCCCGGCGGATGGGACAGCCGGCGCATCGTCGTCGAACGGAAGGGCGAGATCGTCGCGGTCGCGCAGGTGCTGCTCCGCGAGATCGCGCTCGGGCAGCGCTACGCCTACGCGCCGCGCGGGCCGCTCGTACGCGACCCGGCGCTGCTCGGCGAAGCGGCGCTCACCGTGGCGCGATCGCTCGCGGGCACACGCGCCGCGGCGCTGCTCGTCGATCCGGAGCTGCCGGACGACTCTCGCGTCGCCGACGGCCTGCGCCGCGCGGGCTGCCTGCCCGGGCGCTTCCCGGTGCAGCCGCGTCGCACGCTCGTGCTCGACATCTCGCGCGATCCGGACGCGCTTCTCGGCGAGATGCGCAAGAAGACGCGCCAGTACATCCGCAAGGCCGAGCGCGACGGCGTGGACACCGAGGAGTCGGAGGACATCGCCGCCTTCTACGACGTCCAGCGGCGCGTCGCCTCGCGCGTCGGGTTCGGCATCCACGATCGCGCGTACTTCGAGACGCTGTGGCGGGTGCTGGCGCCGCTCGGGCGCGCGCACCTGTTCTTCGCGCGGCTGCACGGTGAGCGGATCGCGGCCCTGCTCGCCCTGCGCTGGGGCGACTCCGCGTGGGAGATGTTCGGCGGACCGACGGGGGAGCACGCCGAGGCGCGGCCGTTCTACCTGTTGAAGTGGCGGGCGATGCTTCGCCTGCGACAGCTCGGCGTACGCTCGTACGACATGTGGGGACTCGCCGAGAGTGGCAAGGACGACGACCCGCTCAGCGGCGTGGAGAACTTCAAGCTCGGGTTCGGCGGCGAGACGCGCTCGTACATCGGCGCGTGGGAAGCGCCGGTGCGCGAGGCGCTCTTCCTGCTGTGGCGCTTCGCCTCGCGCGTCCTGCCCACCGCTTCGTGAGCGATCCGCGCGTCGACGCGTGGGACCGCGACGCGGTCCGCTCCCGCTTCGGTCACGTGCTGCAGTCCGTGGAGTGGGGCACGCTCCGGAGCGCTTCCGGTTGGCAACCCGCGACGCTGCGCATCGGCGAACCGCTGCCGGTCGCGAGCGTCCACTGGCGCCGGTTCCCGCTCGGTCAGACGATCGCGTACGTGCCGCGCGGGCCGATCTTCGACCACGACGAGCCGCGCCAGCTCGATCTGGCGCTCGAGTCCCTCGCCGAGGTCGCGCGGCGCCGCAAGCCGATCTTCCTCAAGGTCGACCCCGAGATCGATGCGGCGCGCGAGGACCTCGTCGCACTCTACGCGCGGCACGGCTTCTTCCGCTCGCGACAGGACGTGCAGCCGGTGCTCGCCACGCTCGAGGTCGATCTCTGCCGGAGCGAGGACGAGATCCTCAAGGCGTTCGACAAGGACACGCGCTGGAGCGTGCGCACCGCCGAGAAGCGCGGCGTCACCGTCGAGGAACGCCGCGACGACGCGTCGCTCCGCGAGGTGACGGCGCTCTATGAGGAGACCGGCCGCCGCGGCGACTTCATCACGCGGTCCGCCAGCTACTACCCGCGGGTGTGGCGCTCGCTCATCGACGCCGGGCACGCGACGCTGTTCGCGGCCGTCGTGGATGCGCGGGTCGCGGCCGCAGCCGTGATCTTCTGGTGCGGCGAGCGGGCCCTGTACATGTACGGGGCGTCGGGCGAGGCGGCGCGGAAGTCGTACGCCGCATATGCGCTGCAATGGCACGCGATGCGGGCGGCGAAGGCGCGGGGAGCGCGCCGCTACGACTTCGGCGGCGTGCCGGCGGAGCCGAGCGAGTCGCACCCGCAGTACGGCCTCTACCTGTTCAAGAAGGGATTCGGCGGAACGTTCCGGCGGTTCGCCGGTGCATACGACGTCGCCGCCAGCCCGGCACGGTATCGCGCCTGGCTCGCGGTCGAGCCGCGCCTGTACAGCGCGCTGGCGCTCCTGCGCGGGCGGCGCCCGTCCATGCCGGTCGCCGGCTGATGCGCCTCTCGGCGCTGCTCGCGGCGGCAGGGACGCGCGTCGAGGATGGACGCGACGCGGAGGTGCGCTCGATCGCGTACGACTCGCGGCGCGTCGAGCCGGGAGCGCTGTTCGTCGCGGTCCCGGGGTTCCACCGCGACGGCCACGAGTTCGTCACGGACGCCGTCTCGCGCGGCGCGGTCGCCGCGGTGAGCGAGCGTCCGCTCCGGGCGCCGGTGCCGGTCGCCGTCGTGCCGGACAGCCGCCTCGCGCTGTCGGCGCTCGCCGCGGAGTTCTTCGACCACCCCACGCGCCGGCTGCCGATCGTCGCGGTGACCGGCACCGACGGCAAGACGACGACGGTGCATCTCGTGAGCGACGTGCTCGAGGCCGCGGGTGAGCGCACCGGCTTCCAGACGACCGTCGACTTCAAGCTCTGCGACAACCGCTGGCCGAACGAGTCGCGACAGACGACGCAGGAGGCGCTCGAGGTGCAGCAGTTCTTCGCTGAGCTGCTCGTCGCCGGTGGCACGTGGGGCTTGCTCGAGGCCACGTCGCACGCGCTCGCGCTGCGCAAGCTCGCCCACGTCGACGTCGACGTCGCCGTCTTCACGAACCTCACGCCCGAGCACCTCGACTTCCACGGCACGATGCAGGACTACCTCGCGGCGAAGGGGATCCTCTTCGAGATGCTCGACCGTTCCGTGGACAAGGGGATCGCCAAGGCCGCCGTGGTGAACGCGGACGACCCGCACTGGCGGTACCTCGCCGACCGCACCTCCGCGACCGTGCTCACGTACGGGATCGACGCGCTCGCCGACGTACAGGCGCAGATCGCCGCCGAGTCCGCGGAGGGGACGCGGTTCACGCTCGCGTACCAGAAGGCGCGCACCGACGTCGCGCTCCCGCTCATCGGACGCTTCAACGTCTCCAACGCGCTCGCCGCCGCGGCGGCCGGCCTCGCGACGGGGGCGAGCCTCGACGCGGTGCGGCTCGCGCTGGAGCACGCGAAGCCGGTCGCGGGCCGCCTCGAGCGCGTCGAATCGGGCCAGCCGTTCAACGTCGTCGTCGATTACGCGCACACGCCCGAGTCGCTGCGCAAGGTGCTGACGCTGCTGCGCCCGCTCACCGCCGGCCGGCTCATCGCCGTCTTCGGCAGCGCCGGCGAGCGGGACCGTTCGAAGCGTCCGGCGATGGGGAAGATCGCGGCCGAGCTCGCCGACTACTTCGTGATCACGCAGGAAGATCCGCGCCTCGAGGATCGCGCCGCGATCCTCGACGAGATCGAGCGGGGCGCGATCGAGGCGGGCGCGGCGCGGGGGGAGCGCTACGCGGTGATCGACGATCGCAAGCAGGCCATCGCGCACGCCGTCGCGCGCGCGAAGACGGGCGACACCGTCGTCGCCTGCGGCAAGGGCCACGAGCGCTCGATCATCGAGGGTGAGCGGAAGACGCCGTGGGACGAGGCCGGCGCCGCGCGCGAGGCTCTCCGCTCGCTCGGCTATCAGTGATGCCGCGCGCCGGCGTCCGGGAGCAGACCGCCGTCCTGCGCGCGAACGTCGACGGCCTGGCCGACCTCATCGCGAAGGAGGCGGCGGGGCACGCCGAGCGCGCGTGCCTCGTCGTGCTCGTCGGCCTGCCGGCGTCCGGGAAGTCGCATCTCGCGCGCCTCCTCGCCGAGCGCGTCCGCGGCGTCGTCGTGGCGAGCGACGCGCTCCGCCGGCGCCTCTTCATCGCGCCGTCGTACGAGGAGACCGAGTCGCGCGCCGTCTTCGCGCTCGTTCACGAGGTGGCGCGCCGCCTGCTGGCACGCGGCTGCGTCGTGATCGTCGACGCGACGAACCTTCGCGAGCGAGACCGGGCACCGCTCTACGCGCTCGCGCGCGACGCCTCGGCGCCGCTCGTGATCGTCCTCGTCGTCGCGAGCGATGGCGCGATCAGGGAACGTCTGGCGACCCGCGCGGCGCGGCAGTCGACCGCCGACGCGAGCGACGCCGATCTGGCCGTCTACGAGATGATGCGCGGGCGCTACGAGGAGCCGTCGCGTGCGTACCTCACAGTGGATACGAGCGGCGACCTGGCCGCCGCGATCGACCGCGTCGAGGAGGCGATACGGCGCGCATCCGCGTAGACCGCATCCGTCCGAAGGACGCCGCGTTCGGCGTCGTCGGGATCGTTCTCGGGATCGTGTGGCTCGTCGCGGCGATCCGCGTCTGGCCCGCGATCGCGCCGGCGCCGCGCGCGACGCCGACGCCGCGTCCCTCGGGCGACGTGGAGGTCGTTCGGCTCGCCGGGCGCGTGGCGGTGTCGGCCGGCGGCGAGGTGTTCGTCATCGCCGATGGGCGGATGACGCGCATCGGGAGCGGCGCCGGACGTCACGATCCCGCGCTCTCGGCGGACGGCACGAAGATCGCCTTCACGCTGGATCAGAACATCGACGGCAACCGCGTCTTCGACGGCCAGACGGTGCCGGCGCACCTCGCGTACTCGAACGTCGTGTGGCGGAATACGAGCGGTGGCGCCGAGGAGACGCTCGTGAACGGACTCCAGAAGCGCGACCCGACCGGCTTCCACGTCGTCGAGTTCGAGTCTCAGCCGGCGTGGAGCCCCGACGGCGCCGCCGTGGCGTTCATCTCCGACGGCGGAGCCGGAGCCGAGCTGCAGATCATCACGCTCGCGACGAAGCGGATCGCGATGCTCTCCCAGGGCAGCGTGCTCGCGGATCCGGCCTGGGCGCCCGACGGTAAGACGATCGCCGTGACGACGTACACGCAGGGGACGCCGGCGCTGCTGCTAGTCGCCGTCGACGGCCGATCTCCGGGCGAGCGTCTGCGGATCGCGCGTGAGGGCGAGGTCTACCGGCCGTCGTACTCCCCGGATGGGAAGTGGATCGTCGCCACGCTTCGCTCCACGCGCGGGAATGACCTCGTTGCCGTGGAGGTCGCCACTACGCGAGTCGTCGACCTCACTAGCGACGGCAAGTCGTGGGGCGGCGTGTTCTCGCCGGACGGCACGCAGGTCGCGTTCCTGCGCGAGCACGACGGCGGGATCGATCTCTTCGCGATCGACGTCAGGGAGGCGCTCGCGGGCGGCTCGCCGAAGGCCGGGCAGCAGGTGACACGCGACGGCCGTCTCGATGGCACGAGCCGCCCCAGCTGGTCGCGCTGATCGCACCGTAGGCCCCCGGTACTACGATCACCCGTAATGGGAACGAGCGCCGACGAGCAGTGGCGCAACTTCTTCTTGAAGGCGCGTCCGGCCGCGATGGAGCGTCACTTCCTCCACCGGCTGCCGCACGACCCGCGCTGCGCGCTCTGCAACGTGCCGTTCGCCGGACCGATCGCGCCATTCCTGCGCGCGATCGGCTACCGGCGCTTTGAGCGGAACCCGCGGTACTGCACGCGCTGCTACCGCGCGATCAACGAGCGCCGGAACGGCGGCGCCGAGATCGAACTCTCGATGCTCTTCGCCGACGTGCGCGGCTCGACGCCGCTCGCCGAGCGGATGACGACGGCCGAGTTCCGCGGGCTCATGGATCGCTTCTACGCCGCCGGCACGAAGGTGCTGATCGACAGCGACGCAGTCGTCGAGCGATTCATGGGCGATCAGGTCATCGGCCACTTCATCCCACTCTTCGCCGGTCCGCGCCATGCGGCGAAGGCGATCGAGGCGGCGCGCGCGCTGCTCGTCGCGACCGGACATGGCGGTGAGGACGAGCCGTGGATCCCGGTGGGCGCGGGCGTCCACACCGGGATCGCGTGGGTCGGCGCGATCGGGAACCCCGGTCAGATGACCGAGTTCACCGCGCTCGGCGACGCCGTGAACGTGGCCGCGCGTCTCGCCGCGAGCGCCGCCGCGGGCGAGATCCTCGTGAGCGAGGCCTCCGCCGCCGCCGCCGGCCTACCGGCAGATGAGGGAGAGGCGCGCGTGATCGAGGTCAAGGGCAAGGCCGCCCGGCTCGACGTTCGCGCACTTCGAGTCGAGGCGCCGCGCACCGCGGCGGCTCGCTAGCCGCGCACGGCACCGCCGGCGTCGCGTCACGCGATCGGCCGCGCCGGCGTGGCGGTCAGCTCCACGAGCACCGCGTCGATCCGCCGTGCGAGCTCGGGATCGACGTGCCGTACCTCCGCGCGCAGCGCCTCCAGCGCGACGCCGAAGGCGCGGCGCAGCTCCTCGACGTCGAGGCGCCGGACGAGCGCGCCAGCAAGCGGTTCGGTGACGGCGGCGGGAAGCCGGTCGGCGCCGCGCGCGTACGCCGCGGGAAGTCGATGGCGGACGGACGCGAGCGCGAGGACGTGGTCGCGTACGGCGCTGACCATGAACTCGGCCTGCCACAGCCGCCCGCGCGCGATCGACGACCGCGCGTGCAGCGCGTAGAGCCAGGCGAGGCCGACGAGCTCGGCCGGCGCCGGCGACGGCGCGTAGGGCCGCTCCGCGGCGGCGCCGAAGAGCAGCCGGAACGTCGGCGCGCGCGCGCCGAAATCTTCCGCGGGCGCGAACGCGAGGTCCACCTGCAGCGTGTTCCGCAGCAGGAACACGCGGTAGATCCAGGCGCCGGAGGGGACGTCCACGTGGTGCAGCGCCTCGTGACGCTCGTACATCCTCGACGTCCACGCCTCGAGGACGTCGCGCAGCGCCGACGCGTCGCCGACGCCGAAGGCGAGATCGATGTCGGACCACTCGTCCTCGAGGCCGGCCGCGGCAGATCCGGTGATGGCCGCGCCGGTCAGGCGCGCATCGGCGCGCGCCGCCGCGATGAGATCGGATCGCAGCCGCTCACGCTCCTCCGGCGTGTACATCGCCGCGAGCTCTACACGAGCCGCTTGCGGATCTGCGCGGAGACGAAGTCCATCGTCGCCACCGTCACGACGATCATGAACACGATGAGGCCGGCCTTGTGGTACTGGAAGAGCTGGATGTACTGGAAGAAGGGCTGGCCGATGCCGCCGCCGCCGACGAGCCCGACGATCGGCGCGAGCCGGACGTTCGTGTCGAGCCGGTAGATGCTGAAGGAGATGAACGGATTGACGAGCTGCGGGAGGACCGCGGCCCAGATCACCTGGAAGCGGTTCGCGCCCGTCGCGGTGATCGCCTCGAGCGGCCCCTGCTCGATCCCCTCGATCGCTTCGGAGTAGAGCTTGCCCATCACGCCGACGTTGTGGAACGCGATGGAAAAGACACCCGCGGCGCTGCCGAGACCGAAGATGACCGCCGCGATGACGACGACGATGAGCACGTCGATCGAGCGGATGATCGTGAAGGTGAGGCGGACGGCAGTGTAGATCGCCTGCGTGATGGGGTTCCCGGACATGATGTTCCGCGCGCCGAGGAACGAGAGCGGGATCGCGACGATCATCGCGAAGGCTGTGCCGATGACGCCGAGGAAGATGGTGATGATCATCAGACCGATCCCGGTGTCCCAGAACGTCTCGAATTCGTTCTGCGGGCTGAGGATCGAGAAGTCCCACTGCAGCAGCTGCAGCACGATGCCGAACGCGTATGGCGCGTTCGCGCGCGACACGTCGATGTCGGTGACGCGAAGGCCGATCGCGAGCACGAGGAGCGTCACGGCGACGGCGGCGAGGCGGCGCCAGTCGGTGAGCGGGCTTCGTTCGAGATCCGCCGGGACCGGCAGGCCGCGCTGACGGAAGTACGTCGCCACTAGTGCTCGACCGGAAGGTCGGGGTCGCGCGCCGGCGCATCCAGCGCGTCGGCGCCCTCGCGCGGCAGCGGGGCCGGACCGATCTCCACCTCGACGGCGTCCTCGCCGTAGATGTCGCGGAACCGGCGCTCGTCGATGTCGCGCGGCTTGCCGTCGAACGCGATCGTGCCGGCCTTCAGCGCGAGCACGCGGGTGCCGTAGCGGCGGGCCAGCGAGAGGAAGTGCAGCGAACAGATCACCGTGATGCCGTCCTTCCGATTGATCTCCTCCAGGTACTTCATCACCGAATGGCTCGTCGCCGGGTCCAGGCTCGCGACCGGCTCGTCCGCGAGCATCAGCTCGGGCTGCTGCATCAGCGCGCGCGCGATGCCGACACGCTGCTGCTGCCCGCCCGAGAGCGCGTCCGCGCGCGCGTACGCTTTGTCCAGGATGCCGACGCGCTGGAGGTTCTCGAACGCGAGCTCCACGTCGGCGCCGGTCGGGCGCGATGCGATCGTCCGCCACGTGCTCCGGTAGCCGAGGCGGCCGGCGACGACGTTCGAGAAGACGGAGCTGCGGCGGACGAGGTTGAACTGCTGGAAGATCATGCCGATCCGGCGGCGGATCCGGCGGAGCTCACGCGGCGAGGCGCGCGTCACGTCGACGCCGTCGAACCGGACGGTCCCGCTCGTCGGCTCGACGAGACGGTTGACGCAGCGCAGCAGCGTCGATTTCCCCGAGCCGGAGAGGCCGATCAGCACGACGAACTCGCCGCGCTGGATGTCCACCGAGACGTCGTCGAGCGCATGCGTCCCGCCCGGGTAGACCTTGACGAGGTGCTCGATCGAGACGAGCGGCGCCACGAGCGCGAGGATAGAGGCGCGAGGCGGGTCACCGAAAAGGCCGCCGGGAAGTCCCGGCGGCCTTTTAAGCCGAGGTTATGGCGACTTGCTCGGTGATGGTGTTGGGCTGGGCGGCGGTGCGGGCGTCTTCGCGGCCTCGGCCGCCACGTCGATCCCAGCGAGCTTCGCGGCGTTGCGGACCGGATCGTAGAAGTTCGCGTCGACCTTCTGCAGGCCGTCCCAGCTGAAGAGGCTCTTGCACTGCGTCTTTCCGGAGGTCGAAGCGCAGTAATCGATGAGCGCCTGCTGGACTTGCGAGACGATCTCGCTCGGCAGCGACTTCGCCACGGCGACGCCGTCGTTCGGGATCGGGCCGGCGGTGTCGATCACCGTCGTCTTGTCCTTGATGTCGGCGGGCAT
>DASQXO010000031.1:0-6554 GCA_035639655.1 Candidatus Dormiibacterota bacterium
CATCGACCACTCGAGGAAGCGCCCCTCCTCGATGGCCTCGCGGAACTTCTCGGGCGTGTAGAAGTAGTAGTCGCGACCCTGCACCTCGCCGGGACGCGGCGGCCGGCTCGTCGCCGTGACGTACACGACGGCATCGGGGAGCACCCGCACCAGCTGGTTGATCACGGTGTTCTTCCCTGCGCCCGACGGCGCGGAGATGATCACGAGCAGGCCCTGGTTCACGCCGCGAGCTCTCCGTAGGGAGGAGCGGTCACATCCGGCGTCCCGAGCGAGGCGAGCACGGCGCGCAGGTCCTCCGGCAGCGGCGCCGTGAACGTGCGCTCGCCGGCGTGCGGGAGGCGCAGCGTGAGCCGCCACGCGTGCAGGAATTGCCGGCGGAGTCCCGTCGCGTCGCCGCGGCGGCCGTAGACCGGGTCGCCGACCACCGGATAACCGGCGAAGGCGAGGTGCGCGCGGATCTGATGCGTGCGGCCGGTGATCGGCCGCACCAACAACAATGCGAGATCGGGCTTCCGATGCCAGGCGGCGATGCGCGAGAACCGCGTCGTCGCTTCGCGTCCGCCGGTCTCGACCGCGACGCGGCGGCGATCCTTCGCGTCGCGACGCAGCGGCGCCTCGATGACGCCGGGTCGCGCACCGGGATCGCCCCACACGAGCGCGAGGTACTCCTTCTCGAAGCGTTTGCCCTGCAGCTGCCGCGCGAGCGCCAGGTGCGCGGTGTCGTTCTTCGCGACCACGAGCACGCCGCTCGTGTCCTTGTCCAGGCGGTGGACGATGCCGGGGCGGCGCTCCGCGCGCCCGGTGGTCGTCCGTACGTGCGCGAGGATCGCGTTCACGAGCGTGCCGCTCGCGTGGCCGACGGCGGGATGCACCACGAGGCCCGCCGGCTTGTTCACCACGATCACGTCATCGTCCTCGTACACGACGGGGACGGGGATGTCCTCGGCGACGAGCTCGGCAGGAAGCGCCGCCTCGCGCACCTCGACCTCGATGGCCTCGCCCGCGCGGACGCGGTGCGCGGCCTCGACGGCGCGACCGTCGACGGTCACGAGCCCTTCGTCGAGCAGGCGCTTGATCGCGGAGCGCGACAGCATCGTTCGCGACGCGAGGTAGCGGTCGACGCGCTCGCGCGCGTCACCCTCGACGGTCAGCGCGATGCGCGGCGCCGCGCTCACCGGTGCTTGCGCTCCTCGAGCCACAGCAGCCCGAGGACGCCGAAGATCCCGACGACGATCGACGAGTCCGCCACGTTGAACGTCCAGTAGCGGTACGGTCCGATGCCCACGTCGATGAAGTCGACGACGTAGCCCTGCCCGACGCGATCGACCAGGTTGCCGAAGGCGCCGCCCAGCTGGAGGCCCAGCGTCGTCGCGATCAGCGGCGCGTCGCTGCGCAGCTGGCGGTAGTAATAGAGGATCACGAGCACCGCGAGCACCGAGAGGACCGAGAGGAGTGTCGTGCGCTCGGGGAGCAGGCCGAACGCGGCGCCGGTGTTCTGCGAGTGGGTGATGCGCACGTAGTCGTCGAGGATCTCGCGGCTCTCGCCGACGCGGAGATTCGACGCGACCGCGTTCTTCGTCAGCCGGTCGAGGACGAACACGACCGCGGCAACGAAAACGATCCACGCGAGGCGCCGCGGCGACGCGAGGGTCAGCGTCGCTCTCGCTTCGCCTTGCACTCGATACAGAGCGTCGCGTACGGGATGGCGGCGAGCCGCTCCTCGGCGATCTGCTTGCCGCAGTCCTCGCAGCGTCCGTACTCGCCGCGCTCGAGCTTCGCGAGCGCGCGCTCGACCTGCGTTTCGATGCTGCGCAGGTTCTGCAGCAGCGCGAGCGATTTCTCGTGCTCGAAGGTCTCGCTCGCGTCTTCGGCCATGTGGTTGCCGCGGCCGGCGCGTCCGGCGCGCTCGCGCTCGCTCTGCGAGTCGGCCTCGGTCAGGGCCGCGATCTCGGCCTGGATCCGGCGGCGCTCCTCTTCGAGCCGTGCCCTTACGTCCGCGGTGTCGATAGCCATTCGGTCCCTCGGACGCTCGATGCTACCGCGCGGCGGTCAGGGCGAAACGTAGCCTCGCTGAAAGACAGCGTTGTCCGCGCTCGCGACGCGGTACAGGGTGCGCGGACCGGCGCCGCTCGGATCGACGATGCGGAGCTCCGTCGCCGGCGCCGGGAAACCGCTGGGCTGGGTCGGCGCGTTTAGGTACGCGATACCGGCGCGCAACCAAAGCGGTGAGATCGCGTCGGTCGCCACCGGCCCCGCCGGCTGCCCGGATGCGGCGCCGGCGGGAAGGATCATCAGCCCGAAGCGGTCCGCGAGCCCGTACTTCGCGGAGCCGGGGGTGCGCATCGCGACGACGACCTGACGTCCGTCGGGCGAGAAATCGTGGCCGCTCGTCTGCGCGTCGCTCAGGATCGGCTGCTTCGCCCCCGTCACATCGTTCCACAGCACGACGCCGTTGGACCCGGTCCCCCCGCTGGAACTGGTGCCGCAGCAACCCGAGGTGACCGCGAAGCGCGGCTGCTCCTGGCGCCACACGGCGATGGCGTTGCCCCCATACGCGGCCCGCCGTCCGGTCGCGAGCTCGAGGACCTCGACCGTCGATCCCTCGTACCCGGCGCCCCACACGAGGAGGCCATCGCTCGTCGTGAACAGCGGCACCGTGATGGCGACGGCTTGCGCGCCGCGGATGGTGGTCGGCTCGATGATCCGCGTCTCACCGGTGCCGTCGGTGTTGATGCGGAAGAGTCCGAGGTCGCCGGTCGTGCCGCCAGGGCGGTATTTGTTGTAGTACACCGCCGACCCGTCCCAGGCCCACACCGGGTGCGACACCTGCACGTCCTTCTCCTCCGGCGTGAGCCAGCGGAGCGCGCCGCTGCGGAGATCCCACAGCGCGAGCCGGTTCGCCGCCATCGCGACGAGCGCCAGGCCGTCGCGACGCAGCGAGAAGAGCCCGACGCCGTCGATCTTGATGAGCGGGGTCGGCGCGCCTCCATCGGCCGGGACCGCCACGACTGTGTAGCTCTGCGGGGCGTGCCCCGTCACGGCGCGCTCCTCGAGGATCACCGTCGTCGAGGTCGGCCGCCAGGTCTGCACCAGCGGATGCAGGTACTGCGCGACGCCCTGGCTCGTCGCGGCCGTCGCGCTCGGCGAGGGCGCTGTTGGCGACGCGGTCTCGCTCGCGCTCGGACTCGCCGGCGTCGTCGTGGTCGGCGTCGCGGAGGCGCCGACGCCGGTCTGATCGCGCCGGCCGCCGAGGTACTGGCCTGCGGCAACCGCGACGATGAGTAGCACGGCCGTCGCGGCGGCGGCCATCAGGATCGGGAGCGGCCGCGCGCGGCGGCGCAGCGGCCGATCAGGGACCACGATGACCTCCGCGGCGCGGTGCAGGCGCCGCCTCAGCTCGCTGTCGTCGTACGCCACTCAAGCGCCTCCCGCAGTTTCGTTCGCGCACGGGTCAGGATCGGACCGACGCTCGAGGCCTCGACGCCGATCGCGCGCGCGATCTCGTCGTAGTCCGCATCGGCGTAGTACCGCAGCACCACCGCGGCACGCTGCTGCGCCGGAAGCGCCTCGAGGGCGCGCCGTACATCGGCGACGGATTCGTCGTACGCGCTCGCTGGCGCATGCAGCCGAGGAACGATCCGTCCCCACACCTGCCGGCGCCGCACGCGTGAGATCGCCCGGCGGGAGACGGCGGTACGGAACCACGCTTCGGCGTCGCGCACGTCCTCGAAGAATCGGGGCTCGCGCATCCCGCGCTCGAACGACTCCTGGACGCACTCCTCGGCGTCGTCGTCGCCGGCGATGAGTGCCGCGGTCCGATACAGCGTCGCTCGGAGCTCTCGATAGAGCTCGTCCCAGCGTTGATCCAGAGCCTGCTCCTTTCGCGCATCTCACTCCGTAGACGCGCGAGCCGGTCGATTTCGGTCACCGCCCGGAGCAGGGAGGGTGCCTAGGCCGTGACGAGCCCTCCGTCGACGACGAGCACCTGGCCCGTGATGTAGGACGCCTCGTCGGACGCGAGGAACGCGACCGCGTTCGCCACGTCCTCGACTGTCCCGAAGCGAGCAAGCGGGGTCTGCGCGAGCATCGCGTCCTTCACTGCCTGCGGCAGCGGGGCCGTGAGCTCGGTGGGAACGAGACCGGGCGCCACCGCGTTCGCGGTGATGTTCCGCGAGGCCATCTCGCGCGCGACGGTCTTCGTGAACGCGATCAGGCCGGCCTTCGCGGCGGCGTAGTTCGCCTGTCCCGCGTTTCCCATCACGCCCGCCACCGACGCGATGTTCACGATCCGCCCGCCGCGCTGCTTCATCATCGGGCGCATGGCCGCCTTCGTGACGAGAAAGGCGCCACGAAGGTTCAGGTCGAGGACGGCGTCCCACTCCTCGAGCGACATCCGGATGAGCAGGTTGTCTCGCGTCGTGCCCGCGTTGTTGACGAGGACGTCCAGTCGGCCGCCGCCGAACTCGAGCGTCTGTTTCACGAGCCGATCCGCTTCCTCCGGCACGGAGACGTCGGCCTGCACGGTCGTCGCGCGTCCGCCGGCCTCGGTCACGAGTCCGGCTGCCTCCTTCGCCGCGTCTGCGTTTGCCTTGTAGTTCACGACGACGGCGGCGCCGTCGCGTGCGAGCCGCACCGCGGTCGCCCGACCGATGCCGCGAGCGGCTCCGGTGACGAGCGCGATCTTGCCCTCAAAACGTCCGGGCATACGGGATCACACTAGGGCGAACCGCGTCGCGGGCTCTCTACGCGAGCGCGCGGAAGATGATCGAGGCGTTGTGTCCGCCGAAGCCCATCGAGTTCGAGAGCGCGACCTCCAGCTTCATCGGCCGCGCCTGGTTCGGCACGTAGTCGAGATCGCAGTCAGGATCCGGCGTCTCGTAGTTGATCGTCGGCGGGACGCAGCCGGACTCCATCGCCTTGAGGCAGGCGATCGCCTCGACCGCGCCGGCCGCGCCGAGGAGGTGGCCGGTCATCGACTTCGTCGACGACACCGCAAGCTTGTAGGCGTGATCGCCGAACACGTGCTTGATCGCGCGTGTCTCCTCGCGGTCGTTGTACGGCGTCGAAGTCCCGTGGGCGTTGATGTACTGGACGTCGGTCGGCTTCAGGCCCGCGCGCGCCAGCGCCATCCGCATCGCGCGCGCGTTGCCCTCGCCCTCCGGCGACGGCGACGTGATGTGGTAGGCGTCGGCCGTCGCGCCGTAGCCGATGAGCTCGCCGTAGATCTTCGCGCCGCGCGCCTTCGCGTGCTCCAGCTCTTCGAGGATCACGACGCCGGCGCCCTCGCTGAGGACGAAGCCGTCGCGGTCCTTGTCGAACGGACGGCTCGCCCGCGCGGGGTCGTCGTTGCGGCGCGACATCGCGTGCATCGTGCAGAACGCG
Source organism: Candidatus Dormiibacterota bacterium (assembly GCA_035639655.1). GTDB lineage: Bacteria > Chloroflexota > Limnocylindria > P2-11E > CF-107 > CF-107. The sequence continues at coordinate 5,383 of DASQXO010000031.1, forward strand.
CCGATCGCGAGCGGCAGCACCGCGGCTTCGGCGCCGCCGACGATCATCACGTCGGCCTGGTCGCGCTCGATGATGGCGCCGCACTCGCCGATCGCGTGCGCGCTCGACGCGCACGCCGAGACATGCGTGAGGTTCGGGCCGCGGACGCCGAGCTGCATGCCGATCTGCGCGCTGCCCGCATTCGCCATGAGCATCGGCACGAGGAACGGGCTGAGCCGGTTCGGGCCCTTCGTGCGCATGACCATCACCTGGTCCACGAGCGTCTCGAGGCCGCCGACACCGGTCGCGATCGACGCGCCGATGCGATCCCGTTCCGCGGTCAGCTCGAGCTTCGCGTCCGCGACGGCCTCCTTGGCCGCCGCGATCGCGAACTGCGTAAAGCGATCGGTGCGACGGACGTCCTTGTGGTCCATGTACTCGCGCGCGTCGAAGTCCTTCACCTCGCCCGCGATCCGCGACTCGTAGCCCGTCGCGTCGAAGCGGGTGATCGTCCCGATCCCCGACCGCCCGTGGGTGAGCGCGTCCCAGAACGCGGGGATGTCGTTTCCCAGCGGCGTCACGGCACCGAGGCCGGTGACGACGACGCGTCGGCTCACTTCCCGGCTTTGCCCGTCAGCGCGCGCAGTGTCGCCACGAGCGACGGGCGGTCCGAGACGTTGAGGAGCGCGGCCTGTTCGGCGACGCGCTTCACCAGTCCGTTCACGACCTGCCCCGCGCCGAGCTCGACGAACGTCGAGACATTCTCCTCGACCATGAACCGGACCGAACGCAGCCACTCGACGCGCGAGGACAGGTGCTTCGCGAGCGCCTCGGGGATCTCGGCCGCATTGAAGTGCGGGAGCGCGTCGATGTTCGCGACGATCGGGACGACCGGGTCGCGGAAGCGCACCGAGCGCATGACCTCGCGGAGATCGTCGGCGATCCGTCCCATGGGCGGGAAGTGGAACGGCGCGCTGATCTTCAGCGGGACCACCTTGCGCGCTCCCTGCTCGCGAAGCGCGGTGACGACCGCGTCGACGCCCTCGTCAGATCCCGCGATCGTGACCTGGAGCGGACCGTTGTCGTTCGCCACGACGACGTCGTCGTCGCGCGCCGCATCGCGGATCACGCGGTCGACCGTGTCCGCGTCCATGCCGATGACGGCCGCCATCGCGCCCTTCGCGCCGCGCGTG
>DASQXO010000032.1:0-17425 GCA_035639655.1 Candidatus Dormiibacterota bacterium
GGTGTTCGTGGCGACGGAGGGCGCGCGGTGGTCGCGGAAGGTGCTCGAGGGGCTGAAGGAGTTCGGCGTAGGGGAACGGTCGAAGCAGCATGCCTGAGACGTGCGTCCTCGCGTATTCCGGCGGGCTGGACACGTCGGTCGCGGTCGCGTGGATCCGCGAGCGCTACGGCTACGACGTCGTGACCGTGACCGCCGACCTCGGGAACGTCGCCGATCTCGACGCCGTGCAGCGGAAGGCGATCGCGTCGGGCGCGAGGAAGGCGGTCGTCGTCGACGCGCGCGAGATCTTCGTGACGTTCTTCGTCTGGCCGGCGCTCCAGGCCGGCGCCCTCTATCAGGACAAATACCCGCTCGCCACCGCGCTGGGCCGGCCGCTCATCGCGAAGCTACTCGTCGACACCGCACGCGAGGAGGGCGCGAAGTTCGTCGCGCACGGGAGCACCGGCAAGGGCAACGATCAGGTCCGCTTCGATCTCGCGGTGCACGCGCTCGCGCCCGATCTTGGCGTCATCGCGCCGATGCGAGGCGGGATGAACATGTCGCGCGAAGAGGAGATCGCGTACGCGCAGGAGCGCCGGATTCCCGTTCCGGTCACGAAGCGAAGCCCGTACAGCGTCGACGAGAACCTGTGGGGCCGCTCGATCGAAGCGGGTGTCCTCGAGGATCCATGGGAGGCGCCGCCACGCGACGTGTTCCAGTGGACCGTCGACCCGAACGAAGCGCCGGAGCGGCCGGCCTACGCCGTCATCCGCTTCGAAGCCGGCACGCCGGTGTCGCTCGACGGCGAGACGCTCGCGGGACCAGCGCTCATCGAGCGCCTGAACAAGCTCGCCGGGAGTCACGGCGTCGGCCGGATCGACATGGTCGAGGACCGCCTCGTCGGCATCAAGTCGCGCGAGATCTACGAGGCGCCCGCCGGCGTGACGCTGCACGCGGCTCACGGCGCGCTCGAGGAGATGGTCCTCTCCCGGGACGTCCAGCGATTCAAGCGGCAGGTCGCGCAGGAGTACGCGCGCGTCGTCTACGAAGGCTTGTGGTTCAGCGCGCACCACCAGGACCTCGCCTCGTACGTGCGCTCGACGCAGCGCTTCGTGTCGGGCGAGGTGAAGGTACGGCTGCACCGCGGCAGCGCGACGGTCGTCGGGCGGAAGAGTGAGAACGCGCTGTACCAGGAGGCGCTCGCGACGTACTCGAAGGCAGACCGCTTCGATCACAAGGCGGCCGAGGGTTTCATCACCGTGTTCGGACTGCCGCTGTCGACGCAGGCGCGGGTGCAGCAGCTCTGGGCCGGAGACCCGACCGCTTCGCTCGACGTCCCGCGAAAGGCGATCGCCGCGCCGACTCAGCCGGTGCGACGCGCGCGCTCACCGCGCCGCAGATGACGCTGTGGGGCTCGCGGTTCACCGCGAGTCTCGATCCGCGCGTGCGGGAGTTCACCTCGTCGCTCGAGGCCGACCGGCGTCTCGCCCCGTACGACGTGAAGGGCTCGGTCGCCCACGCGCGGATGCTCAAGCGCCAGGGCATCGTCGCCCCGTCGGACGCCGATCGCATCGTCGCCGGCCTCGAGGAGATCGCGGCCGAGATCGCGCGCGGCGACTTCGCGTGGCCCGCCGATTCGGAGGACGTGCACTCGGCCGTCGAGTCGCGGCTCCGCGAGAAGATCGGTGCCGTCGCGGGCGCGCTCCACACGGCGCGGAGCCGGAACGACCAGGTCGCGCTCGCGCTCCGGCTCTTCACGCTCGACGCGATCGACGGCGTCGACGACGCGCTCGACGATCTGCAGGCGGCGCTCCTCGACACGGCGCGCGCGCACGTCGACACGGTCATGCCCGGATACACGCACCTGCAGCGGGCGCAGCCCGTGTCGCTCGCGCACCACCTGCTCGCGCACGTGGAGGCGTTCGACCGCGACCGCGCCCGCCTTGGCGAGGCTCGCGCGCGCGCGGGCGTGTCGCCGCTCGGCGCCGGCGCCCTCGCCGGAACGTCGCACCCGATCGATCCGCGCTCGGTCGCGGACGAGCTCGGGCTGCTCGGCACGTTCCGAAACAGCGTGGACGCGGTGTCGGATCGCGACTTCGTCGCGGAGTTCGTGTGGTGCTGCGCGCTCGTCACGGTGCACGCGTCGCGCGTCGCGGAGGAGATCGTGCTGTGGACGACGAGCGAGTTCGCCTTCGCCGCTCTCGACGACGCGCTCGCGACCGGGTCGAGCATCATGCCGCAGAAGAAGAATCCCGACGCCGCCGAGCTCGTGCGCGCGCGGAGCGGCCGCGCGATCGGCGCGCTCGCCGCGATCCTCGTGACGTTGAAGGGGCTGCCCCTTGCGTACGACCGCGACCTGCAGGAGGATCGCGCGCCGCTGTACGAGTCCTTCGACACGGCGCGCGATGGGACGCGCATGCTCGCCGCGCTCGTGCGCGGGTTGCGGTTTGATCGCGACGCGATGCGGCGCGCCTGCGAACGCGGCTACCTCACCGCGACCGAGCTCGCGGACCACCTCGTGCGCGCCGGCGCGCCCTTCCGCGACGCGCATGCCGTCGTGGGTCGCATCGTGCGCGAACTCGCCGCGCGGGATCGCTCCCTCGAGACGCTCACCCTCGCTGAGCTGCGCCGGTACGACGCGCGATTCGGACCGAGCGCGCTCGAGGAGGTCAAGGTCGAGCGCGCGCTCGCTTCCCGGGCGTCGCCCGGCGGCACCGCGCCGTCCCGCGTTCGCGAGGCGCTCGAGGCCGCGGAGGCGCGCCGCCGCGCGCGAGCGGGCGAGCGCTGATGAGGACCGGCTGCCCGGTCACGGTGCGGAAGGCCCGCGCGGCGGACGTCGAGGCGATGGTCGCGCTCATCAACGCCTACGCGCGCGAGGATCGGATGCTCGAGCGCACGCCCGAGTTCCTCTACGAGAACCTGCGCGACTTCTCGGTCGCGGAGATCGACGGCGCGTTCGCGGGCTGCTGCGCGCTCCACGTGCTCACGCCCGAGCTCGCCGAGATCCGCTCGCTCGCCGTGCCGCCGGCGTACGAGGGGAGCGGTATCGGACGGCGGCTGGTCGAGGCGTGCGTCGCGGAGGCGCGCGAGCTCGGCCTGCGCCGCGTGTTCGCGCTCACGCTCGTGCCGGCGTTCTTCGAGCGCTGCGGGTTCACCGTCACGAGCCTGGCGCACCTTCCGGAGAAGAGCGCCGCCGAGTGCCCGATCTGCCCGAAGCGCTTTGCCTGCGATGAGGTGACGCTCGTGCTGCACCTCGACGGCACGAGGCCGACGCCGCTCCGGCCCGACGAGCCGGTCGGATACACGAGACTCTTCCTACATAGGGAGCCGCATCAGAAATGACGCTCGTCGTCGTCGACGAGCCGAAGGATCGGCCCGCGTGGATCCGCGAGACCGTCGTGCTGCTGGCGCGGCGGATCCGCGAGGATCGCGCGCGGCTCCTCGCGCGCGTCGCCGCCGCGTCCGATGAGGATCTCGCGCGCGGCGACGACGACGACTGGGGACTCGGTCAGATCGCGACGCACCTGCTCGTCGTCGAGCGCGGCGTGCTCTCGATCGTGTTGCGGCTCGCGCACGGTGAGCGCGTCGACCGCGGCACGGGACAGCCGCGTCCCGCGGCGAGCGCGGTGTCGCGCGAGCGCATCGCGACGCTCGCGGAGAAGGCCGAACGCGACCTCGCCAAGTTCGTCTCCGAGTTCCCCGCCGCGCCGGACACGACGGCGACGGCGCGCCATCCGTTCTACGGCGAGATGAACTGCTTCGGCTGGCTCCTCACGCAGCTCGGGCACTACGCGGCGCACCTCGAGGCGATCGAGACCGGCACGAAGAGCGCCCTCTGATGCCGGTCTCGCGCGGCGCGCGCTTCTTCATCGGCGCGTTCAACACCGCGGCGGCGGTCGCGCTCGCCGCGTACAGCTCGGCCTTCCCGCTTCAGCTCGTGCGCCGGCCGGAGCTCGCGTTCCACGTCACGACGTCGTGGCTCGCGGCGCTCGCCGCGCTCGCCGCGACGGCGGCCATCGCGTTCGACCTCGCGGTCGTCGGCTGGGTCGCGGTCGGGTACCTCCTCTGGATCGCCTTGCTCGCCGGGCACGCGCTCTCGCTGCTGTACCTGGCCCTCGCGGTCTCACTCGCACCGGTCGTCCCGCGGCCGGAGAAGTCCCTGGCGCAGGGATTCGCGATCGCCGCGATCACAGTGGTCGTCCTTGTCCTTCTCCGCGAGTTCGCCTAGTGACCGAATCGAACGCCTGTTTCATGTAATTTTTCGCGCCGAATCGGGTATCGTAAGTCTCTGTCGCTCAACCGTAATTCCACGGGCGACGAAGGAGCTAGAGATGGGCCTACGCGAGGAAGCACAGGGTTGGTTCGCCGGACGGGTGCCGGCTGGCTGGTTTAGCGACGCGCCGGAGGTGCTGATCGACAGGGAGGAGATCCTCGTCATCGGCCGCCTGCCCGACGTGCAGGTGGCGCAGGGGTCGAGCGAGGACGCGCTCGCCGCCGCGCGGTCCGGACGGATCAAGGAGTTCCGCGAGCGGACGCGCGACGAGCGCATCGCCATCGCGAACGAGGCGCAGCAGCGGTTCGGCCGCGCCGTGTCGTGGGGCGCACGGATCGGCGATCACACCGAGCAGTTCACGACGCTCTCGGTCCCGGTCATGACGCGGCTGCGCCTGAAGGAGCGCGAGCTGCTCGACGCGCTCGTCGACTCCGGCGTCGCGCGCAGCCGCAGCCACGCGCTGGCGTGGTGCGTGAAGCTCGTCGCCGACCACCAGGGCGAATGGGTGAGCGAGCTCAAGGACACGGTCCGGCGGCTCGAGGAGCTGCGCGCCTCCGGACCGCGGCCGAACTAGCGCCGGTGCGCGAGCTTCAGGCCGAGCCGGCGTCGATCCTGGAGGCGCTCTCGGACCAGTTCGTCCGCGTCGTCGAGCGCATCTCGCCGGCCGTCGTCAACGTGCGTTCCGGGCGTGGCGGCGGGAGCGGCGTCGTCATCACCCCGGACGGCTATGTGCTGACGAACGCGCACGTCGTGTCCGAGGCGCCGCGCGTCGAGCTGCGCCAGCGTGACGGGGTCGACATCGCGGCCGACGTCGTCGGCACCGATGCGAGCACGGACCTCGCCGTACTGCGCGCGAGGAGCTCCGGCCTCGATTCGGCCGAGCTCGGCGACTCCGACGCGCTGCGCGTCGGCCAGCTCGTCATCGCTATCGGCAATCCACTCGGACTGCAATCGACCGTGACGCACGGCGTCGTGAGCGCCCTCGGCCGAAGCTTGCGCGCGCAGAACGGCCGCATGATCGAGAACGTGATCCAGACAGATGCGCCGCTGAACCCCGGCAACTCTGGCGGTCCGCTCGTCGACGTTCGCGGCAACGTCGTCGGTGTGAACAGCGCGATCATCGCGATGGCACAAGGCATCTCGTTCGCCATCCCGTCGGCGACGGCGCGTTTCGTCGCCGCGGCGCTCATGCGCGAAGGCCGGGTGCGCCGCGCGTACCTCGGCATCTCCGGAGCGCCGACGCCGATCGGTCGCGGGCTCGCGAGCGCGCTCGGTCTCGCGGTCCGAGAGGGCGTTCGCATCGTCGAGGTCGTGCCGCGCGGTCCCGCCGAGCGCGGCGGCGTCCGTCCGGGCGACATCCTCGTCGCGTTCGACGGCTCGCCGGTGCGCACGCTGTCCGACCTGCAGCGAATGCTCGACGGGAATCTCGTCGGTCAGCCGGCGATGGTGCGCGTCATCCGGCGTGGCGAGCTCGTCTCGCTGACCCTCGTTCCAACTGAGGCGCGATAGCGCCGCACCGCAGCGCTTCCTGATAGCGTCCGAGGGCGTGCCCACGCGTCCGACCGTCCGCGCCACGCACGGACTGGTCGCGACCGGCCATCACCTCGCGACCACCGCGGGCGTCGAGGCGCTCCGCGACGGCGGCAACGCCTTCGATGCCGCCGTCACCGCCGCGGCCGTCTCCGCCGTCGTGCTGCCGGCGCGAACGTCGATCGGCGGAGACCTCTTCGCCCTCGTCCACGACGCGCGAAGCCGCTCGATCACGGCCTTCAACGGGAGCGGGCTGTCGCCGCGCGCGGTCCGTAGGGACGCCTTCCCCGACGGCTTCCCGGAGCGAGGCGCGCGACTCGTCACGGTCCCCGGCGTGCTGGCGGCGTGGTCCGAGCTGCTCGCCCGACACGGCACCTTCGACCTCGCCCGCGCGCTCGAGCCCGCGATCCGCTACGCCGAAGAGGGATTCGCCGTCAGCGACGTGCTCGCGAGCGGGATCGCCGCGCATCGAGACGTGCTCTCCGCGGATCCGGGATGCGCGGCGGCGTTCCTGCCGCGGGGCCGGCCGCCGCGCGCCGGCGAGGTGCTCGCACAGCCGGATCTCGCGCGATCGCTGCGGCTCGTCGCGGAGCACGGCGCGGAGGTCTTCTACCGCGGCGAGCTCGGGGAGCGCTTCACGCGGGCGGTCCGCGACGCGGGCGGCATGCTCGCCGAGGACGACCTCGCCGACCACGACACCGTCATCCGCGATCCGCTCGTGCTCGAGTACCGCGGCCTTCGCGTCCACGGCCAGCCGCCGGTGTCGCAGGGTCATGTGCTGCTCGAGGAGCTCGCGATCGTCGGGCAGGACGACCTGCGCGAGCTCGAGTGGGGCAGCGCGGAGCTCGTGCACCTGATGGTCGAGGCGAAGAAGCTCGCGTTCGCGGATCGCGACGCGGCCGCGGGCGACGTGCCGACGTTCGACGCGACCGCGCTGTTCACCGCCGACCGCGCCGCGGAACGGCGCCTCAGCATCGGCGGCCGCGCCGCGGACCACACCACGTTCCTGGCGACCGTCGATCGCGACGGGAACGCGGTCTCCCTCATCGAGAGCGTGTTCTCCGAATTCGGCGCCGCCTTCCTCGCGCCCGGGACCGGGATCCTCGCGAATAACCGCCTCATCGGGTTCTCGCTCGATGCCTCGTCGCCGAACGCGCTTGCCCCGCGGAAGCGCCCGATCCATACGTTGAACGCCGTGCTCGTGACCGACGGCGCGCGGCCGCGTTTCATCTTCGGGACTCCCGGCCGGCATGCGCAGGTGCAGACGAACTTCCAGCTCGCGGTCGATCTCATCGACTTCGAGATGGACGTGCAGGAGGCGATCGATGCGCCGCGGTGGTATCACGACCGCGGGCGGCGTCTGCGCATGGAGGCACGGTGGCCCGAGCCGGTCCGCCGCGCGCTCACGGCGAAGGGGCATCAGATCGAGCTGCTCGCCGACTTCGCGCCGATCACCGGCGGCGCGCAGGCGATCGCGATCGACCGTGAGACCGGCGTGTTCGCCGGCGGCGCCGATCCGCGCCGCGAGGGGTACGCCGCGGGTTACTGAAACCGAACCGCCTGGCGCACCATTGGAACGGTGATGTTGCGACGGCGCTTGGCGTGCGCGCTCGCGGCGTTGCTCGTGCTCGCCGCCGCATGCGAGGCGCCGGCGCCCAAGCCGGAAGACGCGGCACGCGCGTACGCCGACGCATGGCAGCGCGCGTCGTTCGGCGCGATGTACGACCTGCTCGCCCCTGAGGCGCAGAAGCGCATCGCGCGCGACGCCTTCGTCGGACGCTACGCGCGCATCGCCGAGGAGATGTCCCTCTCCGGCGTGGACGTCGAGACGGGCGTAGCCGTCGCGGAGCAGGACGCGTCGCACAAACCGCTCGAGGGCCGCATGGACGTGCCGCTTACCGTGCGGTACCGCACGACGCGCGTCGATCCGTTCACGCGCGGCGTCACGCTCGTCCTCGTGCGACAGCAGGACAAGAGCTGGAGGATCGACTGGACGCCGGAAGCGATCCTGCCCGGGCTCTCGGGCGATCGCCTCGTGCGCATGACGCGCCTGGTGCCGACACGCGGCCGGATCGTCGCGCGCGACGGGACCGAGCTCGCGACGTTCGGCGACGGCTTCGAGGTCGGCGTGGTGCCCGGGCAGATCCAGGATGAGGCCGCGATGCTGCGCAGTCTCGCGCCGCTGCTCGGCATGACCGAAGCGCAGATCAAGAGCAAGTACGCGAGCGGTCAGCCGGACTGGTACATGCCGGTCCGCGTGATGCCGCCATCGACGCCCGCCGACGCGCGCCAGAAGCTCGGGCTCATCGAAGGGGTACAGCTCCGCCCCATGCGCGTGCGTACCTACCCGCAGGGCACGCTCGCCGCGCACGTCATCGGCTACGTCGGCGTGGTCACTGCCGACGAGCTCGTCAAGCTCGCGCCGAAGGGTTACGCCGACGGCGACCTCGTCGGCAAGACCGGACTCGAGCTCACGCTCGAGGACGTACTCGCGGGAACGTTCGGCTGGAGGCTCGCGATCGTCGAGGCCGACGGCACGCAGGCGTCCATCCTGGCCGAGCGCCAGCCGGAGCAGGGACAGGACGTGCAGCTCTCGCTCGACGTCGGCGTGCAGCGCGCCGCCGAGGCCGCTCTGGTGGGCGAGCCGAAGAGCGCGGTCGTCGTCGAGGATCCGAGCTCGGGAGAGATCCTCGCGATCGCGTCGCATCCGACATTCGATCCGAACGTGTTCGCCGGCCAGGACGCCGCGGCCGCGGCGAAGTACGTCGGCGATCCGGCGCGGCCGCTGTTCAACCGCGCGACGAACGGCCAGTACCCCACCGGCTCGTCGTTCAAGATGATCACGTCACTCGCGGCGCTGCGCGAAGGCGTGTTGCAGCCGACCGAGAAGGTGCCGTGCCCGGCCGTGTGGACCGGCTACGGCCCGACCTTCAAGCAGCTGAATCACGAGACCGGCGACCTCGGGCCGATCGATCTGCACACCGCGCTCGCGCGATCGTGCAACACCTTCTACTACGAGCTCGGGAAGCGACTGAACGACAAGGATCCGCACCTGCTGCCCGACACCGCGAAGTCGTTCGGTCTGGGGAAGGCGACCGACGTCGAGTACGTCTACGAGGCCTCCGGCTTCGTGCCGACGCCGGAGCAGCCGGTGCCGACCGCGGCCACGGACCGCGTGTGGCTCCCCGGCGACGCGACGAACCTCGCCATCGGGCAGGGACAGCTGCTCGCGACGCCGCTGCAGATGGCGAACTACATCGCCGCGGTGCTGAACGGCGGCACGCTGCTCAAGCCGCGTCTCGTCACGAGCATCCTGAGGCGCGACGGTGCGGTCGCGCAGACGTTCGAGCGCGCCGAGCTCGGCCGGGCCGACGCGCGGGCGCAGGATTACGCCCCGGTTCGCGACGGCATGCGCGGCGTCGTCGCCGACCGCGACGGCACGGCGTACTTCCCGTTCCTCGGCTTCTCCGTGCCCGTGCTCGGCAAGTCGGGCACTGCGGAGACGACGGCGGGGCGTCCAGACGGCTGGTTCGTCGCGGGCGCGCCGTTCGGGAGTCCGACGATCGCCGTCGCGGCCCTCGCGGAGGAGGTCGTCGAGCGTCCGGGCACGTTCGCGTCGGTGAACGCCGCCGCCATCGCGCGCAAGGCGCTCGCCGCGGCGCTCCATGTGGCGCCGTAAGCTCGATTCAGGAACGCCGACAGCCGAGCAGGCAATCGTTGACGAGCAAGTTAGCGGGCCGCTACAGTGGTTCGCGATAGAGCGCGTGCGACGAGTGCTGAGGGCGTCCGCCTTCAGTGCTCTTGTTTTTTGACCACGCAACCGTTTTCGTGAGGCACGAGCCGAACTTTCGGAGTGCCGGGAGGTTCTCGAGTGGCGACAGAGAAGCCGGTCTACGTATCCGCGGAAGGACTGCACAAGCTCGAGGATGAGCTTGAGCACCTGCGTACCGCGCGTCGCAAGGAGATCTCCGAGCGCATCCACGCAGCGATGGAGTTCGGCGATTTCTCGGAGAACTCCGAGCTCGAGGACGCGAAGAACGAGCAGGCGTTCGTCGAGGGCCGCATCATGACGCTCGAGCAGATGATCAAGAACGCGGTCGTCATCGATCAGAACGGCCACCACGACAAGGTCGAGCTCGGAAGCCACATCGTCGTCGAGGTCGACGGCGAGCGCGAGAACTACACCGTCGTCGGGTCCGCGGAGGCGAACCCCGGCGAGGGGCGGATCAGCAACGAGTCACCCGTCGGACGGGCGCTGCTCGGACACCGCGCCGGCGACATGGTGCGCGCCGTCGTGCCGAGCGGCGTCATCGAGATGAAGATCGTGCAGGTGCGATAGCCGGATGTTCTGGGCGGACGAGCTCGCGCGGCGAACGCCGCCGGGCCAGCCGCAGGTCGTGAACGATTCGAAAACCCCGTCCGGCATGGTCCCGATCAGCGGCCTGCGCGGCCCGATCACGCACGACGCCATCTACCGCGCCCTCGCGGAGGCGGGCGTCCAGGCGCGTTTCACCTTCGGGATCGACGACATGGATCCGATGGACAGCCAGTCGATGCGCAGCGACGAACACCTCGCGCCCCACATGGGCAAGCCGCTCTCGATGATCCCGGCGCCCGAGGCCGGCGGCACCGACTTCGCCGACCTGCACGCGAGCCGGTTCCTCGCGACGTTCCCCGACCTCGGCATCCATCCGTCCGAGCTCTACCGCACGCGCGACCTCTACCGCTCGGGCAAGATGGACCGCTCGATCGACCTCGTGCTGCGCCATGCCGACGTCGTGCGCGAGGTCCTCGCGCGCGTCGCGAACGTGAAGAAGGACGCCGACTACTACGCGCTCAACGTGGTCTGCGAGAACTGCGGGCGTCTCGGCACGACGAAGGTGACCGGCTACGACGGTCGCGTCGTGACCTATGAGTGCCGCCGCGACCTCGTCACCTGGGCGACCGGGTGCGGGCACCGCGGGTCGGTGTCGCCGTTCGGCGGGCGCGGCAAGCTGCCGTTCGTCGAGGAGTGGTGCGCGAAGTGGGATGTCTTCGGCGTGACGATCGAGGGCTGCGGCAAAGACCTCTCGACCGCGGGCGGCGCGCGCGATCGCTCGGACGAGCTCTACCGCGCGGTCTGGAAGAAGGAGCCGCCGCTGAACGTGCCGCTCGAGTTCATCACCGTCGGCGGAAGGAAGATGTCCACGTCGCACGCGGCCATGTGGAAGCAGCTCGGCGCCGCGGCGCACGAGATCGTCGAGGTCCTCACGGGCGAGGTGGTCCGATTCCTCATGCTGCGCCATCGCCCGACCGCCGCGTTCGAGTTCGACCCTACCGGCGAGAAGATCCCCCGGCTCTTCGACGAATACGATCGCGCGGCCGATGCGTACCTCAACGACGCGCAGAGCGAGCTCGGCCGGGTCTACGCCCTCTCGCAGCTTTCGACCGAGGTGCGCACCGGGTACCGCGTGCCGTTCGGCCTGCTCGCGAACTGGCTGCAGATGCCGCACCTCGACCCGAAGTCGCAGGCGGAGCGGCTCGTCGGCCGCAAGCTCGACGCCTGGGAGACACGCGAACTGGAGCGGCGCACCGCCGTCGCGCGCGTGTGGCTCGAGCGCTGGGCGCCTGACGACGCGAAGTTCGCGGTCTCGCCGTCGCTGCCCGCCGCCGCGCGCGATCTCTCGACCACCCAGCGCGAGCTGCTGCGCCGGCTGATGCCGCTCGTCGCAGACTCGCTGACCGCCGAGCAGTTGACGGAGGTGATCTACGCGCTCGGCAAGGAGCTCGGCATGCCGTCGGGCGGCCCCGCGTTCGCGGCGGTGTATCTCGCGTTCATCGGCAAGCCGAAGGGTCCACAGGCCGGACCGCTCCTGGCGGCGCTCGATCGCGAGTTCGTGCGCCGCCGTCTCGAGGAGGCCGTCGCCGCATGAACGGTCAGCTGCCGATCGCGATCGTCTGGCACATGCACCAGCCGTACTACCGGCACCCGCAGACGAGCGAGGTCGTGTTGCCGTGGGTGCGACTGCACGCCGCGAAGGACTACCTGCACATGGCGCGATTGCTCCACGCGTTCCCGAACGTGAAGGTGAACTTCACGCTCGTCCCGGCGTTGCACGACCAGCTCGAGGAGGTCGCGCGCGGCGAGGACGACGCGGACGCGCGCCTGACGCTCCGCTCGGGCGACGGCGGTCTGTCCGTCGACGACCGCCAGCACCTGCTGCGCCGGTTCTTCTCCATTTCGCATCAGCAGGTCGTTCATCGCATCCCCGACTACGCGCGCCTGCACAACCTCCGGCTCGCGGCCGGCGACCGACCGGATCTGCTCTCGAGCTCGTACTTCCGCGACCTCGCGGCGTGGTTCAACCTCGCGTGGATCGATCCGGAGCTGCTGACGATCGACGAGCGCCTCGTGCGACTGCGCGATCGGGGCCGCAACTTCTCGCGTGACGACCTGCAGTACATCCTGTCGCGGCATCGGAACATGGCCTCCGGCGTCGTGCGGCTGTACCACCGCCTGCAGAAGGCCGGTCAGGTCGAGGTCGTCACCGTCCCGGCGTATCACCCGATCCTTCCGCTCCTCATCGACAGCGACGTCGCGCGCCGCTCGGATCCCGGTGCGATCCTGCCGCAGCCGCCGTTCCGCTGGCCCGAGGACGCCGAGGCGCACGTCGTCGACGCGGTGCGCCAGTACGAGCGCGTCTTCGATCGAAAGCCGACTGGGCTCTGGCCGTCGGAGGGAGCGGTCAGTCCCGAGGTGTCGGACATCATCGCCAAGCACGGCGTCAAGTGGTTCGCCACCGATGAGGGCGTGCTCGCGGCGTCGATCGGCGCTCAGATCTGGCGCGACGACATCGGCGCGCTGCAGGATCCCGCGCTGCTGTACCGGCCGTACCGTCTCTCCAACGGGACGACGATCCTCTTCCGCGATCGCGAGCTCTCCGACCGGATCGGCTTCGCCTACGGGCACATGAGTCCCGCCGACGCTGTCGCCGAGATGATCACGCGCCTGGCCCGCGCTCGCGACCGGCTTTCCGACGGCGGCGGACCGTACCTCGCCGCGATCATCCTCGACGGCGAGAACGCGTGGGAGGGCTACACGAACAATGGAAACGAATTCCTCCGCGCGCTCTACGGCGCGTTGAACACCGATCAACGGTTCACGACGGTGCGGGTCTCGGAATTCCTCGAGCAGCATCCGGCGCAGGTCGACCTGCCGCGCCTGCACTCGGGATCGTGGATCGACGCGAACTACCGCGTTTGGATCGGCGAGGAGTCCCACCTGCGGGCGTGGAACCTGCTCGGTCGCACGCGCGCGTTCGCGGCGGAGCAGTGGGGCGCGCTCGGGCAGATGCCCGCGAACGTCGCGCGGGCGCTCATGGTCGCCGAGGGCAGCGACTGGTTCTGGTGGTACAGCTCGCGGAACTCGTCGCCCGAGGACCTCGTGTTCGACGAGCTCTTCCGCGCGAACCTCGAGGTCGTGTGGTGGTGGGGCGGCACCGAGCCGCCTGCCGAGCTGCGCCAGCCGCTCACCGCGCCGCAGGCGGCGCCGGTCGGCGGCGCGATGCTGCCGGGACGCACTGGGTAGGACGACGACCGCAGAGGTATTCGTACCCGATATCGGTTTCCGACCGTCCGCCGGAGCGCTCGTGCTCACGCGGCCCGTGCAAACCGACCACGACGGCGTCTCGCTCTGGCTCGGCCGATGCGTGTCAGCAGGTCGTACCGAGCTCATCTGCGCGTTCGATGGTGTCGAGCCTCTCGTCGAGGAACAGCCGGCCGCGTCGAACTCGTGCCCGCTGCCGTGGTGGCGAGACTTCCGGCTCGGCCTGCGCGACGCCGCAGGTCGCGAATTCCCGAGTGAGCGCTTCCATGGCGGCGGCACCGGCGCGCGACGCAGCTTCACCGCGACGTTTCCGCCGCTCGAGGGAACGATCCGCGCCGCCGAGCTGCGCATCGACGGCCCGTTCGGCGCGTGGCACCTTCCGTTCGAGCTCGTTCCGCTCGACGGAGTCCCGGCGCGACAGCTCGATGTGACGAGCACCGAGGCGCACGTCACGCTCGCCGCGACCGCATTCGCGCGTGGCGATGACTACGCCGCCGTCCGCGTGGTCGCGAGCGCCGAGCCGCCGCTCCGCCGGATCGACGAAGTCGGTCGCGACGGACCACTCGGCGATCGGCACGATCCGGTCCTGCAGGTTGGCGAGGAGGGGACGGGACAACGCGTGCGCCGCCGGCTCGACGCGAGACGGTCCGCCTCTTCTGCCCTCGAGCAGGTCCTGCTCTTCGCGGCGATCCCGCGTGAACCTGTTGACGTCGTGCTCGCCTGCGATCGCGTCCTCGTCGAGGAGGATGTCGCGCCGTGCGTCATCCACTATCCGGACGCGGTCGGGGAGTACGCGTTCGGCCGCTTCCGACTTCGCGTCGTGTCGGCGAGGCCGAATGTGGCGAGCCGCTTCGGGCGCGCGGTGGGCCTCGATATCGACATCGCGGGGACCGACGGGCGCTGGCTCTCGCGCGAGTCGGTCGAGGTCGACGGCGTACACGCGCTCGTCGGCGTCGGACGGAGCGCGGTATCTCCGTCGCTGCATCTCGATGTCCTCCATCCTGGATACGAGCCGTTCGCGATCGCGCTTACGCATCCGATCGTGGAGACCGACGGCGACTGGGAGCTCCGCTTCCGCGCCTGATCCGCGTTATCGACCGGGATCGATGCGCTGGTCCAGGTACACCCACAGCACGCGGGAGTACCGGAACACGAAGGGCGACACGAGGACGAACACGATCGCGGCCGCAAGCGCGGCCCAGATGATCTCCAGGTGGAACACGAGCATGAAGAACGCCGTGCCGCCGACGAGGATCGGGATGGTGAGGACGTACGACAGCTCGATCGCGACCGTCGTGTAGCCCGGCTCGCGGAGCAGCCGGAGCTCGCACACCGGGCAGAACCAGTACATCGTGAGGCGGCGTCGGAAGATGCGGCCCTCACGACAGCGCGGGCAGCGCTGTCCGATGATCGCGCTCAGGAGTCCGCGACGCTGCTGAGTCGCCATCGCCCGCCGGTACAAGTCTGCAATGCGGTGGCCGCGGTTGCCGCCTGGGACTAGGATTTCCGGCCGGCGGGCATTCACCGCCCACCGCTACATCTACCGCTCGCACAAAGGGGGAGTGCATATGGCGGTTTCTGTCGTCGTCGCTCCGGACGGAAAGCACGAGCTCTCGGGCGAGCTGCCGCGCTCTCAGCTCTACAACAAGGATCTCGCGCCAACTCCGTCGCGGCTCCGTAACTGGGGCCTGTACTCGTTCCTCGCGTTCTGGGTCGGCTGTTGCGTGGTCATCCCGTCGTGGAGCCTCGCCAACGTCGGACTCGTCTTCGGCTTCGATCCGCTGACTTCGATCCTGGTCGTGATCCTGGGCAATGCGATCGTCACGGTGCCCCTCCTGCTGAACTCGCACGTCGGCGCGAAGTACGGCATCCCGTTCCCGGTGTTCGTGCGCGCGTCCTTCGGCACGTGGGGCGCGAACGTCGCCGCGATCATGCGTGGCATCGTCGCGTGCGGCTGGTTCGGGATCGAGTCCTGGCTCGGCGGCTACGCGATGTACGTCCTCGTCGGACTGCTGTTCCCCGGCTTCAAAGATCCGCCGGTGAAGGTCGACTGGTTCGTCCTGCCGGGTCCGTTCCAGATGGCGATGTTCGCGCTGTTCCTGATCATCCAGGTCTGGGTCGCGATCATCGCGCCGCCGTGGAAGGGCTCGCGCGCGATCAAGGCGATGTTCGACTGGTCGGCGCCGTTCCTGCTCGCGTTCACCTTGTTCCTGTTCCTGTACCTCGGCCTCAAGGTTGGCTTCGACAAGATGTTCAGCTTCCAGCTGACGCCGGATAAGCCGCTCGGCGGCGGCGTGTACTTCTGGTTCCTGCTGCTCAACATCAACGTCGGTTTCTGGGCCACCATGGCGCTCAACATCTCCGACGTGACCCGCTTCGCCAGAGAGCAGACGCGGCAGATGATCGGACAGGCGATCGGCCTCGTCGGGACGATGGCGTTCTTCAGCGGCATGGGCGTGCTCGTCACGGCCGGCGGCGTGAGCGCATTCCCCGAGACGGCGAAGGACACGGCGAACCAGATGGGCACCGCGAACGACCTGTGGAATCCGATCAACCTGTTCGCGAAGCTGAGCGGCGATCTCGGGGCGATCATCGTCGTCCTCGCGCTCGTCTTCGTGGTGCTGGCGCAGCTGTCCACGAACATCGGCGCGAACATCATCGCGCCGGCGAACGATTTCCAGAACGTCGCTCCGAAGCGGCTCAACTGGGCCGCCGGTGTGATCATCACCGCCGTGATCGGCACCGTGCTCCAGCCGTGGGTGCTGTTCTTCAACGCGCTGTCGTACGCGATCACGTGGCTCTCGGGCTACGGCGGTTTCCTCGGCGCGATCGGCGGCATCATGATCGCCGACTACTGGCTGCTGCGCCGTCGGAAGCTGAACCTGCTCGACCTCTACCGCGAGGACGGCGTGTACACGTACGGGAACAGCTGGGGGCTGAACCCGTACGCGATCGTCGCCCTCCTCATCGGGATCCTGCCGCCGTTCGTCGGCTGGCTCCACGTCATCGCGCCGGACAAGCTCGTCATCGCCGGCTACCAGGGATCGTGGCTCGATTGGCTCCAGACCGGCTCGTGGTTCTGGAGCTTCTTCACCGCGCTCGTCTCCTACTACGTCCTGATGACGCTCTTCGGCGGTCACCACATCGCCGAGCAGACCGGAGAGGTCATCGGTCGTCCCGAGCCGCGCGCGGCCGCGCGCGTCAGCTAGCGCCGCATCGCGTCGGTACGGCGCGGGCTCGTCCCGCGCCGTACTCTTTTCCGCCGTAGGGGAGGGTGACGATGAAACTCAAGGCCGCGCTCCTTCAGGCCTCGTGGACCGGCGACAAGGATTCGATGGTCCAGAAGGCCGCGCGCCACATCGCCGACGCGGCGAAGGCTGGCGCGCAGGTGATGTGCCTCCAGGAGCTCTTCTACGGACCGTACTTTTGCCAGGTCCAGGACACGAAGCATTACGCCTACACCGAGCCGATCCCGGACGGACCGACCACGAAGCTCATGCAGGAGCTCGCGAAGAAACACCACATCGTGCTCATCGTCCCGATGTACGAGGAGGAACGCACCGGCATCTACTACAACACCGCGGCGGTCATCGACGCGGACGGCCGGTACCTCGGGAAGTACCGCAAGACGCACATCCCGCACGTGAACGGCTTCTGGGAGAAGTTCTACTTCCGCCCCGGGAATCTCGGCTATCCGGTCTTCGACACCGCGGTCGGCAAGATCGGCGTGTACATCTGCTACGACCGGCACTTCCCGGAGGGCGCCAGGGCGCTCGGCCTGAACGGCGCCGAGCTCGTGTTCATCCCGTCCGCGACGTCGCGGGGGCTGTCGATGCACCTCTGGTTCATCGAGCAGACCTCGCATGCGATCGCCAACGGCTACTGGGTGGGCACGATCAACCGCGTCGGTCAGGAGAAGGAGTTCGGGCCGAACGACTACTACGGCACGAGCTACTTCGCCGATCCTCGAGGGAGGATCGTCGCGGAAGCGTCGGATACGGACGAACAGCTGCTCTGCGCGGAGCTCGAGATGGATCTCGTCCGCGAGGTGCGGAACA
>DASQXO010000033.1:0-9042 GCA_035639655.1 Candidatus Dormiibacterota bacterium
CGGTGAGCCGCGTCGAGATCACGCCATTCGCCAAGGGCGCCGAAGGCCGACGTCCGCCGCGCGCGAGCACGCCGGGGTTCGTGCCTCAAGAGGATCCGGAGCAGTCAGGGTGGGAGCCGAACGGCGCGCGATAGTTCGTCAGCGCACCGCAAGATAAAGAAGCGTCCCGAGCGACCTACCTACGTACCGACCGATGCTCACGAGCCATCGATCTGGCCGTCGAGCCAACCCTTGATGCCATCTCAGGTTGCCTTTGATGCTATCTCCGGTTGCGCTCGTGGGAATCGCCTGACCGTTGATAGGATCTCTGGTCTCGATTCCCTTAGCAGACCCCTCGGGACAGGCGATAACGTACGTCCGGCTCTCTACCGGGTCAATTTCTTTATCCACAGGATTCGGCCCTGCGACCGCTTTCTTGTCCACGGTCGGCCGTTCTTTTCCACATTCTGTCCACTCATGTCCGCGCCGATGTTCTTCTCGAGGAGCGAGCGCACATGCGCGCTCGCATCTCCTCGTGCTTGGATGGACCGCTGCGGTGCGCGGTTCTCGCTCATCGTGGAGCGCGAACAGTACGGCACGCACGTCCTCGCCACAATTGATGTAGCCGATGGACCCGATCCTCGACCCGTTGAATGAGGAGCAGCGCGCCGCCGTCACCCGAGGCGGTGGACCTCTGCTCATCCTCGCAGGTGCCGGCTCAGGCAAGACGCGCGTCCTGACCCATCGCATCGCCTGGCTCATCCGCGAGGGACTCGTTCGTCCGGATCATGTACTCGCTGTCACATTCACGAACAAGGCGGCCCGGGAGATGCGCGAGCGCCTAGGCCGTCTCCTTGGGAAGGACCCGAGCGAGCAGGGCATGTGGGTCGGGACGTTCCACGCGACCTGCGCGCGAATGCTGCGCCGCGACGGCCCCGCCGTCGGCATCGAGCGTTCCTTCGCGGTGTTCGACGAGGCGGACCAGCGCAGCCTGCTACGCCAGTCGCTCGCGGAGCTGGGCTACCCCGAGCACGACTTCACGCCCGCGGCCGTCGGGGGACGGATCTCGTGGGCGAAGAACGAGCTGCTCGACGCCGCCGGACAGAGCGCGGCCGCTGGCGATCGCCTCGATCGCGTCGCGGCGCGCGTTCGCGAGCGGTACGACGCACTGCTGCGCGAGAACAACGCGCTCGACTTCGACGACCTGCTCCTCTTCGGCGTGCGCCTGCTCGAGGTCGACATCGTGCGCGAGGCGTGGCAGCGGCGCTTCGAGCACGTGCTCGTCGACGAGTTCCAGGACACGAACCACGCGCAGAACGTCTTCCTGTCGCGCCTCGCCGGCGCGCACCGGAACATCGCCGTCGTGGGCGACGACGATCAGTCGATCTACTCGTGGCGGGGCGCGCGGATCAAGAACATCCTCGAGTTCCAGCAGGCCTGGCCCGATGCGACCATCGTGAAGCTCGAGCGGAACTACCGCAGCACCAAGCCGATCCTGGACGCGGCCTGGCACGTGGTGCGGAACAACGTCGGGCGCATGGCCAAGCGGCTGTGGACCGATCGGCACGCCGGCGAGCGGATCGTCGTGTACGAGGCGCACGACGAGTACGCCGAGGCGGAATTCGTGATCCGCGAGATCGAGCGACTCCTCCGCGAGGATCGCTCGCGGACGCCGTCGGACTTCGCGGTGCTGTACCGCACGAACGCGCAGTCCCGCGCGATCGAAGAGGTCTTCCTGCGGTACGCGGTCCCGTATCAGGTCGTCGGCGGCGTTCGCTTCTACGAGCGGCGCGAGGTCAAGGATCTGCTCGCGTACCTGCGCCTCCTCGAGAATCCGCACGACGCCGTCGCCCTGGCCCGCGTCTTGAACGTGCCGCCGCGCGGGATCGGCGCGCGGAGCCAGGAGGAACTGTGGCTGTTCGCGCGCGGGAACTCGATGCCGCCGGCCGAGGCGATGCGCATCGCGGCGCAGATCGACACGATCGGCGTCCGCCAGCGTCAGGAGCTGCGGTCGTTCGTCGACCTCCTCGACGGCCTCCGTGAGCGCGCTCCGACGATGCCGCTCCCCAAGCTCATCGACCGCATCGTCGCGGCGGTCGGCTTCGAGACGTACCTGCGCGATCGCACGGAGGAAGGCGAGGAGCGCTGGGAGAACGTGCTCGAGCTGCGGGGCGTGGCCGAGGAGTACTCCGAGCTCCCGACCGCGGAGCAGCTGCCGCGTTTCCTGGAGGAGGTCGCGCTCGTCTCCGACGTCGACTCGTACCGCGAGGGCGCGCCGGCCGTGACGCTCATCACGCTCCACGCGGTGAAGGGGCTCGAGTTCCCCGTGGTGTTCCTCACCGGGATGGAGGAAGGCGTGTTCCCGCACGCGCGCTCGAGCGAGAGCGAGGAGGAGCTGGAGGAGGAGCGGCGCCTCTGCTACGTCGGGATCACGCGCGCGAAGGATCGCTGCTACCTGACGCACGCGAACGTCCGAACGCTCTTCGGTCGCACGACGGAGATGGCGCCGTCGCGGTTCCTGCTGGAGCTGCCCTCAGACGAGGTCGACGCACGAAGGCTGCGCAGACAGGAGCGGGACGGCTGGGGCGAGCTGTACGAGAGCGATCGCTTCGAGCTGGAACGCCAGCGCCGCGGCCGGCAGGATCGCGCGCTCGCCGGACTGTCGGCGGCGTGGCGGGGCAGCGGCGAGAAGCCCGTGCGCCGCGAGCGCCCGAGCGAGACGCGGTACCGCGCCGGCGATAAGGTGCGGCACCAGCAGTTCGGCGAGGGGGTCGTCGTCTCGAGCGCGATGAAGAACGACGATGAAGAGGTGACCGTGGCCTTCCCCGACCAAGGGGTCAAGAGGTTGATGGCGAGCTTCGCGCGGCTGGAGAAGCGTTGACGACGACGGACGCCGCGGCCGAGATCGAGCGTCTGCGCCGCGAGCTCGACGAGCACGATCACCGCTACTACGTGCTCGACGAGCCCTCGATCACCGACTCCGAGTACGACCGGCTCCGCCGGCGCCTCGAAGAACTGGAGGCCGAGCATCCGGACCTCGTCACGCCCGACTCGCCGACCCAGCGCGTCGGCGCCCCGCCGTCCGCGCGCTTCGCGCCGGTCCGTCACGCGTCGCCGATGCTTTCGCTGTCGAACGCGTTCTCCGAGGAGGAGCTGCGCGCATTCGATCAGCGCGTGCGGCGAAGCCTCGACGGTGCCGACGTCGAATACGTGTGCGAGCTGAAGATCGACGGGCTCGCCGTGAACCTGACCTACGAGGACGGCGTCTTCGTCGGCGGCGCGACGCGCGGCGACGGCTTCACCGGCGAGGACGTGACCGCGAACCTCCGCACGCTCCGCTCGATCCCGATACGGCTCCGCGAGACAGTGCCGGGCCGCCTCGACGTGCGCGGCGAGGTGTACTTCCCGCGCGCCGCGTTCGCGAAGCTGAACGAGGAGCGGAAAGCCCGGGGCGAGCCGCTGTACGCGAACGCGCGCAACACGGCCGCCGGATCGGTGCGCCAGCTCGACCCGAAGATCACCGCGTCGCGCGGGCTCGCGATGTGGTGCTACAGCGCGGCCGGTCTCCACGTCGGGTCGCAGCGTGAGCTCCTCGAGCGGCTCTCGGCGCTCGGCCTTCGCGTGAACCTGGCGACGACGCGGATGTGCAGAAGCGTCGACGAGGTGCTGGCGTACCTCGCCGAGTGGCGCGAGAAGCGCAAGGAGCTCGCGTACGAGACGGACGGCGTGGTCCTGAAGGTGAACCGCGTCGATCAGCAGGATCGGCTCGGCTTCGTCTCGCGATCGCCGCGCTGGGCGCTCGCGTACAAGTTCCCGGCGGAGCAGGCGACGACGACGATCGAGGACGTCAAGTTCTATGTCGGCCGGATGGGGACGCTCACGCCGGTCGCGTGGCTCGCGCCGGTCTTCGTCGCCGGCACGACGGTGCGGCGCGCGACGCTGCACAACATGGACGAGATCGCCCGCCTCGGCGTGCGCATCGGCGACGCGGTCGTCATCCGCCGCGCCGGCGACGTGATCCCCGAGGTCGTGAACGTCGTCGAGGACGCGCGCGACGGCGACGAGCGCGAGATCGCGCCGCCCGCGGTGTGCCCGGTGTGCGGGACGCCGACGGAGCACGGCCAAGGCGAGGTCGCGTACCGCTGCCCGAACCCGAACTGCCCGGCGCAGCGGAGCGAATCGCTGCTGCACTTCGTCTCGCGCGGCGCGATGGACATCGAGGGCGCCGGGCCGGCGTTCATCGAGCAGCTCCGCGAGCGCGGCCTCGCGAACAACCCCGCGGAGATCTTCAAGCTCAAGGCGGAGGACCTCGCCCAGCTCGAGCGCTTCGCGGAGAAGAGCGCCCAGAACCTCTACGAGCGTATCCAGGCCGCGAAGCGGCGGCCGCTCGCGCGCGTCCTCTACGCGCTCGGGATCCGGCACGTCGGCGAGACCACGGCCGAGGATCTCGCGCGCTGGATCGCCGAACGGCTCGAGCGCAATGGGTCGCTCGCCGACGTGTGGCGGATCTTCCGCGAGAGCAGCGCCGACGACCTGACCGCGGTCGAGGGCATCGGGCCCATCGTCGCCCGCGCGGTGTCGGCGTACTTCCACGACCCCGCGAACCAGTCGCTGCTCGACACGCTCGCGTCGCCCGAGGTCGGCATCGAGGCCGAGTTCCCGGCGCCGCGGCCGCAGTCGGGAACGCCGTTCGCCGGAAAGACCGTCGTGTTCACCGGCACGCTGCAGCGGCGCAGCCGCGAAGATGCGGAAGCGCTCGTCAAGCGGCTCGGCGGGAAGACGTCCGGATCGGTGAGCCGCAAGACCGACCTCGTCGTCGCGGGAGAATCCGCGGGGTCGAAGCTCGCGAAGGCGCGCGAGCTCGGCGTGCGCGTCATCGACGAAGATGAATTCGATCGCCTCGTCGCGACCGCTCCCGTCTAGGGCGCGGGCCGCGGCGGTGGCGCGCCTGCACCGCCGCATCCGCGCGTGCCGAAAGTGCGTCCTCGCCGGCTACCTTCCGACCGCGCGGCCGGTCGTGGCCGGCAGCGCGACGGACCGCGTGATGATCGTCGGCCAGGCGCCCGGCGCGGTCGAGTTCGAGGCCGGCGTGCCGTTCGCCGGCCGCTCGGGAGCGGTGCTCCGCGAGTGGCTCGCACGCGCGGGCATCGACGAGGCGCACCTGCCGTATCGCAGCGCGATCACCAAGTGCTTCCCCGGGAAGAACCCGCGCGGCGAGGGCGACCGCCGTCCGTCGCCCGCCGAGATCGCGCTGTGCGCGCCCTGGCTCGAGCAGGAGCTCGCGATCGTTCGGCCGAAGGTGCTGCTGCTCCTCGGCCGCCTCGCCATCGATCGGTTTTGGGGTGGGGGAAGGGACCGTGACGCGCGAAGCACCGTGCCGCTGCACGAGGCGGTGGGGCGGATGCGCCGAGACGGCGACCGCGTGCTCATCCCGCTGCCGCACCCGAGCGGCGCGTCACGCTGGCTCAACGATCCGGCGAATCGAGCACGGCTCGATCGCGCCCTGCGGCTCGTCAGACGCGCCGTCACGTGACCTCGCGATCGGAACGAGTCCTGACGCGCAACGAATTGAATCGCGCCCTTCTCGAGCGCCAGCTGCTGCTCCGTCGACGAACGATGAGCGCCGCCGCGGCGATCGAGCACCTCGTCGGAATGCAAGCGCAGGTGCCGAACGCACCCTATGTCGGGCTGTGGAGCCGAATCGACGGGTTCAGGCACGAGGAACTCGCCGATCTGCTCGAGCGGCGCAAGGCCGTGCGCGTCGCCATGCAGCGCTCGACGATCCACCTCGTGACGGCGCGCGACTGCCTCGCGCTGCGTCCGGCGTTACACCGCGCCGTCGAGCGCGGTCTCGGCGGCGGCACCTGGGGACGCCGCCTCGCCGGGCTGGATCGGGCGGCCGTGCTCGCCGAGGCGCGGACGTTCCTCGAGGAGCAACCGCGGACGTTCGCGCAGCTCGGCGCCTTCCTGCGAAAGCGCTGGCCCGAGCGTGACGCGAGCGTGCTCGCGATCGCGGTGCGCGGCTGGCTCCCGCTCGTGCAGCTGCCGCCGCGCGGTATCTGGGGCTCGAGCCGCGCCGCGTATCACACGACCGCCGAGAAGTGGCTCCGCCGACGCTTCGCGCGCTCGGCTGCTCCCGATCAGCTGATCCGCCGCTACCTCGCGACGTTCGGACCGGCGACCGTTTCGGACGTGCAGACATGGTCCGGCTTACCGGCGCTTCGCGCCGTCGTCGAGCGGCTGCGACCGCGCCTGCGGACGTTCCGCGACGAGAAAGGACGCGAGCTTTTCGATGTGCCGCGCGGATCGCTCGCCGACGCGGGGACGGCGGCGCCGCCGCGGTTCCTTCCCGAATACGACAACGCGCTGCTCGCCCACGCCGACCGTTCGCGCATCGTCGACGACGCGCACCGACAGCGCGTGTTCACCGTGGGCTACGGCGCGCTGCTCGTCGACGGCTTCGTCGCCGGCATCTGGCGAGTGTCGCGCGAACGATCGCGCGCGGTGCTGCGCGTCGAGCGGTTCCGCCGCTTTACCGCCGACGAGCAGCGCGCGGTGTCCGACGAGGGCGACCGACTGCTCACGTTCGTCGCGGCCGATGCAGACGATCGCGACCTCGCGTTCGTGTCGGGCGAGGTGTCCTAGACGGCGAACAGCCGCTGAGCGGCGAGCCGCAGCCCGACGAAGATGAGCGACACCGCGAGCACGCGCACGATGTGCCTGCCATGGACCCGTGCCGACAGGCGCGCGCCGAGCTGTGCGCCCACGATCGCGCCCACGCCGAGGAGGATCGTCTGCGGGTACAGCCCGTTGAGATCGCCCTGCCCGACGTGCGTGACCGTCGCGACCGTGGCCATGATCGCGAGGACGAAGTGCGACGTCGCCGTCGCGACGTGCGTCGGAAAGCCGAGCAGTCCGACGAGGGCGGGCACGTGGATCACGCCGCCGCCGATGCCGAGCAGGCTCGAGGCGAACCCGACCCCGAACGAGAGCGCGATGCCGAGCGGGATGTTCGCGCTGTAGCGATACGCGGTGCCGCCGGCGTCGACGAGCGAGCGCTGCGCGTACCCCCAGGTGCCCTCGGGAGCCGGCTCCGGCTCTTCCTCGTGCGTCACGACGACGAAGATCGCGAGTCCGATGAGCAGCGCGGCGAAGACGAGGTCGAACACCTCGCGCCCGATGAAGCGCGAGATGTACGCGCCGCCGATGCTGCCCGGCAGCGTGGCGATCGCGAAGATCAAGCCCGAGTGATAATCGATGCGGCGGTGTCGCGCGTACGCGATCGCGCCGGACGTCGCGTTCATCGCGACGACCGCGAGCGACATCGCCGTGATCGCGTTCGTCGGCAGCGTCGGTTCGAGCAGCGCGAGCAGCGGCACGAGGACGAAGCCTCCCCCGGCCCCCACGAGAGTGCCGAACGTGCCGACGGCCGCGCCGATCACGGTCAATAGGAGGGGCGAGGGCACGGGCGCCGATGCTAAACGTCGCCCGGTCGGGGGTACTTGCCCTCTCGGCCACCCGTGACGATGTTCGCTCGAATGCAACAACCGCAGACGCAGACTCGGCCGGCCGTGGCCGGTCAACCGGCGGCGGCCGCCCCGGCACAGGCCCCACTTCCGCCCGAGCCGCAGAGCATCGAGCAGACCGGACTCTCGCTCGGATTCCTCGCCGACCTCGCGTTGAAGACCCTGTATCTACGCGGTCAGATGAGCGGCACCGAGATCGCGTCGTCGCTCGGGCTGCCGCTCCCGACCGTCGTCGAGCGCGTGCTCGACTTCCTGAAGTCGGAACGGCTCGTCGAGATCCGCGGCGGCGCCGGTGTGTCCGCCGCGACGTACCAATACGTCGTCGTGGATCGCGGATCGGAGAAGGCTCAGGAGGCGCTGACGCGCAGCCAGTACGTCGGACGCGCGCCGGTCCCGCTGTCGATGTACATCGCCAGCGTGAAGGCGCAGACGATCGCGAACGTGCACGTCACGCAGGAGGAGCTCGAGCGCGCGTTCTCGCACCTCGTCATCCCCAAGGACACACTCGCGCAGGTGGGCCCGGCCTTCAACAGCGGCAAGTCGATCTTCCTGTTCGGCCCTCCGGGGAACGGCAAGACCACGATCGCCGAAGTCCTCGTGACGCTGCTCAAGGGCGAGATGGTCATCCCCTATGCGGTCGAGATCGACCAGCAGGTCATCAAGGTGTTCGATCCCGTGTACCACCGCGTCGCGCTCGACCCGATCGTCGCCGATCGCCTGCGCTTCGATCACCGGTGGGTCGTGAGCAAGCGTCCGGTGGTGATCACCGGCGGCGAGCTCACGCTCGAGACGCTCGACCTCGTGTTCGACCCGACGGCGAAGTACTACGAGGCCCCGTTCCAGATGAAGGCGAACGGCGGGATCTTCCTCGTCGACGACTTCGGCCGCCAGCGCGTCTCGCCGCGCGATCTGCTGAACCGATGGATCGTGCCGCTGGAGAAGCGCGTCGACTACCTGACGCTGCACACCGGGAAGAAGATCGAGATCCCGTTCGACATGCTGATCCTGTTCTCGACGAACCTCGATCCGGGAGACCTCGTCGACGAGGCGTTCCTGCGGCGTATCCGCTACAAGATCGGCATCGAGTCCCCGAGCGTCGAGCAGTACGAGGAGATCTTCCGGCGCATGTGCCAGCGCAAGAACATCGAGTACCGCGCCGAGGCGCTCTCGCAGGTGCTGTCGTACTACCGGCTGAAGAACATCGGCATGCGCTCCTGCCACCCGCGCGACATCATCGAGCAGCTCATCGACACCGCGCGCTTCCTCGGCAAGGCGCCGGAGCTCTCGCCGGACCTGCTCGAGCTCGCCTGCGAGAGCTACTTCGTCTCGCTCGATCCGGCTGGTAACCCGCCCGGCGCCTAGCCGGGCGAGCGCGCTTTTCTCCGCCCGATACTCGAACGGCACGTCGGTTGCACGACTAACGAGCAACCGTGATCGCCCTCGAGTTGGCGCGCCAACCGGACGGCTTCGCGCTCCGTTTCCGCTTCGCGGCCCCGCTGCTGCGCGCAAGCCCGCGCATCGCCCTCGCGTTCTGCGC
>DASQXO010000034.1:0-8260 GCA_035639655.1 Candidatus Dormiibacterota bacterium
GGCGCGCGACTCCTCAGGCGTCGTCGGCGCGGTGGAGGCGCGCGACCGCGGCGAGCAGATCGTCGAGGTCGAACGGCTTCGCAAGGAAGTCGTCGGCGCCGACGTCCTCGGCCCACCGCTTCGCGTTCTCCGCCGCGGTCATGACGAGGATGCGCGAGGTGGTCCCGCGTTCGCGCATCCGCTTCACGAACGAGGGCCCGTCGAGGACGGGCATGCGGATGTCGAGCAGGATGACGCTCGGGGTCGTCGTCTCGAGTACCTCGAGCGCCTCGCGACCGTTCGTCGCGGTGCGCACCCGGTAGCCCTCGAGGTCGAGGGCGTCGGCCACCGTGGCCAGGATCCCGGGGTCGTCGTCGACGACGAGGACGGCCCCTCCGCGGCTAGGCACGCGTCGCGACCGGCCCGACCGCGCGTTCGTGCACGACGCCCGCGGCCTCGAGCGGCAGCGCGACGGAGGCGACGATGATGACGGCGGTGATGAGGAGGAACAGCGCGTGGGTGATGAGCTCGGACAGCTCGATGGCGGTCATCGGCTGGGGGATGTTAGCGTTCGGCGACCCAGCCGATCACGAAGCGATCGCCGTATCCGAGCAGCGGCGTCGGTGGATGATGCTCGCAGCAGATCGCGATCGCGAATCGCGCATCGCTCTGCGCCTTCTCGCCGCTGGGAACGATGACCGCGCGGCCGTCCGGGGACACGCCGAGCGGACCGAACTCGCCCCAGTTGCGTAGACCAGCGACCGCGTCGAGCGTTGCGTCGTAGCTCGTCGCGTAGAGGAATGCCGATCCCTCGACCCCGAAGGCGGCCGGATCGCTCTGCGCGATCGGCCAGATGAGGTACGCGGCGGACGTCGTCGTGCCCGCGAGCGCGACGATGCCCTCGACCTTCGGACCGCTGAGCTTCCACTCGCGCACCGAATCCGCGCGCAGCATCGCGAGCGTCACGGTCCCGTCGTAGCGCGTCGCGAGCTCGAGGATCTCGTCCGTGTTCGGCCGCATCGCGTACTCGGTGTAACCGGCGAGCGGACGATCCGCGACGTGACGCGCGGCGCCGGCCTCCACGACGAAGATCGAAGAGGTCTCGAGCGTCTGCGACACGACGATCGCGGGATGCTGCGGGTCGCGGAATGTGACGCCGATCGTCCCGTCGGGGAACGCGAGCATTCTCGTCCGCGCGCCCGAGTCGAGATCGACGATGTCGAGCGACCGGCGCGTAGCGAGCAGGAGCGTGCCGTCCGCCGACCACGCGATGTCCCACGGCACCGTGAGCTCGCCGTCCGTGGTCTCGCGGATGACGTCGCGCTCCGCTCCGCTGCGCAGGTCGACGAGGCGGATGCGCCACGTGGTGTTGTGCGCGAGGTGATGGTCGAGCTTGTCCAGGATCGCGACCGAACGCGAGTCCGGATGGATCGCGAAACGCCCGTCGTGCTCCGGTGCGAGCACGGCGATGACGTGCGGCGCGCCACCGTTCAGCGACACGACGCTCACCGGCGTCGGCTGCTTCGCGCCGAGGAATTCTCCGTAGAGCAGGGCGTAGCGATACGGCGCCGCGGTCGGGGTCGGCGTCGGCGGAGCGGGGCGTGTCGGCGACGCTGTCGCGAGCGGCGACGGTGATGGAGAAAGCGACACCGGCGCCTGGCACGCGACAAGGAACGCGAGCGCGATTACCCGCACGAGGGGGTTCACGCCCAGAGCGTATTGCTAGGATTCCCGACACCGAGCGGCTGCTCGTAGGGCACTCGAACAAGGGAAGGGACGCGCATGCGACTGACGCGCCAACGGCGGCAGCTCGTGCTCACGGGCGCGATCCTGCTGCTCGCGATCCTCGCCGGTGCCGCTGGGGCCTCGGCCGGAGTCCTGGACCAGAACCTCCAGGCCGGCGTGTACGACTTCCTCCTGACGAACGCTGCCGACGCTCCGGGCAAGCAGATCACGATCGTCGCGATCGACGACGACACGATCGCGCGGTACGGGCGGTGGCCGCTGCCGCGCAACGCGTACGCCGACGCGGTTCGCGCGCTCGAGGCGTACCGGCCGACGGTCATCGCGTTCGACATCGGCTTCTACGACCAGTCCGGTCCGCAGGAGGACATGGCCTTCACCGCCGCGATGCGCGACGCGGGCAACGTCATCCTCGCGATGCAGGGATCAGGCGAGAGCACCGCCGGGAACGGCGCGCTGCAGTTCCAGACCGTTGAGGTGCCGAACGCGAACCTGCGCGCCGCCGCGGCCGGCGTCGGCGACGTCAACGTCGTCCCCGAGATCGACCACGTCGTGCGACGAGCGAACCTCGTCATCACCAACGGTCCGGAGCGCTACTTCTCGCTCCCACTCGTCGCCGCCGCGCGGCAGCTCCGCGCCGACGTCACGCAGCTGCGCTTCACCGGCGACAGTTACGTCCTACCGACGAAGGGGTTCGGCGACCGCGTCATCCCCGTCGACGTCGCCGGCGGCATGCGTGTGTACTTCGCGGTGAAGCCCGCGACGAATCTGAAGGACCAGAAGAAGGGCGAGTACCCCTGCAAGATCGCGAACGAGTTCTGCATCGTCTCGATGAGCGACGTGACCGGCGGCACGCTACCGGCGGACACGCTCCGTCCGCTCATCGAGAACCGCATCGTCCTGATCGGCGTCCACTCCGCCTCCGCGCTCCCGGACGACTACGCGGTGCCGAACAGCGGCCCGAACAAGATGTGGGGCATCGAGGTCTGGGCGAGCGTGGCGCAGACGATCCTGACCGGGCGCTTTCCCCTGCTGCGTGAGGAGACGCTGCCGACGGTGTGGTGGATCGCACTCGTGACGCTCGCCGGCGTCGTCCTCATCCTGCGCTGGCGGGTGCTCGGGTTCATGTACGCGCTCGCCGTGCTCGTCCTCTACGCCGCCGTCGCGGAGCAGTCCTTCGTCATCCAGCTGCTCGAGCGTTCGCTCGCCTCACGCATCGTGCCGGCGCCGTCGATGGCGTACGTGCTCGCGAGCGCGCCCTTCTGGTGGATCCTCGTCGTCGGGTACCTCGCGCTCGAAGAGCAAGAGGCCGTCGGCCGGACGCAGCGCGCCTTCGGCCTCGCCGTCACGCCGGAGGTGGCGAAGCACATCCTCGAGCTGCAGGACACGGGACAGCTCACACTCGGCGGCCAGATGCGCGAGGCGACGGTGCTGTTCGGCGACATCCGCGGTTTCACGACGCTGTCCGAGGGGATGGAGGCGTCGGAGCTGCTCGCGACCCTGAATCGCTACTTCGACGGGATGGTCCGTATCGTCCAGAGCTGGGGCGGCACGGTGAACAAATACAACGGCGACAACATCATGGTCGTGTGGGGCGCGCCCATCCCGGTCGATGACCACGCGCGGCGAGCGGTGCAGTGCGCACTGGAGCTGCAGCAGTTCATCGTCGGCGAGCGCGCCAAGGGCGGGCCGGACGTCTCGTTCGGCTTCGGCATCAACACCGGCCCGCTCGTCGCCGGGTTCCTCGGCGCGCAGGGCCGGTTCGAGTACACCGTGATCGGCGACACCGTGAACGTCGCGTCGCGCCTGACCTCGGGCGACATCGCGAGGCGCGACAACGTCGCCGTAAGCGAGCGGACGCTCCAGGCGCTGATCCCGGACGTCGACTACGTCGACCTCGGGGCGGTCCAGGTGAAGGGTCGTGCCGAGCCGGTGCATTGTTATCAGGTGAATCGCGTCGGGGTGTACCGAACTCCTAATCCAGCACCGGTGGACGAGCGAAGCTCGATGGCGGCGGTCAGCAGCGCGGCAGAGACGTCCGAGCCCGCGACAAGCGGATCGCCCGCGGCGACCGACGGCGCCGAGGCTGCGGCGAGCGGGTCCGTCGCAGCGACCGTTGCGCGCCGTGCGCGGGAGAACAAGTCTCGTGCGTCGGCGCAGGAGAGCGCGCCGACGCAGGCGCACAGGGAGCGGCGACGGAACCCGCGTCAGCCGCAGCCTCGGCGTGACACGAGAGGACGCGGCGGATGATCGACGACAGAGTCGCCTTCGTCTTGATGAAGCTCGGCCACCTCGCGGCCCAGCGGGATCGTGACGCGTACCTCCGCGGCGTCGTCGAGCTGTGCAGCCAGGCCACCGACGCCGAGCGCGCGACGGTGTTCCTGGTCGATCGCAAGCGCAACGAGCTCTGGTCGAAGATCGCGCAGCGCACCGCCGCCGAGATCCGGCTCCCGATCGGGAGAGGGCTCGCCGGCCACAGCGCCGCTACCGGCGAGACGATCAACGTGCCGGACGCCTACGCCGACCCGCGCTTCGACCGCAACGTCGATCACCGCACCGGCTTCAAGACTGTGAACGCGCTCGTCGTGCCGGTCTGGGGCTCGGACGAGCGGACGATCGTCGGCGTGATCCAGGTGCTGAACAAGAATCACGGCACGTTCGAGCGGCGCGACCAGATGCTCCTCGAGCGCATCGCGAAGACCGTCGGTCCGATGCTCGCGCAGATCCAGACCGCCGAGGTGGGCGATTAGCCGCATCTCATCGATCGAGCGGCTCGACCTCCTGCTCGAGGTCACGCGGCGGCTCATGAGCGAGCGCGACCTCGACGCGCTGCTTGGCCTGATCGCCGAGACGATGACGCAGGCGCTCGACGCCGAGCGCGCGACGATCTTCCTCGTCGATCCGGACCGCCGCGAGCTCTACTCGGCGGTGGCGCTCAGGAGCGACGAGATCCGCGTGCCGATCGGCGTCGGGATCGCCGGCGCCGTCGCCGAGACGGGCCGCACGATCAACATCCAGGACGCGTACGCCGACGAGCGCTTCAACAAGGAGATCGACCGGCGCAGCGGCTTCCGCACGCGCTCGCTGCTGACGTTCCCGATGCGCAGCCGCGGCGAGGGCGCCGCGATCATCGGTGTGTTCCAGGCGATCAACAAGCGCGGCGGGACCTTCACCGAGGACGACGAGGAGATCGGCGAGGCCCTCGCATCGTCCGCGGCCGTCGCGGTCGAGAACGCGCAGCTGCTCCGCGAGCAGCGGCGCCTGTGGGAATCGCTGCTCGAGACGCTCGCGGTCACGATCGACGCGCGCGATCAGCAGACCGCCGGCCACACGCAGCGCGTCGCGCGGTACGCGCAGATCGTCGGCCGCCAGTTCGGGCTCTCGCGGACGGAGCTCGAACGCCTCCGCGCCGCCGGACTGCTGCACGACTACGGCAAGATCGCGATGCCCGACGGTGTGCTCATGAAGCCGGGCAAGCTCTCCGACGGCGAGTTCGAGTACATGCGCCAGCACGCCGAGAAGACCGCCGAGTTCCTCGCGAAGATCCGCTTCCCGCGCGACATGCGCGACGTCCCGCTCATCGCCGCGCAGCATCACGAGCGCATGGATGGGAAGGGGTACCCGAAGGGACTCGACGCGAGCGAGATCCTCGTCGGCGCGCGGATCGTGGCGGCCGCGGACATCTTCGACGCGCTCACCGCGCCGCGCTACTACAAGCCGGCGTACAGCCTCGACCGCACGCTCGAGATCATGGACAAGATGACCGGCGAACAGCTAGATCCGGTGGTGATGAAGGCGGTGCACCGCGCGTTCCCGGAGCTCACTCGAGCGCTCGAGGAGATGCGCCCGACGTGGCCGGAACCGATCGTCACGACCGAACTCGCAGAGCGCGACGAGCGCCTCGAGGGCGAGCCGACGTTCCGGCTCCGCTTCTGGGGCACGCGCGGGTCGATCGCGACGCCCGGCGCGAGCACGCTCCGCTACGGCGGCAACACCGCCTGCGTCGAGCTGCGCGGCCCCGGCGGGGAACTCGTGGTGTTCGACGCCGGCACGGGGCTGCGCGAACTCGGACAGCAGCTGCTCCGCGACAACGGCGGCGAGCCGCTCCGCGTGCACCTGCTCATCTCGCACCTGCACTGGGATCACATCCAGGGCCTGCCGTTCTTCCGGCCGGCGTTCGACCCGCGCAACACGCTCACGATCTACGGGCCGGCGCAGCGGCGGCGGCAGCGTCTCCGCCGGCTGCTCGGGATCGGGATGGACGATCCGTTCTTCCCGGTCGACCTCGACGCCATGCCCGCGGGCGTGAAGGTGAAGGAGCTGCGCGAGAGCTCGTTCAAGGTCGGCACGCTCCGCGTGACGAGCACGATGCTGTTCCACCCCTCGCCGTGCCTCGGCTACCGCGTCGAGGCGCGTGGCCGGTCCGTCGTGTACGTGACCGATACCGAGGACGCCCACCGCGATGGCGAAGCGAATCCAGTCGAGGATCTCGCGCGCCGCGCGGACATCCTCATCCACGACGCGCAGTACCTCGACTCCGATCGCAAGCCGGGCTGGGGTCACACGACGATGGAGTCGGCCGTCGACGTGGCGCTCCGCGCGGCGGTCCGCGAGCTCGTCCTCTACCACCACGATCCCGAGCGCACCGACGACGAGCTCGACGAGATCGAGCGCCGCGCGGTGAAGGTCGTCCGCGAGCGGCGCGGCAAGCTCCGGGTCCGCGTGGCGCGGGAGGGTCTCGAGCTCGCCGTCTAGCGAGCGACGTTGGGTATCGTCGGTCTCGTGACGCGAGACCCCGCCCTCGTGATCCTCTCCGAAGACCCGCTGAACGCCGAGACGCGGCTCTCGGCGATCGACGCCCCGATCGTGCCCGCGTCGCGCTTCTTCATCCGCTCGCACTTCTCGATCCCCGCGCTTCCCGATCGCCTTCGCGTGGACGGCGCCGTGCGCGATCGGCTCACGCTGTCGCTCGACGACCTGCGCGCGCTCCCCGCGCGCACGCTCACGGCGACGCTCGAGTGCGCCGGCAACGGCCGCGGGCTGCTCGAGCCGCGCGTTCGCGGCGAGCAGTGGGGGCTTGGCGCCGTCGGGACGGCGGAGTGGACGGGCGTCCCGCTGCGTACCGTGCTCGAGCGCGCGCAGCCGTCGCGCGGCGCGATCGAGGTCCTCTGCGCCGGCGCGGACGGCGGCCGCGTTCCCGAACAGGATCGCCCGCTCGCGTACGAGCGATCGCTGCCGCTGACGAAGGCGATGCACGAGGACACCCTTCTCGCGTACGCGATGAATGGCAGGCTGCTGCCGCGCGACCATGGCGCGCCGGTGCGGCTCGTCGTGCCGGGCTGGTATGGCATGGCGTCGGTGAAGTGGCTCGCGCGGCTGAGCGTGCTCGATCGGCCTTTCCGCGGCTACTTCCAGCGCGAGCGGTATGTGGTCGACGGGCGTCCGCTCGGCGCGATGGCGACGCGCGCGATCGTCGCCTGGCCGGGGGACGGCGAGGTCATCGTGCGCGGCCGCCACGAGATCCGCGGCTACGCGTGGTCAGGCGAGACCGCCGTCCTCAGCGTCGAGGTGAGCGTCGACGGCGGCGCGTCATGGGACCGCGCCGACCTCGCGGGCGACCCGCGGCCGTACGCGTGGCGCGAGTGGCGCTACCCCTGGGATGCGAGCGAGGTTCGCGGCGTCACCATCCTCGCGCGCGCGTACGACGCGAACGGACGCGGCCAGCCTGAGCGCGCACGGCCGAATCCGCTCGGGTACGCCAACAACGCGATCCAGCGGGTGCGCGTGCGCGTCGGATGAAGATCAGGCCGTTCGAGGATCGCGACTACGCGGCGTACGTGACCATCGGCAATCGCTCGTATCCCGAGTACGGATGGTCCGAGGAGCAGGCGCGGCACGAGGACTCGACCTGGACCGATCCAGCGCAGTTCAAGGGCCGCTGGATGCTCGAGGCACGCGAGGGCGACGTCGTGGCGGCGCTCGACGTCCAGCACCAGCGCGGCTGGTTCGAGCCGACCCGCTATCGCTGCGAGATCGTCGTCGATCCGGGGCACCGCCGGCGCGGCTACGGGTCCGCGTTGCTCGATCGCGCCATCCGCGTCGTGACGGATCGAGATGGCCGGCTGCTGATCGCCGGCGCGAAGGAGTCGATGCGCGAGAGCGTCGACTTCCTGATGAAGCGCGGTTTCGTCGAACGGCAGCGGGCATGGGAGTCTCGGCTCCACGTCGACGCCTTCGACTTCGAGCGCTTCGCGGACGCCGAGCCGCGCGTCGCTCGCATCGGCGTACGCCTCGTCACGCTCGCCGAGGAGATGGCGCGCGACGCCGAGGGCTCCCTGCGGAAGGCGTTCGAGATCCGCGAGGTGTGCCGCCGCGACATCCCATCGGTCGATCGACCGACTGCAGGAAGCTTCGATCGGTTCCGCAGAGAGGTCGAGGGTCCACAGCTCCTGCGCGACGGTTTCTTCCTCGCCACGCTCGACGGCGATTATGTCGGCGTGTCCGACCTCTATCGCGACAGCGACAACCCCGAGGGCCT
>DASQXO010000035.1:0-7119 GCA_035639655.1 Candidatus Dormiibacterota bacterium
TCGGAGGGGAAGATCGAGGCGGACGACGCGGTGCGGCTGCTCGAGGAGAACTGATGTCGCCGGAGCTTTCGGACGTCGTGGAGCGCCGCTTCAAGGTGACCGGCGGCGCCGTCCTTCGCGTCGAGAATCCGTCGGGGGAAACGCGGGTGCGCGGTGCAGACGGCGACGAAGTCGTCGTGCGGGCGCGGAAGCGGACCTACGCCGACAGCACCGAGGGCGGGAAGCGCGTGCTCGAGAACCTCGAGATCCAGATGGAGCAGAACGGCAACGAGATCCGCATCTGGCAGCGGGCGTACATGCTCGAGCGCGGCTGGATGAACCTGTTCCGCGAGCGGCGCGCGGCCGTCGACTACCTGATCGAGGTCCCGCGCGGCTCGCAGGTCAGCGTGCGCTCAGCGAGCGGCGAGATCGTGGTGCGCGCCATCGAAGGCGCGCTCGAACTGCAGAGCGTCTCCGGCGACGTGCTCATCGAGGAGGTCCGCGGCCCGATGCGCCTGAAAACCGTGTCGGGCGACGTGAGCTGCGTGCGCTGCGGCGGCGTCGTCGACGCGAACACGGTCTCCGGTGACCTCGTGTTCCGTTCCTGCACGTGGCCGTCGGGTCACGTCCGCAGCATCAGCGGCGATCTCGTCGGCGAGGTCCGTCTCGGAGACGGCCAGTTCGAGCTCACGACCATCAGCGGGGACGTGCAGCTCGTCACGCCCTCACCGTTCAGCCTCCGGTTCGAAACGACGAGCGGCGACCTGCACTCGTCGGGCATCCCTGTCGAGAAGCTCGGGCGGCGCTCGTACGCGGCGCACGTCGGCACGCCGGGCGCCGACATCACCGTGCACACCGTGAGCGGCGACGTCGCGATCCGACCGGGCGACGTCGACGCGCCGGACGCGCCGGCCGTCTCCGGCACCGAGGACGCGACGCGGCCGCCGGCAAAGGACCGCAAGACCGAGGCGCTCGAGATCCTGCACGCCGTCGCCGACGGCTCGATCGACGCCGACGAGGCCGCGCGTCGGCTGGATCGCGTCCGGCGCTAGCGTGCCGAGCGAGGAAGGCCGCGAGGTCCTGCGCCTCCTGGCCGAGAAGAAGATCGACGCGGATCAGGCGTACCGGCTGCTGCTCGCGCTCGGCGACGTCCCGAAGGAGACCGCGGCCGAAGCGAAGGCGGGACCGGCCGGCAGCGAGCCGCGGATGAAGTTCGGCGGCGAGGCGCCGGGAAAAGTCCTCCGCATCCGGATCAGCGAAGGCGGAAAGCAGAAGGTCAACATGTCGGTGCCGCTCTCGCTCGCGCGGCTCGGACGGGTCGCGGGTCTCTCGCGGATGGTGAGCCGATTCGGCATCGATCTACGCGACGTCGCGCGCGACATCGCGTCCGTCGGCAAGGTCGTGGACATCTGCGACGAGGACGGCGACCGCGTCGAGATCTACGTCGAATGACTGCCGCTCACTCCGAATCTGAAGACTGCGTCCCAGGGGGAAATTCGGCGTGAACGAGCCGGCGGTCGAGGCGCGCTCGCTGACGAAGGTGTTCGAGCGCGGCCGCCGCACCGTGTGGCAGCGGCTGCGCCGAGAGCCGGACCGCCGTGAGCGCTTCACCGCGGTCGACGGCATCGAGCTCACCGTCGCGGCCGGCGAGATCTTCGGCCTCCTCGGCCCGAACGGCGCCGGGAAGACGACGACGATGAAAATGCTCGCGACGCTCCTCGAGCCGACGGGCGGCGAGGCGCGCATCCTCGGCATCGACGTGCGGACGCGTCCTCGCGAGGTCCGCGCGCGCATCGGCGCGATGCTCTCCGGAGAGCGCAGCCTCTACTGGAAGCTCACCGGGCGCGAGAACCTCGAGTACTTCGCCGCGCTCTACCACGTGCCCCCGCGGCTGACGCGCGCGCGGATCGAGGCCGTGCTCGCGGCGGTGAACCTGACGGATCGCGCCGACGACTATGTCGAGCGGTACTCCACGGGGATGCGCCAGCGGCTCGCGCTCGCGCGCGCGCTGCTTCCGGATCCGCCGCTGCTGCTCCTCGACGAGCCCACCGTCGGGCTCGACCCGCAGGCCTCGCGCGACCTGCGGGATCGGGTGCGCGAGCTGAAGCGCGCCGGGCGCACCGTCCTCCTCACCACCCATTACATGGAGGAGGCGGACCAGCTCTGCGACCGCGTGGCGATCATCGATCACGGAAGGATCGTCGCGCTCGACGCGCCCGCGGCGCTGAAGCGCACGATCCGCGCGGAGGAGGTCGTCCGCCTAGAGGTGGGCGTCGACGGAGACGACGCGAGCCTCCTGGACCGGATCGGCGCCCGCGCCCGCGTGGCGCGTCGCGAGCGCGAGAACGGCACGCTCAACCTCACCGTGCACTGCGACTCCGCGCGGGACTTCGTCCCGGCCGCGTTCGACATCGCGCGCGGGAGCGGCGCCGTGATCCGCCACGTCGAGGTCGTACCGGTGACGCTCGAGGACGTCTTCCTCTCGCTGACCGGCCGCGCCCTCCGCGAATGAGCGGCGATCGGCGCCTCTCGCTCGCCGGGGACGTCCGCGCGTTCGCCGCGGCGTGCCGCAAGGAGCTGCGCGTCGCGCGGCGCTACCCGACCCAGGTCATCGGCACGGTCTTCTGGTCCGTCGCGCTGCCCGGGGTGTGGGTGCTGATGGGTCGCGCGTTCGCGGGCGACGACCCCAGCGCGAAGCAGGCGTTCGCGTCGCGCGCCGGAACGGCCGAGGTCGCCGGCTTCGTGTTCGTCGGGTACGCCATGTACATGTGGCTGTCGTGGCTGCTGTGGATGCCGGGCACGGCGCTGCGCGACGAGCAGGTCCGC
This sequence comes from Candidatus Dormiibacterota bacterium, assembly GCA_035639655.1. Classification (GTDB taxonomy): domain Bacteria; phylum Chloroflexota; class Limnocylindria; order P2-11E; family CF-107; genus CF-107. The sequence goes on from DASQXO010000035.1 coordinate 2,806, forward strand.
GGTTCCCTCGAGGCCGTCTTCCTGACACCGGCGTCGCGTCTCGTGCCTCTCTTCGCGCCGCCGATCTCTCACCTGCCGCGTACCGCCGCGACCCTCGTGTTCATGGCGCTCGCGATGCGCGTGCTGTTCGGCGTCGAGGTGACGTTCGACGCCGTCGTGCGGGCGATCGCGGTCGTGGTCATTGCCATGCCGGCGACGTACGCGATCGGCTCGCTCTTCGCCATCGCCGTGCTGCGACTCGGTGAGACCGGACCGCTCGTCCAGCTCGTCCGCGGGCTCTTCTCGCTCGCGAGCGGGATCACGTTCCCGATCGCGATGCTGCCCGTGTGGGCGCAGGTCGCGGCGTGGACGCTGCCGCCGACGTACATCGTCTCGGACATCCGTGCCGTGCTCCTGCGTGGAGCCGGTCTCGCGGACGTCGCGCTCGACCTCGTGTTCCTCGTCGTCTCGGCGGCGGCCATCGCCGTCGCGGCCGCGCTCGTGTTCCGCGCGATCGAGCGCTCCGCCCGGATCACCGGCATGCTCGGGCACTACTGATGCATTCCGAGATCCGCGCCGCGCTCGCGATCGCACGCAAGGACCTGCTCCAGGCGCGCCGCTACCCGGTCTCGTTCCTGGCGTGGATCTTCACCACGCTCTACCAGGGCGTCATCCCGGTGTTCCTGTTCGGCGCGGCGTTCGCGACGGGCGGCCGACTCGTGGGCCTGGAGCGAAGCGTCGGCACCGACGATCTGGCCGGCTTCATCTTCCTCGGCGGCATGATCAGCGGACTCGTCGCGAACGCGTTCTGGGGGATGGCGATGTCGTTCCGGAACGAGATGAATCAGGGCACGCTCGAACCGACGTGGCTGACGCCGACTTCCCACCAGACGCTCGTGCTCGGGCGAGCCCTCGGCTCGCTCGTCTTCTACGCGCTGAGCCAGGTGGTGCTGCTCACGATCGGCTATGCGTTCTTCGGCCTCCGCTTCCGCGCTGACCTCGTCCTCGCCGCGCCGGCGATCGCGCTCGCGATCGTCGCGATGGTCGGCGTCGCGTACCTGATCGCCGGCGCGGTGCTGCTGATCAAGGACGCGGATCTCTTCGTCGACACGACGAACTTCCTGTTCTCGACGACGTCGGGTACGGCGTTCCCGATCACGGTGCTGCCCGCGATCCTGCAGCCGATCGCGCTGCTGCTGCCGACGACGTACGCCGTCGATCTCCTCCGCCATCAAGCACTCGGCGCGCGAGCGCTGTTCGACCCGGTGCTCGAGTACGCCGTTCTGGCGTTGCTCACCGTCGCCGTGTATCCGCTCGGACGATTCGCGTTCGCGCGCGCGGACGGACGTCTGCGACGTACGGGGGCGCTCGCACAGCACTGAGGGCGGCGCCTCCGGTGGAGCGGCTAGGCTAGCGCCGTGCGCTTCCTGCTCCACACCGTCGTCACCGCGATCGCGCTTGCCGCCGCGGACTACGCGCTTCCGGGGATCGAATTCCAGCCGATGCCCCTCGGCCTGGGCGACGCCGGAGATCGCGTGGCCGGTCTGCTCATCGCCGCGGTCGTGCTCGGCGTGCTGAACGCGATCATCCGGCCGATCCTCGTCATGATCTCGCTGCCGATCACGTGCGTGACGCTCGGTCTCTTCGTGGTCATCATCAACGGCATCATCTTCTGGCTCCTTTCGCTCATCCCGATCACCGGGCTCGTCGTGCACGACTTCGTGCAGGCCATCCTCGGGGCGCTCGTCGTCAGCATCGTGAGCTTCGTGCTCGGCCTCATCGTCCCGCGCGGGTAGGTCGCGTGCGGCACCGCCGGCCGTTCGTCACCGGCAACTGGAAGATGAACCCCGCAACGATCGTCGAGGCGGTCGCGCTCGCTCGGGAAGTCGCGCTCGCGACGTCGCGGGCCCGCACCGTCGAGGTCGCGATCGCGCCGGCGTACGTCGCGCTCGCGGCGGTACGCGATGCGATCCGCGCGAGCGAGCTGCGCCTCGCCGCGCAGGACGTGAACGAGCGCGAGCGCGGCGCGTACACGAGCGGCGTCTCGGCGTCGATGCTCCGCGGCCTGGTGAGCTACGTGATCGTCGGGCACAGCGAGGTGCGCCGAGAGCGCGGCGATACCGACGCGCGGGTGAACGCCAAGCTCCGTCGCGCGCTCGATGCCGAGCTGCATCCGATCCTCTGCGTCGGCGAGCCGCTCGAGGTGCGGCACGCGGGAGGAGCCGACGAATTCGTCCGCGCGCAGGTGCGCGCCGCGCTCGCGGATGTCGCGCTCGGGGAGGCGGCGCGGATCGCCGTCGCGTACGAGCCGATCTGGGCGATCGGCACCGGCGTGCCGGCGCACGGCGCGGACGCGCGCGCCACGATCCAGTCGATCCGCGACGAGATCGCCGCGCTGTTCGGCTCGGCCACGGCGCACGCCGTGCGCATGCTGTACGGCGGCAGCGTCACCGGCGACACGATCGCCGAGTTCGCCGATCAGCCGGGCATCGACGGCGCGCTCGTCGGCGGCGCCTCGCTCGTGGCGGACGAGTTCGCGCGGATCTGTGACGCCGTCGAACGCGCGCGGACGCGGGCGTGACCCCGGCTTGAAGTTCCGGCCGGTCGTTCTCTGCATCCTCGACGGATATGGCATCGGCCCGGCTGGCCCGGGCAACGCCATCGCGGCCGCGCGCCATCCGCGGATCGACGAGCTGCTGCGCGGGCCGCATGCGCGACTCGATGCGTCGGGCCGCGCGGTGGGCCTCCCCGATGGGGTGATGGGCAATAGCGAGGTCGGCCATCTCACCATCGGCGCGGGGTACGCCCAGCGCCAGGACTACGTGCGCATCAACGACGACATCGCGAGCGGGGCGTTCGCGCGGAACCCCGTCCTCGTGGAGGCGTGCGCCCGCGCGCGCGAGCGCGGCACGGCGCTCCATCTCCTCGGCCTCGTCTCGGACGGCGGGGTACACGCGGACTACCGGCATCTGATCGCGCTGCTCGAGCTCGCGCACTCGGCGGGGATCGCGCGCGTGTACGTGCACGCGTTCCTCGACGGCCGCGACATGGCGCCGCGCAGCGCGGTCCCGCTCCTCGACGCGGTGCAGCGTGCGATGACGCGGAGCGCCGGCGCGTACGCGACCGTCTCCGGCCGGTACTACGCGATGGACCGCGACAAGCGCTGGGAGCGGACCGAGCGCGCGTACGACGCGATCGTGCTCGGGCAGGGCGAGCGCGCGGCGAGCGCGCGCGCGGCGGTCGACCGCTGCTACGACGACGACGCCTGTCGCGACGAGCTCATGCCGCCGTACGTCATCGCTCCGGATGGGCGGCCGGTCGCGACGATCGGCGATGGCGACAGCGTGATCTTCTTCAACTTCCGTCCGGATCGCGCGCGCCAGCTCACGTGGGCGCTGATGCGCGGGGACTTCGATGGATTCCGGCGCAAGCGGTGGCCACACGAGCTGTACTTCGTGACGATGACCGAGTACAAGGTCGAGCTGCCCGACGTGCACGTCGCGTATCCGCCGCAGCGCGTGCGTTCCATCGCCGAGATCCTCGCGGAGCGTGGCCTGCGGCAGTTCCACTGCGCCGAGACGGAGAAGTACGCGCACGTGACGTACTTCTTCAACGGCGGCCGGGAGGCGCCCTTCCCCGGAGAGGATCGCGCGCTCGTGCCGTCGCCGAAGGTCGGAACTTACGACCTGGAACCGGAGATGAGCGCCCGCGGGGTCGCGGAGCGGACCGCCGCCGCGATCCGCTCCGGCACGTACGACTTCGTGGTGGTGAACTTCGCCAACCCGGACATGGTCGGACACACCGGCGTGATGTCCGCGACGATCGCCGCGATCGAGGTGACCGACGAATGCGTCGGCCGCCTCGTCGACGCAACGCGCGAGGCCGGTGGCGCGTTCGTGCTGACGGCGGATCACGGCAACGCCGAGGAGCTCCTCGATGCGGAGGGACGGATGCTCACGCAGCACAGCACGAATCCGGTCCCGATCGCGTACGCGGCGCCCGACGCCGATCAGGCGCGGCTGCGCGATGGAACGCTCGCCGACGTCGCGCCGACGCTGCTCGAGCTGTTCGAGCTGCCGGTGCCGGAGACGATGACGGGAAGGTCGCTGCTCGTACACGAGCACGAGCCGGTGAGGAGCTAGATCGCCGCGCGTGCCGCGTGGCTCATCCTCGCCGTCGTCGCGGGCGCGCTGGCGCTCCGCGCGGTGTTCGTCTGGGTCCAGGCGCTCGCGGGGGGCGGTCCGGTGCTGTACGGCGAAGGCGCGGTCGCGCACGCCGCGGCCATCCTCGCGCGCGGCGGCGATCCGTACGGACCGGAAAGCTCCGGCGCGTTCG
>DASQXO010000036.1:0-9164 GCA_035639655.1 Candidatus Dormiibacterota bacterium
CGGAAGGACCGCTGCCACGACGCCTGCCGCCACGTACAGCAAGAAAATCACGACCGCACGAGAACGCCGCGATGAGAAGGCTAGGAACGCTCCGGCGAAAGCGGTGGGAAGCAGCGCGGCCTCAAAACGTGGTGGACCCGAAGCCGGAACGACGCGGCCCGTGAGCCACAGCACGTTGAGGACGGCGACGCCGAGCGCGTTCACGAGCGTGGCCGCACCGATCGCGGCGAGCGCCGGTCGCTCCACGACGTAGATCTTAAGCGCGCTTCGCGACCGCGAGTCCGTCCTCGCGCACGACCTCGATGGCGAAGTCGAAGCGATCGACCGCGAACGAACGCTCGACGTCCGCACGCCATGTCGGCGCCGGATGGTCGTCGCGCAGACGCTTGCGCACGTCGGCGACGAGCGCCGCCGCGGGCAGCGGGCGGCCGCGCAGCAGCGACTCGATGTACGCCGCGCAGGCCTCATCCTCCTCGGCGGGAAGGAGGCCGCGCTCGCCCATCGCGACGAGACTCGCGACGCGCGACCCGGCCTTCAGGACGCGCGCCGTCGCCGACGCGGTCACGAATCCGGCGAGGAAGATCGCCTCGGCCTTTCGCGCCGCCATGACGCCCTGCGTCCCCGAGCTGGTGCGCAACACCAAGACGCGGCCGCGCAGCGGGGCCGCCTCCATCTGCGCCGGCGAGTTGTCGAAGTCGAAGTCGGCGATCCGCACGCCGTCGACCTCCCCGGCGAGGATCGCGTTCCGGAAGCGCGTTGCCCGTAGCTCGCGCGCGGATTCCGCGGAATCGACGAGCAGGACGCGTTCGACGCCCGCCGCGATCGCGAACGCGACGGTGGTGGCGGCGCGGAGCACGTCGATGATCACGGCCGCCCCGTTCGCGGCCTGCGCGCCCTCGATGAGACGGAGCCGGCGCACGCCGACGCGCTGCACGGGGCGACCTACTCCGCGGGGGACGTTTCGGCCCGCGGCATCCCGCGCGGGTGTGGATGCGGGTGTGGACGCCGATCCGAGGTGAGGTTGCGCACCGCGCGTACGCGAATGAACACATACGCCGCCGCGGACGCGGCGCAGATGCCGGCGACGAACAGCACGTCGTCGACGCCGAACACGCTCCCGAGCGCGCCCTCCATCAGCTGCCCGAGCGGCATGATGCCCATGAAGAACATCGTGTAGACGCTCATGACTCGGCCGAGCATGTGGTCGGGCGAGTTGGTCTGCAGGATCGTGTTCGCAAGCCCGACGAACGCCATCGTGAAGAGGCTCGTCACGAGGGTCGCGACGAGCGCCGGCGCGAGCGTTCGCTGCAGGGCGAACACCGTGAGCGCGAGCCCGCTCGCGCCCGCGGCGACCAGGAAGAGCCGGCCGCGATTCCGCACCGCGCCGAGGTTCGCGACGACGAGCGACCCGCTGAACGCGCCCACACCTGATGCGGCGATGAGCCAGGAGAGCTCCGTCGCGCCGACGCCGAACACGTTCGTCGCGACTGCGGGGAGGAGGAACACGTACGGGCGACTGAGGAGCGCGGTCGTCGCGACCAGGACGACGATCCACTTCAGCACGGGGTCGTTGCGGATGTAGCCGATGCCCGCCCGTACACGGCTCAGCATGTCGAGCCCGGGCGCGCGACTCACTGGCGGTATCGGCTCCATCAAAAGGAGCGCCACCACCACAGCCCCATACGAGACGGCGTTCAAGAAGAACAGACCGCCCGGACCGAACGGCACGATGAGGATGCCGCCGATCGCCGGACCGATGATCTGCGGCCCGTTGAACGCCGCCGAGTTCAGCCCGATCGCGCTCATCAGGTCGCGCGCCGGCACGAGCCGCGGGACCATCGATTGCCGGGTGGGTGCGTCGAACGAGAACACCGTCGAGTTCGCCGCGCCGATGAGGAGGATCGCCCAGATCGTGATCGCGTTCGAGACCGTGAGCGTCGCGAGCAGGGCGGCAAGCAAGCCCGCCGTCGTCTGCGTAACGATGAGGAGGCGCCGCCGGTCGGCGCGATCGGCGACGGCCCCGGCGACGAGGCCGAGCGCGAGCCCCGGCAGCGCGCGCGCGAGGCCGGTCAGGCCGAGATAGAGGGGCGCCAGGTGCGGCGTGCCGTCGCGGATGGCGAGCAGGACGACGAGCCAGCCCATCGCGAACTGCTGCATCCACGTCCCGATGTTCGAGACGAGCAGGCCGAACCAGAAGAGCCGGAAGTCGCGATAGCGGAACGCCGCGAGCATCGAGGTGCGACCGGGCTCGGCGACCGCGGCGACATCGGTGGTCGGCGACTCGAGCGCCGCGGGGTCCTGACGGCTCACTGCGAGAGTGCATGGGAGTCGAACCCACCTCGGAGCGTGCTACGCCCCGTCAGCGGTTTTGAAGACCGTGCGGCTCACCGGAACCGACGCACTCTCAAGACGATCCTGACGGATCTCAGTTCAGTGTAGGTGCGTCACCGCGCGGAGGCGGCGCGATAGCATCGAGCGACGTGGAGGGCCTCGCGCGCGACCTCGCCGTCCAGTACGCGGTCACCGACGTCCTCGCGAGCGCGACGACCCTCGGCGGCGCGACACGGGCGATCCTCCCCGAGATCTGCCGCATCCTCGGCTGGCACGCCGCCGCGGTCTGGCTCGCGGATCAGGAGGCTGGCGCGCTCCGGTGCGCGGCGTCGTGGACGTCGGGCGACGACGACCTCGCCGGCGTGAACGCCGGGCGGACGTTCCCGCCGGGCATCGGCATGCCCGGCCGGGTCTGGTCGCGGGGCGAGCCCCTATGGATCCGCGACGTGACCGCGGACACAAACTTCCCGCGTATCCGCTGGGCCGAGCGAGCCGGCGTGCACGGTGCATTCGCCACGCCGATCACCGCGCACGCGGAGACCATCGGCGTGCTGGAGCTGTTCCACACCGAGACAGTCGAGTCCGATCCCGCGCTGGAACAGCTCTTCGCCGCCGTCGGGGCGCAGATCGGTCTCGCCATCGAGCGGCTGCGCGCGCGCGAGCAGCTCGCCGCATCGGAATCGCGCGTCCGCGCCATCGTCGACGGCGCGTCGGAGGCCGTCATCGGCATCGATCAGAACGGACGCATCATCGAGTGGAACCGGCAGGCCGAGCTGCTGTTCGGCTTCCGCCGCGAGGAAGTGCTCCAGCGCGCGCTCGCGGCGACGATCATTCCGGAGCGCTACCGCGAGCGCCATCGCAGCGGCCTCGCCCGCTTCACGCGCACCGGCGAGGGTCCGTTCATCGGACGTCGCATCGAGATCGAGGCGCTCCGTCGCGACGGCCGCGAGATCCCGATCGAGATCACGATCACGCCGGTGCAGACGCCGGACGGCTACGTCTTCAGCGCCTTCGTGCGCGACATCGGCGAGCGCCGCCGTTACGAGGATCGCCTGCGCTTCCTGGCCGAGGCGAGCACGGTGCTGTCGGAGTCGCTCGACTTCGAGACGACGCTCTCGCGGATCGCGCAGCTCGCGCTCGCGGCGGTCGCTGACGTCTGCGTCATCCACCTGCTCGACGATCAGGGCGCGAAGCTCCACCGCGTTCTCGCCACGTCGCCGGATCCGGAGCTCGACCGGCGGTGGCGCGAGCTCAGCGTCTCGTCGGAGCTCGACCTCGACAGCGAGCATCCGGTCGCGGCGTCGTTCCGCGAGCGGAAGACGGTGTTCTTCGACGCCGTCGGCGAGTCGGAGATCGCGACGCTCGGGCACTCCGCGGCGCACGCCGAGTTCCTGCGCTCGCTCGGCCTACTGCAGTGGCTGTGCGTCCCGCTGATCGGTCACGGCGATGCGCTCGGGGCGATGAGCTTCGCGGTGTCGCGGGTGGAGCGCCGCTGGTCCGAGGCCGACGTCGCGCTCGCCGAGGAGATCGCCCGCCGCGCGGCCGTCGCGGTCGACAACGCGAAGCTGTACCGCCAGGCGCGCGAAGCGGTGCGGACTCGCGACGAATTCTTGTCGACGGTCTCGCATGACCTGCGCAATCCCCTCGCCTCGATCAAGGGACTCGCGCAGCTGCTGCAGCGCCGCGCGCAGCGGCTTGCGACAGCGGAGACGCTCGGCTTCGTCGAATCGCTCGCGCGCATCGATGCGGCCGCGACGCGGATGACGACGCTGCTCGACGAGCTCGTCGAGGTCTCCGGCATGCGCATCGGTCAGCCGCTCGAGCTCGCGCGGGAGCCCGTCGACCTCGTCGCCCTCGCGCGCGAGGCGGTGGGCAACGTGCGTTCGGACGGACACACGGTCGAGATCGATGCGCGCGAGTCGACCGTCGTCGCCAATGGCGATCCGGCGCGACTGCAGCGTGTCCTCATGAACCTCATCGCGAACGCGGTGAAGTACAGCGAGGGCGGGAACATCTCGGTGCGGGTCGGACGAGAGGACGCCGCCGCCGTCATCGCGGTGAGTGATCACGGCCGCGGGATCCCCGCGGCGGACCTTCCGTTCATCTTCGATCGCTTCCGGCGGGGCTCGAACGTGGAGGGGATCTCGGGGAGCGGGATCGGACTCACGGCGGCGAAGCAGATCGTCGAGCTGCACGGGGGCACGATCGACGTCGAGAGCGCCGAGGGCGTCGGCTCGACGTTTACGGTGCGGCTGCCGCTGTAGCGGTTACTAGCGGACGGCCTGGTCGACGTGCGGCGCCAGCTGCTGGAGGAGCCGCTCTTTCGGCATGTAGCCGACGAGGCGCTCCGCCTCCTGCCCGTTCTTGAACAGGATCATGGTCGGGATCGCGCGCACCCCGTAGCGCCCTGCGGAGATCGGGTTCGCGTCGACGTCGAGCTTCGCGATCTTTACCTGATCCGGACGCTCGGACGCGATCTGCTCGAGGACGGGCGCGACCATGCGGCACGGCCCGCACCAGGCTGCCCAGAAGTCGACGAGCACCGGCTTGTCAGCGCGCAGGACCTCCTGCTCGAAGGTCTGATCGCTCACCGGTACCGGCTTGGACATTTCGCTATCGACTCCTTTCCGATTCGGAACCCTACGACCTCCACGATACTCGCGGGCGGTATCTGTAGAGCCCAACACGACAGCATTACCAGTGGAACACCAGTTGGTGCCCGGCCTGTTCCACCGGCGGCTCAAGACCGATGATCGACTCGAGCCCGTTCAGATCGACCTGTTCCTGCAAGGCGAATGCCCGTAAGGGTGCGTACTTTACCAACCGCCATCCGCGCTGCTGCGCCACTCCGGCGAGCGTCGGCGCGCGCTGGAACTTCAGCCGGATGAGGTCACGGCGCTCCTCCGGGACGACGAGGAAGCGGAACAGACGGTCGGCGTCGGGGATGGCTTCGCCGAGCGTGACGAGCGTCGGATGGAGCCGCGCCGTCCACTCGACCTTCCAGACGAACACCATCCGGGCGCGGTCGTACCAGATGCAGTCGAGATCGCCGACGGCATCGGCGGCGCCGCGCACGTGGAGCGGCAGGTGGATGCGGCGCTCCGAGTCGGTCATGAAGTCGGCGAGGTCGCGGTGCCGCTGCAGGTGCCGGCCGATCCAGATCTTGAAGCCGAGCCGCCGGCCGAGACGGGCGAGGTCGCCGGTGAGCTGCGCGTGCTCATCCTGTCTGGCGGCGAGCTGATCCGCGGCGCGAAGGCTCCAGCGACCGGCCTCGTCCTGGACGCCGTACGACGCGAGGCACCGCAGCACGAGCTCGCGGTCGGGGGTCTCCGCGCCGCGGAAGAGGCCATACACGCGGCGCTGCAGCGAGCGCGTGTCGGTGTCGCGCATGGTCGAGAGGAGGCTGTAGACGCTCCACTCGACGCGGTCGTCGAGCGGCGCCGGCTCCCCCGCGGCGGTCGCGAGGACGTACGCCTCCTGCCCGAGGTGCTGCGTGCGCGCGAGCCCGCTCTTCGCCGCGTCGGCGAGCGCGGAGCGGAGGTGGTCGAGGAAAAGCTCGAGTTCCGAGACGCCGCGCGATCGCGCGAGCGCGATCGCCGGCAGCAATCCCGATTCGCCGAGCGCCTCGAGGGCCGCGACGGCGGCGCGATCGGCGTCGACCGGCTCGCCGCGCGCCACGATCGCGGCGCGCACGCCCGCGCGCATGGTCTGCTCGATGCTCGCCGCATCGCCGGCGGGCTGGTCCTTCAGCAGCGCGCCGGCGGGATCGAATTCGACGAGCGCCGCGGCGCCGGAACGGTCGCGACCGACGCCCGCGAGCGCGTCGCGCTGATACAGGATGCGGCGCAGGCGATAGCCCGCCGCGACGCCGGCGAGCGCGACGGCCGCGACGCTTCCCGCCTCGGCGTGCGGGACGTACGCGACGGCGGGCGCACCGGCGCGGCTCGATCGGCGCGCGTCGAGCAGCGCGGTTCGCACGGTCGCGAGCACGCGCTCGCGCACCGTCGCGCGCGCGTCACCGCGCAGGGCCGCGTCGGTGTTCCCGAGGAGGAGCGCGGCGGCGACGGCGTGCCAGCCGCCGAGGAGATCCGCGGTCGGCGCCTCGAAGAGGACGAGGTCCGCTCCCTCGGGCACGAGCCGCTCGATGTCGGGCAGCGGCGCCGAGGCGCGGCCGAGCGCCGGACGCCTTCCGATCGCGCCGTCGTGCGGCGCCGCCGTCGCCGCGTGCTGTGACAGTTCGCGGTGGCTGCGCTCGAACTCGAACCAGAGGTTGATCTCGCGGTGCTGCGCCACCGTGCCGCGCCGCGCGCGGCCCTTCTCGATGCGCAGCGCGCCGGAGCCGCCGGCGACGGCGTTGAGCCGGCTCCCGGCGACGAGCGGCTCGAGCAGTGCGAGCCGCAGGAACGCCTGCGCGCGGCCACCCGGGAGCGTCTCGTCGATCGCGCGAAGGAGCAGCTCGAGCGCGGCGGCGTTGCGCGGCGTGTACAGCGCGACGACGCTCTCGCCGAAGCCGCGGGCCTCGTCGTCGGCGCCGAAGCGGCGCGCGAGCGCGGCGCGCAGCGCCGTGTCCTCGTCGATGCGCTGCGCGCGACGGAGGTCATCGTCGTCGACCGGCTCGATGAGCAGCGTCCTCGCGCCGCGGCCGCAGATCGCGCAGCGGAACGCCTTGCGGCCGGGGATCTGCGCATCGCGTTCCCACAGGAAGGCCTCGACGACGACCGGCGCGCGGCAAGTCGGGCAGATCGACGCATACAGCTCGCGCAGGACGACCTCGAGCGGCGCGCCGCCGATCGTCCGCTCGCGCAACGACGTGAACGCGCCGCGCAGTTCGCTCTCCGCCGGCGCGTACGCGAGGACTCGCCGAGCCCATTCGCCGAACATGCCGACGTGGCGCGCGACCGCGCGGCGGTCCGCGCTCGCTGCGGCGTCCGCGGCGGATGCGGGACGCGCGAACGGGTCGAGGACGATGCCGCGCCGCGGCGTGTACGCGGTGCAGTACGCCTCCGCGATCGCGCGCGGGAACGCGCTGCCGAAGCGATGCAGCGGACGCGGCAGCGGTGCGGTATCAAATGGGACGAACGAATCGCGATGCTCGCGCGCGGCGTGCGTCTCCGCGATCACCGTCATGCGGTCGCGTCGTTCATCGCGAGCGCCGCCTCCCCTTTCGGCGCCGCTCGCTTGGTCAAGGTAGCTGGAAGATTACGGCACTGATAGCCGTTGACGCGAGAGCGCGACCAAAAACCCAGCAGAATCCTCGCGCCGAGACGTACGCCGCACGGGCGCTCGCGGCGAGGGGCTACCTCGTTCTGGCTCGTACTGTCCGCCTCCGCGGCGGCGAGCTGCCGGCCGCATGGATCCCGCTGCGCCCCGCCCGCGCTACTTCGCCGGCGTCGGAGCGGCCGCGTGCGCCGCGCCGCGGGTCGTCCCCGCGAGCGCGCCGAGGTACGTCCCGATGCCCACGATGACGCCGCCGACGAAAAGGCCAGGGCCGAACGTCTCGGCCGCGAGGATCGTCGCAAGAACGACGGTCACGATCGGCTCGAGCACAGTGACGTAGCCCGCGGCCGACGGCGACCACTGGAGGATGAGCCATACGATTAGCGCGAATGCGACGCAGGTGGAGAGCACGAGGTACGCGAGCGCGAGCCACGTCGGCGGCGTGGCCGGTAGCGCCCACCGTTCGCCCGCGACGATCGACGCGGCGAGAAGGATGGGCACGCCGACAAGCGTGCCGATGGCGTTCGTCGCGATGGGATGCGTACGCGGGAACGCGCGCACGATGACGCTCGTGGCCGCGCCGACGAACGCGGCCGCGAGGACGGCCGCGACCCGCTCGAGCGGGAGGTCTCTCCTGAGCTCGCTACTGAAGACGACGGCCAGCCCGCCGACCGCGATCAGTGCACCGACGGCCGCGCGCACCGTAAGTCGCTCGTAGCGCGCGGCCGACGCGATGAAGAGAGTCCAGAGGGGCAGCGTCGCGAAGATGACCGAGGTCATCCCGGCCGGGACCACGACGAGCGCCCAATACAGGAGTGCGAACGTGCCAAAGTACTGGCCGATGCCGTACAGGACGGCGCCCCAGAGCGCGCGTCCACGCGGGAACGCAGTGCGGCGGACCGCGACGGTCGCGAACAGGACCGCCGTCGCGATCGCGAATCGAAGGGCCGCGCCGAAGAAGGGCGGCAGCTCGCGGTTGCTGAAGCGAACGCCCACCCAATTCGAGCCGAGCATCACCACTGCGACGACGAAGGCGGCAGCGGTCCAGCGATCGACCCTCCTCATGGAGGCATCGAGTGCAAAGGAATCCGCTTCAGCAACGTACGCATCACGCGTTACCCGGTGGCGACTCCGGGTCGCGCGCTCTCGGCACGGGCGCCGCGTTCGCCGACAAGGAACCACGTGCGCATCAGGCCCTTGCCCTTCACATCGATCGTCCCGCGCGGCTCGCATTCGAACTCGTCGCGGATGAGCTCGTACGTCGCTTCGCTCAGCTGGACCCGACCGGGGACCCCGTGCGATTCCATTCGGCTTGCGGTGTTCACGGGATCGCCCCAGATGTCGAACGCGAACTTCCGCAGGCCGATGACACCGCCGACGCATGGCCCGCTGTTCATGCCGATCCGAAAATCGATACGGTCCTCACCGGCCGCGTGAAGCTCGGAGACGTACGCGCACATGTCCAGAGCCAGGCGGGCCATCGCCTGCGCGTGATCCGCGCGCCGACGTGGGACTCCCGCCACGCACATGAAGTTGTCGCCGATCGTGCGGATCTTCTCCACGCCGTGCTTCTCCGCGAGCACGTCGAAGCGCGAGAAGACCGCGTTGAGCAACGC
>DASQXO010000037.1:0-4145 GCA_035639655.1 Candidatus Dormiibacterota bacterium
GGCCGACCGCGAGCGCGAGCGGCGCGTCGAAGCCGGTCGCGAAATCGATCGAGCGCGCGTCGTAGCGGCCCTCGCGCTTCACGAGCACGACGCGCACGACCTTGCGGCCGCGCGTGCGCCGGAAGCTGCCCCACTGCGCGATGAACACATTCTCGCGGTACTCCTGCGGAAAACTCGTCCCGTCGTAGAACACGATGCCGTCCGACGACGAGTTCGCATCCAGCTCGAGCAGGGGCGCGGTCGTGCCGTCGCAGTTCGACCCGCGGCTCTTGCCGTAGCAGTCGGGGTAGCCGTAATTCTTTCCGCTCTGTACGAGGTTCAGCTCGTCCGGCACATCGGCGCCCAGGTCGTCTCTGCCGTTGTCGGTCGCCCATAGCGAGCCGTCGGAGCGGTTGAACGCGATGCCGTAGGCGTTCCGCAGGCCGCGCGCGACGATCGAGAGGCCCGATCCGTCGGGCGCGAAGCTGACGATCGTCGCGTTGCGCGCGTCGGCCTCGCGGCAGGCGTTGCACGTCGAGCCGACGCCGAGATAGATGCGCCCGTCGGGCCCGAGCGCGAGCGCGTCGGTCGAGTGTTCGAACGTCGGGATGCCGCTCACGACCGCGGTCCGCGCGCCGCCGGCGAGCCGCCATACCGTCCCGTTGTCGCTCACGTACAGCGCGTCGCCGACGTAGAGCAGGCCGAGCGGGAGCTTGAAGCCCGAGGCGACCTCGCGCTCGTCGCGCGCCACAGGGCCGCTGACGTCGTACGACGTCACGCCGCCGCCCTCCGTCGCGACCACGAGGCGGCCGCTCGGCGCGAACGCCAGCGCGGTCGGATGGCGGATCGCATCCTCCGGCAGCAGCCGCTCGGCGGTGAACCCGCGCGGCACGGAGACGTCCCCGGAGGCAATGAGCGTCGCGGTCGCGGTGAGGTACGGCGCGCGATCGTCCGGCGCGGCGAGCCGGTCGAACGCGGCGAGGAGCACGTCCGGGCTGGTGTCCGTCCCCACCAGATCCGGCGGCGACGCGTGGCCCGGTCCGATGACGCACGCGCTCAGCACGATCACGACGACGAGCCAGCCGTGCCGCATCGGTCCGATTGTTGCGACAATCGCCGCATGCCGCGCGAGGATGCGCCGCTCGCGTCCCGGACGCCGGCGAAGTCGCGCCGCGACGCGGCGGAGATGTCGAACGAGCGCATCGCCCGCGTGCTCGACGACATCGCCGACATGATCGATCTCGCCGGCGAGGGCACCTTCCGCGCGGTCACATTCCGCGCCGCGGCGCGCGCGATCCGCGATCTGCGCGAGCCGATCGCGCTCTATCGCGAGCAGGGCCGGCTCACCGAGATCGAGAAGGTCGGCCCGTCGGTCTCCACGGTCATCGTCGAGCTCCTCGATAGAGGGACGGCGAAGCGGTACGAGGAGCTCGTGGCGAAGACGCCGCCGGGATTGCTCGACCTGCTCCGCGTGCCCGGCGTCGGACCCGCGACGGCGCGCACGATCTACGAGCACCTCAAGATCACGACGATCGAGGAGCTCGAGGACGCGGCGCGCGAACGGCGGCTGCAGGTGCTGCCCAAGATCCAGGCCAAGACCGAGGAGCGCATCCTCCAGTCGATCGAGCAGCTCCGCCGCCGGAGCGGACGGTCGCTCGTCCATCACGCGCTCCGCGACGCGCGAGCGCTCGTCGCGTACCTCGAGGAGCGCTGCGGCGCCGGTCGGGTCGCGTTCGCCGGCAGCCTGCGGCGGTTCCGCGAGACGATCGGCGACATCGACGTCGTCGTCGCGACGGACGATCCGCGCACGGCGCACGAGACCTTCCGCGCGTACCCCGAGGTCGAGCGGATCGTCGCGCAGGGCGAAACGAAGAGCGCGATCGTGCTCCGCACCGGACAGCAGGTCGATCTCCGCACCGTCGCGCCGCGGTCGTGGGGCGCGGCGCTCGTGTACTTCACCGGATCGAAGGAGCACAACGTCCGGCTGCGCCACGTCGCGCTGAAGCGCGGGCTGCTGCTCAACGAGTACGGCCTCTACCGCGTCGGCGAGGAGAAGAGCGGCCCGGCGATCGCCGGCGCGACCGAGGAGGAGATCTATGCCGCGCTCGGCATGGACTGGATCCCGCCCGAGCTGCGCGAGGATCGCGGCGAGATCGACGCCGCGCTGGAGCGCCGCCTGCCGGCGCTGGTGCGGCGCGACGAGATCAAGGGCGACCTGCACACGCACTCGGACTGGACCGACGGTCGCGATCCGCTCGAGGCGATGGTGCGCCGCGCGAAGCAGCTCGGCTACGAGTACGTCGCGGTGACCGACCACAGCATCTCGCTCGGCATGGCGAAGGGCATGACCCTCGACCGCGTGCGCGAGCGAAACCGCATCCTCGAGCGGCTCGATGGCGAGCTACGGCCGTTCCGCGTGTTCTCCGGATGCGAGGTGAACATCCGCGCCGACGGCACGCTGGATTACGACGACGACGGGCTCCTGCTCTTCGACGTGGTCACCGCCTCGATCCACTCGGCGATGCATCAGCCGAAGGACGTCATGACGAAGCGGATCGTCGGCGCGATGCGCAACCCGCTCGTCGACGCCGTCAGCCACCCGACCGGCCGGCTGCTCGAGCGGCGCGACGCGTACGAGGTCGACGTCGACGAGCTCATCCGCGTGTCGGCCGAGACCGGCTGCCGCCTCGAGGTCAACGGCGGGCCGGAGCGTCTCGATCTCGCGGACGTGTCGGTGCGGCGCGCGATCGCCGCCGGCGCGCCGCTCGTGATCAACTCGGACGCGCACCTGGTCGGCGAGCTCGACTGGATGGAGTACGGCGTGATGAACGCGCGGCGCGGGTGGGCGACGGCCGCGGCGGTCGAGAACACGAAGCCGCTCGACGCGATGCTCGAGCACATCGAGCGGCGCCGCCGGAAGGAGCGTCCGCGATGAAGCGCGTGCGCCTGCGGATCCGCGGACGCGTGCAAGGCGTGAACTTCCGGTACGCGTCGGCGGACGCGGCGCGGCGCCAGGGCATCACCGGCCGCGTGTGGAACACCGAGGACGGCGATGTCGAAGCGCTCGCCGAGGGCGACGACGCCGCCGTCGATCGCTTCGTCGCCTGGTGCCGGCGCGGTCCGCCATCGGCGCGGGTCGAAGAGGTCGACGTCCGTCCGATCGACGGCGCGCGACGCTACCGTGACTTCCGCGTCACCTTCGAGAGTCCCGAGCCGAGCTAACGCCGGGCGGCGCGCCGGCGCGGCTCGGGGATGTAGCGCCGTCGGCGCTCCTCGCGCGTGAACGCCTCGAACCGTGGCGGCGCGTAGACGAGGTACACGAACGCGAGGCTCAGCCACTCGATCACGAGGAGCGCGACGAGCACGTAGGCGCGCACCTTCGCCGAGAGGAACACGAGGAAGAGGATGAGGGCGACGAAGTCGATCCAGTAGGCGACCGACTCGACCGTGTCGCGCACGGGGTTGCGCGGCCGGTTCGGCTTCCACAGGTACCACGCGGTATGCAGCACCATCGCGATGAAGACGCCGGCGACGATCGGCCAGTAGAAACGCGACTCCGTGTTGAACGGCTCGGTCAGACGCTGCACGAAATGCCCGAAGTCGATCACACGCGAAATAGTAAGGGGGCGCTCCGGACCGCCATATACTTCGCGTCTCGCATGCGGGCGCTCCTCTCTGTTTCTGATCTCACCGGTCTCCCCGCGTTCGCGGCGGGATTGCGCGACCTTGGATGGGAGCTCTTCGCGACGGACGGCACGCGCCGCGCGCTCCGGAGCGAAGGCGTCGACGCGCGCCCGGTGAGCGACATCACCGGGAGCGAGTCGCTCCTCGACGGCCGCGTCAAGACGCTCCATCCGCAGGTCCACGCCGCGCTCCTCGCTCGACGCGACAAGCCCGAGCACATGGAGGAGCTGCGCGCGGGCTCGATCGTCCCGATCGACCTCGTCGCCGTGAACCTGTACCGCTTCGCCGACGCGGTGCGCGCGGGGCTGCGCGGTCCGGAGCTCATCGAGCAGATCGACATTGGCGGCGTCGCGCTACTGCGCGCGGGCGCGAAGAACCACGACGGCGTCGTCGTCATCTCCCGGCCCGATCGCTACCCGACCGTGCTCGAGGAGCTGCGCGCGTCCGGTGCAGTCGGTCACGATCTGCGCAGCCGGCTCGCG
>DASQXO010000038.1:0-15319 GCA_035639655.1 Candidatus Dormiibacterota bacterium
GTTGTCGGGGATGAAGTCGCCGAGATGGCTGTCCTCTTCCTCGCCGATCGGCGTCTCGAGCGAGACCGGCTCCTGCGAGACCTTCACGATCTCGCGGACCTTGTCCGCGGTGATGAGCATCCGCTCGGCGATCTCCTCCGCCGTCGGCTCGCGGCCGAGCTCCTGGAGGAGCCCGCGCGACACGCGGATGAGCTTGTTGATCGTCTCGACCATGTGGACCGGGATGCGGATCGTCCGCGCCTGGTCCGCGATCGCGCGCGTGATCGCCTGGCGGATCCACCACGTCGCGTACGTCGAGAACTTGTAGCCCTTCTCGTAGTCGAACTTCTCGACCGCGCGGATCAGACCGATGTTGCCCTCCTGGATCAGGTCGAGGAAGTTCATGCCGCGGCCGATGTACTTCTTCGCGATGGACACGACGAGCCGGAGGTTCGCCTCGGTCAGCTTGTGCCGCGCGTTGTCGCCCTTCTGGACGAGCTCGTCCGCGAGGCGACGCAGGCCGCGCTGCTCGTCAGCGTCGACCTCGACGATCTTCTCGAGCGACTGCACGAGCAGGGCGCGGAGCTCCTGACCGAGCATGATCGCCTCGCCGAGCCGCTCGGCGCCCTCGGCCGGCCCGTGGATCTTCACGTACGCCGGCAGGAAGCGCATGACGATGCGCTGCGTGTCGCGCTTCGCGCCGTCGATGATGCCGACGATCTCGTCGATGAGGATCTTCGCTTCCGGCGAGACCTCCTTCGAATTGCCCTCGGCCAAGAGCGGCTCGCGCAGCTTGAAGATCCGCGTGGTGACGCGGCGCAGCTGCTTGGTGTCCTCCGGATCGGTCGTGATCCGGCGGAGCGACTTGTCGACGAAGCGACCGGACTCGTCGACGAGCTCGCGCGTGCGGTATGGCTCCATCCGCTTGCGCGTCTCGATGCCGAGCTCGTAGAGGTGGACGGCCGCCAGGGACGGCGACTCGAGCGCCTGCTCACCGAGCTCGATCGCTTTCGCGAGGTTGACCTCCTCCTCGGCCGTGAGCAGCGGGACCTTCCCGATCTCCTTCAGGTACATCCGGACGGGGTCGTCGACGCTGATCAGGTCGGCCGAGAGCGCGGCCTCGAGGTCCTCGCGCGAGAGCTCCTCGGCCTCCTCCTCTTCCGCCTTGAGGGCGGACCAGTCCGGGCCGTGCTCCTCGAGGAGCTCGATGCCGAGGTCGTCGACGGTCTGGAGCAGCTCGTCCATCTCGCCCGGCTCCGGGTCGGGCAGCGCGCGAACGAGGTCCTCCTGAGCCAGGTAACCCTGCTCGCGGCCCTTCGCCAGGAGCCGGACGACGGACTCGCGCTGCTCGCGCGGCGCCGCCGGCGCCTCGATCTTCTCTTCCTTCTTCTGGGTCTCTCTCGCCATGCTGTCTGCTACTCCTCTTCCACCATGAGGGGCTCGAGACTGGTGTGCCGCTCGAGCGCCTCCTTGACGCGCGCCAGCTCACCCACCAGTTCGGTCACGTTCTCGGCCAGCCCGGCATCGTCGGGTTGCCGCGAAAACGCTGCGCGCGCCTCCTCCAATCGTCGCCGCAATCGCCGTTCCCGGACCCGTAACGCCGCCTGCTCGACTGCTGTCACGACCTCCTCGTACGAGGCCGCTCCTTCCGCCTCGGCGACGAGCTCCGCGCGAAGCGCCGCCAACGCCTCCGGGTACCGTTCCACGCGCTCTGCGGCGCGGATCAACTCGTAGAGCGAACGGAGTTCCGGGTCGCTGACGTCTTCCGGGGAGAGCTCGAGCCGGCGGGCCTGGTCGGGAAAACGTAGCAATTGTGCCACTACATAACGTTCGGGAGTGCCTTTTCGCTTCCCGCCGGCCTCGGCTTCGGCCTCGCTCTGTCGTGTACCGCCCCGGAGCGTCCGAAGTTCGTCCTCGAGCGCCGCCTGACTGACCCCGGTGGTCCGCGACAGGCGATCGAGGTAAACCCCGCGCGTCAGGGGATCGGACACCGATGCGAGGAGCGGCATGGCCTCGCGGAGGTAGTCGCGCCTGCCGACCGGCGTACCGAGGCGGTGCCTCGCGGAGAGGGCGTCGAGCAGGAACTCGACGACCGGCTTCGCCTCCGCGATCGCGTCGCGGAACCGATCCGGGTCGGTGCGGACGAGCACGTCGGGATCGGTTCCGGGCGGGAGGACGGCGACGAAGAGGTCGAGGCCGACGGCTGCCGCGATGCTCCCCTTGCCCGCGCGGACGAGCACCCGATCGGCGAGCGCCAGGAGCTCGCGGCCCCGCGATTCGGCCGCCTTCACGCCGGCCGGGTCCGCGTCGAACGCGATCACCGCCCGCTCCGCGACCGGGCGCAGCAGCTCGTACTGCTGGACCGTCAGCGCGGTGCCCATCGACGCGACGAGGTTCCGGACGCCGGCCTGGTGCGCCGCGACCGCGTCAAATTGACCCTCGACGACGATCGCCTCCTTCGACTTGCGGATCTCCGGACGGGCGAGGTCGAGCGCGAACAGCACGCGCGACTTTTCGAACAGCGGCGTCGCCGGCGAGTTGATGTACTTGGCGCGCTCGTCGGCGCGCAGGGCGCGACCGGCGAAGCCGATCGGCCGGCCCTTCGCGTCCCGGATCGGGATCATCACCCGCCCGCGGAAGCGATCGATGAGCGCCCCGCGCTCGGTCCGCACGATGAGGCCGCTCTCGACGGCCTCGGCGTCGCTGAAGCCCTTCTTCCGAAGGTACGCAAGCAGGCCGTCGAGGAGGTCGGGGGCGTAGCCGAGGCCGAACCGATCGATCGTCTCGGGCCGGATGCCGCGCTTCTCGAGGTACGCCGCGGCGCCCTTCCCGCCCTCCGTCCCGCGCAGCGCCTGCCGGAAGTAGAAGTGCGCGGCCTCGTGCGCGGCGATGAGGCGCTTGTGCTCCTCACGCTCCTCGGGTTTCCGCCGGGTGAGCTCCACTCCGGCTTCCTTCGCGAGCTGCTCGAGGGCTTCGCCGCGCGACAGACCCGCCTTCTCTTCGAGGAACGTGAACACATCGCCGCCCTTGCCACAGGCGAAGCACTTGTACGTGCGCCGATCGGGATCGACGGTGAACGACGGCGTCTTCTCGGTGTGGAACGGACAGAGTGCCTTGTAGATCCGACCTGCCTTCTTGAGCGGCACGTACGCGCCGATCACCTGCGCGATGTCGACGCGCTCCTTGACCGTGTCGAAGTCGCCGGGCATCAGCGATTCCGTTCGGCGCGAACGAAGAGGAACGTGCCGGCGATCAGGAACACGACGATCATCGCGACCGTGACGAGGGCGTCCGTCGACACCGGATTCAGGACCGTCTCCGCGGCCTCGGGTCTTCCGGCGTAGAAGACGTTCCGCGCGAGGTCGACCGCGTACCGCATCGGAGCGATCCGCGCCACCGCGTCGAGCCACGCCGGCAGGTCCTTGACCGGGTTGAAGACGCCCGCAAGGAAGTACTGCGGCAGCATCACGAACCCGAAGATCTGCGTCGCGACGCGACGGTTCGGAAGCCATCCGAGCACCAGCAGCCCGAACGTGCCGCCGGAGAGGCAGATGACGACCGTCGCGCCCGCGAGCGCGAGGAGCTGCTCGAGCGAGGGGCGCAGGCCGACGAGGACGAGGAAGACGAGCGCCGCGATCCCCTGCGGCATCGCGACGAGCGACTCGCCGAGGATCTTCCCCAGCACGATCGTGTAGCGCGAGATCGGCGAGACGAAGATCTCCTGGCTGAAGTCGTTCTCGCGGTCCTCCAGCAGGAAGACCATGCCCATCGCCGCGGACTGCCACAGCGACTGAGCGAACACGCCGGTCAACACGAAGATGAGGAAGTCGTAACCGAGCGCGCGCCCGAACGCGAAGTTCAGCATCCCGCCGAGTAGGCCGAAGACGAACACCGGCACGACGACGTCCGTCACGATCCGCATCCGGTCGCGGAACAGCTTGGTGAAGTCGCGCTGCGCGATCGCGAGCGCCGCGCTCGCCTCTATCAACCGTCCGCCCTCGAAACGATCTCGAGGTACGCGTCCTCGAGCGACGGCATGTGCGTCTGTACGTACGTGAGCGGGACGTCGATCGACTTGAGCAACGCGTGTGTGCTCATCCCATCGAGATCGACGCGCACGTGACGTCCTTCGACATAGCGCAGACCGAGTCGCTGCAGATCCTCGCGCAGCGCGGTGCGGTCGGCCGCGTCCACGTCGACGTAGTGCTGGATGAGGCGCGCCTTGACCGCGTCGGGCGTTCCGAGGGACACGATCTTGCCGCGGTCGATGATGCAGATGCTGTCGGCCGACTCGGCTTCTTCGATGTAGTGCGTGGTCAGGAACACGGTCGTCGACGATTCACGCCGGACCTTCGCGAGGTGGTCCCACAGCGTCCGGCGCGTCGGCACGTCGAGACCGGCCGTGGGCTCGTCCAGGAAGAGCACCTTCGGCCGATGCAGCAAGGCGCGGACGATCTCGAGCTTCCGTTTCATCCCACCGGAGTACGTCCGGACCGGCTTGAAGATGTCTTCGCCGATGCCGAGCAGCCCGGCCATGCCCTCGAGCGCCCCGCGGTACGCCGGCGGCATGAGACCGTAGCTCGGTCGCCATGGATAGAGGCCGTACAGCAGCGCGTGAAGGCGCACGTTCTCCTCGCCGGTGAGGTTCTGATCGAGACTCGGCTTCTGGAAGATGATGCCGACCTCACGGCGCACCGCGGGAGCCTCGCGAACGAGGTCATGCCCGGCGACGCGCGCCGCTCCTGCGCTCGGCGCGAGCGTGGTCGTGAGCATCGAGATCGTCGTGGTCTTTCCCGCGCCGTTCGGGCCTAGCAGGGCGAAGAACGCGCCCGCCTCCACGCGGAAGGAGATGGCGTCGACGGCGTTCGTCGACGCGCCCTTGTAGCGCTTGGTGAGGCCGTCGACCTCGATGATCGTCCCCATTCCCTGAAGGAACGAGTCTAGGCGGCGCCGGAACGCCTTTCGTTCAGCTCAGCGCGTCGATCTTCTTCTGCAGCTCCGAGTTGAGCGCGTCCAGCTCCGCACGCGCGGCGTCGGCATCCTCGCGCGCGCGCTTCACGTCGCCCTGCTGCTCGATCGCACGCGCGGCGCCGCGCGCGGCCGTCGTCCCGCGCCCGAGCGTCGTGTATTTCATCCGCTTGTTGCCGAGCAGCGATGTGAGGATCGTCGCACCGACCGAGATCGCCGTCTGGATCTCGGCCGAGCGCGCCTGGCCCTGCTCGCGGTCGAGCACCTGCTGCGCGTTGCGGAGCTTCTCCTCGGCGCGCGCGATCTTCGGGGCGTACTCGCGCCGGAGCTTCTCGACGGCGGCGTCGCGCTGCTCGCGCCGCGTCTGGGCGGCGTCGGCCGCCGCGGCTGCCGGCGCCGTGTCGGCCGAGCTCGGCGCGGCCGCGCCGCGAGGCGCGAGCTGCGGGCGGCGGCCCTCCATGAGCCGCTTGATCTGCTCGCGGGTGAGCGGGCCGCGCAGGTACGACATCGACCACCGCGATTCGAGGACGCCCGGCGCATCCTCGTGGACGTTGTTCATCAGGAAGACACGCGAGGTGAGGCCGGCCAGGAGCTTGTCGAACCGCGCGCGATCGAAGGCCGAGTTCGCGCCAGCCGCGACGCCCTCGAGCCCTTCCAGGACGCGCGCCTTGTCGCGCTCCGTCTGGAGGCGCCCGAGGAGCCACGTTCCCGCGTTCGCGAGCCCCTTGTAGTCGAGGTCGACCGGGTTCTGCGTCGCGAGCACGACGCCGAGGCCGAACGCTCGCGCCTGCTTCAGCAGCGTGAGCAACGGCTGCTTCGACGGCGGCGTCGCGACCGGCGGGAAGTATCCGAAGATCTCGTCCATGTAGACGATCGCGCGAAGGCTCGTCGTGCCCGACTGCGCCCGCATCCAGCCGACGAGCTGGTTGAGCAGGAGCGAGACGAAGAACATGCGCTCAGCGTCGGACAGGTGCGCGATCGACATGATCGCGACTCTCGGCTTGCCGCCGGCCGTGCGCAGGATCGTGTTCACATCGAGAGGGACGCCCTCGAGCCACGAGGCGAAGCCCGGCGCGGCCAGCAGCCCGTTGAGCGCGAGCGCGAGCTTCATGCGCTCCTTCTCGGGATAGAAGGATTCGATGTCCATCACGCCGATCCGCTCGAGCTGCGGCCGCTGGATCCGTTCGACGAGCGTGGCGAGGTCGAGGTCGCTTCCGCTCATCCATGCGTTCGTCACGAGCGTCGAGGTCAGCACGTGCTCGCGGCTCTGGACGGGGTCGGCGTCGACGCCGACGAGCGCGAGGAGGCTCGTGACGACCGCGTTCACGCGCTCGCGAAGCAGCTCGGCGTCGTCCCGGATCGCCTCCGGCGGCGCGGCGAAGGAGGCGAGGATCGATACGGGTATGCCGGCGCTCGATCCCGGCGTGTACACGGCGAATTCCGCGGCGTCGCGCAGGCGGCGGATCCGCTCCCCGTCCTCGCCCCACTCAGCGAGGCCCTTGCTCCATGTCTCGGCCTGCTGGGCGGCGTACTCGTCAGCGGTTAGCCCCTTCTTCGCCGCGTCCTCTTCATTGATCCACGGACGGAAGTCGGAGGGACGAAGATCGGGGAAGGTCAGCATCAGGTTCGCGAGGTCGCCCTTCGGATCGATCGCGATCGTCGGGACACCGTCGAGGGCGGCCTCCTCGATGATGTCGATGCACAGTCCGGTCTTGCCACTGCCGGTCATGCCGACGCACACGGCGTGCGTGACGAGATCCTTCGAGTCGTACAGCACCACGCCGGGGAGCGGCGCCTTGGCCGACACGTCGTACGGCCGGCCGAGATAGAAGGCGCCCAGCTTCTCGTACTCGGAGGTCGTCGGAGCGGTCCACTTCGCCGTCGGCTCGACGGCCGCGCGCTTCGTCGCCTGCACCATCTCCCCCATGACCTGCCGCGACCGCGTCAGCGACCGCGGGAGTGGAAGCATCGCACAGCGGAGAGGGGCGCGCCGTCTGCTTCGGTTACGCCAGCTGCCAGGACCGCGGGATGAAGATGCTCGTGTACGTGTCGAAGGCGTACCGGTCGGTCATGCCCGACACATAGTCGGCCGCCGCGCGCTTCGCGCCGTCGGTCTCGACGATGCGCTTGTACTCCGCGGGCATCTCCTGCGGACGTCGCTCGAAGTGCTCGAGGAGCGCACGCAGCAGATCCTTCGCCTTCTCGTCCTCGGTCTTCGCGGGGCCGGCGAGGTAGACGTGCTCGAACATGAACCGGCGCAGCGCGTTCGTGGCGTCGAGCACGTCGTCGCTCATCGTGACGGTCGGTTTCCCGTACGAGGTCACGACCACGTCGTAGATCATCGTGTCGAGCCGCTCGGCGCGGTTGCGTCCGAGCGCCGCTCGCACCTCGGAAGGGATGTCGTCCTCCTCGACGATGCCGGCACGCATCGCGTCGTCGATGTCGTGATGCAGGTAGGCGATCTTGTCCGCGTACCGCACCGTCCAGCCCTCGGGCGTCTCGGGCTCGCCCCACGCGGCCGTCTCGACGCCGCCCTGCGTCGGCGCGCTGTGCTTCAGGATGCCGTCGAGCGTCTGCTCGGTCAGGTTCAGCCCACGCCCGTTCTTCTCGAGGGTCTCGGCGATGCGCACGCTCTGCTCGTTGTGGCGGAACCCGCCGGGGAGGAATTCGCCGAGCACCTCTTCGCCGATGTGGCCGAACGGCGTGTGCCCGATGTCGTGGCCGAGCGCCATCGCCTCGACAAGGTCTTCGTTCAGACGCAGCGCGCGCGCGATGGAGCGCCCGATCTGGCTGACCTCGAGCGTGTGCGTGAGTCGCGTGCGGTAGTGGTCGCCGATCGGCGCCAGGAACACCTGCGTCTTGTGCTTGAGCCGGCGGAACGGCTTGCTGTGCAGGATCCGATCGCGGTCGAGCGCGAACGCGAGGCGCACCGGGTCCGGCGCCTCGGGCCGGTCGCGTACGGCCCGCGCGGAGCGCGTCGCGTCCTTCGCGAGCCGGCGCTCCTCATCGGCCTCGAGCTGCTCGCGAATGCGCAGCGATGCGATCTGGCGATCGCGAGAGAGCCGCGGACCCCTCGTCTGCGTCGCCATGTGCAGCGATGCTAATCGGTGCCGCTCGCCGCGCCGCTACGCGCGCGTCATTCCCGCGTCGAGCTCGATCCGGACGAGCTCGTCCGGCTCGGCGGTCACGGCCTTCCCGCCCTGACGCTTCGTCACGTAGAGGAGGCGATCCGCCACGGCGAGGACCTGCTCGATCTCGCGCCCCAGCCGCCAGGTCGCGACACCGGCGCTCACGCCGGTGACCGCGGCGGGATCGCCGGCGCGGGTGGCCACGGCGGAAACGATGCGCTCGGCGATCGACGCGGCGAGCCGCACGTCGGCGTCGGGCAACACGACGATGAACTCGTCGCCGCCGATCCGCACCGGGATGTCCTCGGGCCGGATGCTGCCACGCAGATCCGCCGCGAACGCGCGGAGCGCCGCGTCGCCGGCCTGGTGGCCGAAGCGGTCGTTGATCTCCTTCAGCCCGTCGAGGTCGAGCGCGATGACGGCGTACGGCCGGCGGTAGCTCGCGGCCAGGCGATCGAGGAGCTCGAGCTGCTCGCGCATGAAGTAGCGGTTGTACACGCCGGTCAGCGGATCGCGGATCGCGAGCTGGAACGCGTCCTCTCGTTCGCTCGCGAGCCGGTCGCGTGAGCGCCGCACGCTGTTCGACACGATCGCCGCCGCCGCGAAGGTCGTCGCGCGCGTGAACTCGTTCCATAGCAGCGTCGTCCCGCTTCCCGCCGAGCCGGAGGTGACGTCGTTCACCACGATCGCCGTCGACGCGAGCGCCGCGCAGGCGAGGGCGAAGAGCCGGCTATGCCACCAGCCGGCCGCGACGATCGGCACCAGGTACACGAAGCCGAAGCGTGCGTCCGGATTCGAGTTGAAGTCGGCCCAGGCGATGCCGCCGATCACGGCGAGACAAACGGCCTCGAGCAACCGGTACCGCATCGGCAGAGGATGCCGCGCCGCCGCCGCGCGGGGTATCCGCCGTTCGGATGACCGGGGCGGCTACCGGTCCCGGCTGCCTCCCTCCGCGAGCGCCGCCTGGGCCGCCGCGAGACGCGCGCTCGGCACGCGGAACGTCGACGGCGACACGTAGGTCAGGCCGGCCTGGTGGAAGAACTCGATCGAGGATGGGTCGCCGCCGTGCTCGCCGCAGATGCCGACCTTCAGATCCTTGCGCGCCTTGCGGCCGCGCTCGACACCCATGCGCACCATCGCCCCGACGCCGTCGCGATCGAGCACCTGGAACGGATCGGCCGCGATGATCTTCTCCTCGACGTAACGCGTGAGGAACGACTTCTGCGCGTCGTCGCGCGAGATGCCGAGGACGGTCTGCGTCAGGTCGTTCGTGCCGAAGGAGAAGAACTCGGCCAGCGAGGCGATGCGATCCGCGATCACGCATGCGCGCGGGATCTCGATCATCGTGCCGAACTTGAACGGGATCTTCATCTCGCGCTCCTGCTCGACGGCGGCGGCGACCTCGTGCACTTGCTTGTGCAGGCGCTCGAGCTCGCCCATCGTCCCGACGAGCGGCATCATGATCTCCGGTTTCGCGTCGACGCCCTTCTGCTTCACGTCCGCCGCGGCGCCGAGGATCGCGCGGATCTGCATCTCCAGGATCTCGGGGAACACGAGCAGTAGCCGGCATCCGCGCAGCCCGAGCATCGGGTTCTCCTCCTCGAGCTGGGCGCGGCGGGTCTCGACGTGCGTTTTCGCCTTCGCCGGCGTCAGTCCCGTGATCCGCGCGAGCTGCTTCACGTCGATCTCGCGCAGGAACTCGTGGAGCGGCGGATCGATGAGCCGGATGACGACCGGCAGCCCGTTCATGACCTCGAAGATCTCGCGGAAGTCCTTCTGCTGGAACGGCAGCAGCTTCTTCAGGTGCTTGCGGCGCTCGCCCTGATCGGACGCGAGGATCATCGCCTGGACGTAGGGCAGGCGTTCGGCTTCGCGGAACATGTGCTCCGTCCGCGCGAGGCCGACCCCTTCGGCGCCGAAGCGGCGTGCGCGCACGCACTCCCCCGGCGTGTCGGCGTTGACCCACACCCCGAGCGTCTTCGACTCGTCAGCCCACGCGAGGAGCTCGTGGAGGTCCGTCTCCTGCTCGAAGTCGGCCGGCGTCGTCGGGAGTGCGCCGGCGAAGACCTCGCCCGTCGTCCCGTCGATCGAGATCGTCGATCCTTCCTTCAGCGTCTTGTCCGCGACCTTCATGACGCGCTTCTTGAGGTCGACGTCGAGCTCACCCATGCCGACGACGCAGGGGAGGCCGAGGCCGCGTGCGACGACGGCGGCGTGGCTCGTCGATCCGCCGCGTGAGGTGAGGATGCCGGTCGCCGCGACCATGCCGTGGAAGTCGTCCGGCGAGGTCTCCGGGCGCACGAGCACGACGAGTTCGCCCTTGCCCTTCAGCTCCACGGCGCGATCCGCCTCGAACACCGCGCGCCCCATCGCCGCGCCGGGCGACGCGTTCAGACCCTTCCCGAGATAGCGCCCTTCCTTCCGCGCCTTCTCGACGGCCTTCTCGTCGAAGCGCGGCAGCAGCAGCTGGTCGACTTGGCTGGGCTCGACGCGGCGCAGCGCCTCGGTCCGGTCGATGAGACCTTCGCGCGTCATGTCCACCGCGATCTTCACGGCCGCCTTCGCCGTCCGCTTCGCACTGCGGGTCTGGAGCATGTAGAGCTTCCGCCGCTCGACGGTGAACTCGAGGTCCTGCGCGTCGCGGTAATGCTTCTCCAGCCGCTCGGCGATCTCGAGGAACTGCTCGTAGACGTCGGGGAGCTCCTGACGCAGCTCGTCGAGCTTCTTCGGCGTGCGGATGCCGGCGACGACGTCCTCGCCCTGCGCGTTGAGCAGGTACTCGCCGTACACCTTCTTCTCGCCGGTGTTCGGGTCGCGCGTGAACGCGACGCCGGTGCCGGAGTCGGTGCCCATGTTCCCGAACACCATCGTCACGACGCTGCACGCCGTGCCGAGGTCGTGCGGGATCTTGTTCACCTCGCGGTAGTCATGCGCGCGCTTGCCGAACCACGACTTGAACACGGCCTCGATGGCGAGGCGCAGCTGCTCGTTCACTTCGGTCGGGAAGTCGCGCTTCGTCTCGGCGCGCACGATCCGCTTGAACTCGCCGACGAGCTTCTGCAGGTGCTCGGCCTTGAGATCGGTGTCCTGCTTCGCGCGCGCCCGCTTCTTCATCGCGTCGAAGGCGCGGTCGAACTTCTCGCCCTCGACGCCCATCACGATCCGGCCGAACATCTGGATGAACCGGCGGTACGCGTCCCAGGCGAACCGCGGGTTCGCCGTCTGCTTCTCGAGTCCCGCTCGCGTCTCGTCGTTGAGCCCGAGGTTGAGGACAGTGTCCATCATTCCCGGCATCGAGAACTTGGCGCCGGAGCGCACCGAGACGAGCAGCGGATTCGACGCGTCCCCGAGTTTCTTCCCCGCCGCGTCCTCGACCGCGCGCAGCGCCGCGATCGCCTGATCCCAGAGGCCCTCGGGGAGGCGCTCGCCGTTCTTGAAGTACGCGTTGCACGCTTCCGTCGTGATGGTGAAACCCGGCGGCACGGGGAGGCGCGCGTTCGTCATCTCCGCGAGTCCCGCGCCTTTGCCGCCGAGCAGATCGCGCATCTGTGCGTTGCCCTCGTGGAATAGGTAGACCCACTTCTTGACGACGGCCTGCGGCTTCGACTCGCGCGTCTGAAGGGCTTCAGCCATGTTCCCCTCCCTCGGAGATCGCCGCTGAATTGTCGCAGACGCGCGGCATGCGACGTGCTCGGTCCCGCGATACGCGATGCTAGAGTCCGAGCGCGTGTCGACCTCTTCGGCCGGGCCTGCCAGCTACCGTTCGCTCATCGGCGACATCCGCGACAAGGTGCGCGCGTACATCGCCAAACAGCTCCTGCTGCCACGCCAGGAGATCGCCGAGATCGTGCAGGCGAACATGCGGGCGGCGGCGTGGATGGGCGCCGGCGTCGCGGTGCTCCTCCTCGGGCTCGTCGCGTTCGTCGTGTTCCTCATCACCGTCCTCGCGCTGCTGCCACGCGAGGCGCTCGGCGCGGTCGTCCTCGCGCTCACCATCGGTATCGCGGTCGCGCTCCTCGTTGCCGGATTCCGCATGGGCGTGGGTGGCTTCCTCGCGATGCTCATCGTCGGCGTGATCCTCGTCGCGCTCGGCGCGGTCGCGTTCCTGTTCCTGGAGCGGCTCATCCTGTCGGCGTTCCTGATGACGCTCATCTTCTTCGCGGTGGCGGCGGGTCTCGCATTTGCCGGGTACCGGCGGCTCGTGCTCCGCGGCCCGGAGCGCAGCATCCGATCCTTCAAGGAGACGATCTCGTGGGTGAGAGCGACTCTGCTCGGACAGAGCGAGAGCTGAGGGCCCTGCGGGGCCAGATCGACACGGACATCTCGCTCCTGCGGGAGCGGGTCCGCGACGACCTCGACGTGCGCGAGCTCGCGCGACGGCGGCCGATCCCCGTCATCGGCGGCGCCGTCGCGGCGAGCGCGCTGGCGATCGGGCTCGTGGCGCGGCGCGTCGCCGAGGCGCGCCGGCGGCGTCCCATGGCCGACATCGACGAGGTCATCCACCGCCTCGGCGGGCGCGTCGACCGCCTCAAGAAGAAGCAGCGCGAGCGCCTGCGCGAGTCGATCCGGAAGGAGATCGGCGAGGTCGAGATGGGATCGAAGATCGAGCGCACGCTCTGGGAGGGAGTGACGGCTGCGCTCGCCGGGCTCGCGACGGCGCTGGCGCAGTCCTCGATCCGCCGATTCTTCGCCGAGCCGCCGCGCGCCGGCCGCGCGCCGGCGCCGCCTCAGGCGGAAGAGCCGGCGCGCCAGCGCTCGCGGTAGGCGTCGAAGTCCCAGCCGGCGAGGAACTTCTTCGCCGCCGCGACGCCTGAGGCGTAGAGCTCCTCCTTCTTCGCGTCGCTCACGGCGAAGTCCGTCGCGCTGACGCCGAGCCCGTCGATCGCGATGGTGCGCGCGAAGTTGTGCTGCTCGACGTAGCGCTGGTCGTGCGCCTCCATCGCCGTGCCGATCATCGCCATCACGTACGAGATCGGCCCGCGCACGTCGAAGCGCGCGAACGGCGGCGCGCCGGGCTGGACGAGGCGGAACCCGAACGTCGGCCACGGCGGCCGGCCGGGCGTGTCGAAGAGCTCCAGCGGGAAGTTGCTGAGGAGCGCCCCGTCGACGACCACGTGCGTCTCACCGGCGGGATCGCGCAGCTTCACCGGCTTGAAGATGAACGGCGTGGACGAGCTCATGCGCACCGCGAGCGCGACATCGACGTCCTCGGGCCGCAGGCCGTACTGCTCGACGTCCTGCGGCAGCGCGAGGAAGCGGCCGCGCGAGATGTCCGACGCGACGACGCGCGCGCGGAAGCGGTACCGGGGATCGGACTGGCCGGAGATGACGAGGTCGCCGAAGGTGCGCACGCCCTTGGCGCCGAGGAGGTCGCGCAGGATCGATAGGAGCGCGTCTCCTTCGTAGACGCCGAGCCCGAAGACCGCCTCGACGATCGGACCGACGATCGGCAGGCTGCCGATCAGGGAGCGGTCGGCGAGACGGCGGAGATCGAGGTCCATCGCGATCTTGTGGATCTCGGCCGAGCGATAGCCGGCGGCGAGGAGCGTCGACACGATCGCGCCGGCGGACGTCCCCGCCAGGTTCTCGAAGGTGTAGCCAGCTTCCTCGATGACCGACACGGCGCCGACGAGCGCGATGCCGCGCACGCCGCCGCCTTCGAAGACCGCATCGAGCTTGCGCGCCTCGGCCACGACCGACGGATTAACGTACGGGTCGGTGGAGATCGAACGCCCGCGCTCGCTGCCCGAGGCGCTGGCGGCGCTCGCCGCGCACCCTGGCGCCGATCTGCTCGCCGGCGGCACGGATCTCATGGTGGAGATCAACTTCGGCCGGAAACGCCCCGAGCGCATCATCGTCGTGCAACCGCTCGGCGAGCTTCGCTACCTCGAGCGCGACGGCGTCGTGCGTGCCGGCGCCGGCGTGACGTACACCGAATTGCTCGAGCAGAGCGGCTCGTCCTTCGCGGCGGTCCGCGAGATGGCGCGCACGGTCGGCTCGCCGCAGATCCGCAACGCCGGCACGCTCGGCGGGAATCTCGGCACGTCGTCCCCCGCCGGCGACTCGCTGCCCATCCTCGCGGCCTTCGACGCGCGCGTCGTGCTCCGCTCGCGACGAGGCGAGCGACGACTGCCCTTCGGCGAGTACATGACCGGACCGAAGCGGAACGCGAAGGCGCCGGACGAGATCGTCGTCGGCGCCGAGTGGCGCGACCCGGGACCGGGACAGACCTTCCTGAAGGTCGGCACGCGGAACGCGATGGTGATCGCCGTCGCGTCGCTGTGCCTCGTGATCGACCGCGCGGCGCAGGTCGCGCGCGTCGCGCTCGGCTCCTGCGGGCCGACGATCGTCCGCGCGCGCGATGCCGAGTCGTTCGCCGAAGGACTCCTCGCGGAGCGCGGTTGGGACGAGCCGCTCGACGCGAGCGACGCGGCGCTCGCGCAGTTCGGAGAACTCGTGGCGGCGGCAGCGAGGCCGATCGACGACGTCCGCGGGTCGGCGCGGTACCGCCGTCATGTGCTCGCGGTCATGGGTCGCCGCGCGCTGCAGCGCGTCGGAGGCATCGTGGCGTGAGAGTGCGGCTCACGGTCAACGGCGTCGAGCGCGAGGCCGACGTGTGGGAGGGCAGCTCGCTGTTGACGGTCCTTCGCGAGAACCTCGGCCTTCCCGGCAGCAAGAACGCCTGCGAGCAGGGCGAGTGCGGCTCGTGCTCAGTGCTGCTCGACGATCGGCTCGTGTGCGGCTGCCTCGTCCTCGCCGCCGCGGCGGAGGGACACCGCGTGCGGACGGTC
The DNA here is from genome assembly GCA_035639655.1 of Candidatus Dormiibacterota bacterium. GTDB lineage: Bacteria > Chloroflexota > Limnocylindria > P2-11E > CF-107 > CF-107. The sequence goes on from DASQXO010000038.1 coordinate 14,867, forward strand.
GAGGACCTCGGCGACGACGAGCGGCTGCATCCGATCCAGCGCGCGTTCGTCGACGCCGGCGCGGTGCAGTGCGGCTTCTGCACGCCCGGCTTCGTCGTCGCGACGTACGCGCTGCTGCGCGACAATCCCGAGCCGTCGGAAGCCGAGATCCGCGAGGCGCTGTCGGGGAACCTCTGCCGCTGTACCGGGTACGGGACGATCGTCGAGGCGGTGCGTCGCGCATCGCGCGGGATGTATTAAAAGGGGTTCGCGCCGCGCTACGGACCGGAGAGCGCGAAGTCGAGTCCGCTGATGTCGCGGTTGACCTGTACGACGGTCGCGTCGTTGAACGCGCCGCTGCCGCCGAGCCAGAACGGCCGCACCTCGGAACCGGATCCCGGTCGCGGCGTAGAGCGCGAGACGGTACGCGCCGTCGTGCAGCGCGAAGCGGTAGCGGCCGTCCTGATAGGTCCG
>DASQXO010000039.1:0-5598 GCA_035639655.1 Candidatus Dormiibacterota bacterium
CGAGCGTCCCGCCGCGTGCCTCGATCTTCCCCGAGCCGCCGACCGTCTCGCGGAGCGATCCGGGCAGCCGCACGGTCACCGCCACGTCAGTCCTCCCACAAGCCGGTCGACAGATAGCGCTCTCCGCCGTCCGGCAGCACCGCGACGACGAGCGACTCTTCCCGTGCCGCGATGCGCAGCGCCGTCGCGAGCGCCGCGCCACTCGAGGGACCCGCGAGGATGCCCTCTTCGCGTGCGAGCCGGCGCACGAGCGCGTGCGCCTCATCGGTCGACGCGGTCGCGTGCTCGTCGGCGACGGACTCGTCCCAGATCGCCGGCCGGATCGCCGACGCCATGTGCTTCAGTCCCTCGAGCCCGTGCAGCGGCGCGTCCGGCTGCACCGCCACGAGGCGCACGCCGTGCGGGCGAAGCCAGCGCGAGAGGCCGACGACCGTGCCGCCCGTGCCGACGCCGGCGACGACGTGCGTGAGACGTCCGTCCGTCTGCGCCCAGACCTCCGGAGCGGTCGACCGCTCGTGCGCGGCGACGTTCGCGACGTTCGAGTACTGGTCGACATAGACGTAGTGCTCCGGATCCGTCGCGGCGAGGCGGCGCGCCTCGCGGATCGCGCCGTCCGTCCCCTCGAGCGGATCGGTGCTCACGATGCGGGCGCCGAACGCCGCGGCGATGCGTTTCCGTTCGAGTGAGACGCGGTCCGGCATGCACAGCGTCACGGCATGTCCGCGAGCTGCGCCCACCATGGCGAGCGCGACGCCGGTGTTGCCGCTCGTCGCGTCGAGGATGCTGCGCGACGCGCTCGGCAGCGCGCCGGATTCCTCGGCGGCAAGCACCATCCAGAGCGCGGCGCGATCCTTCACCGAGCCGCCGGGATTGGCGGACTCGAGCTTGGCCCAGATCTCGCCGCGGAGCCCCGCGCTGAAGCGGCGAAGCGGAACCAGCGGCGTGCCGCCGATGCGTTCGAGGATCGTGCCGTGGGTCAGCTGCCGCACGCGCTCGAGCGTCAGACCGGTGGCGAGGGCTGCCGAATTGTTGACCGTGGAGGTCGGCATTACAGGAAAAGGATACGGACGCGGCCGGATCGCGAGAAGAGCGCGACACGGATCGGCCTGGTGCGCGCGCTCGCCGTCGCGATGGCGCTCGTCGCCGGCGCATGCGACGCGGGAGAGCGGCCGCCGGCAGTGACGGCGCGCGGACTCGCGATCACCGCAGACGGGCGCACGCTGCTCGTGGCGAACGCCGACTCGCGAGAGCTCGACGCCGTCGATCTGACGCAGCTGCCGTAGGACTACGCGAACGTGAGCGGACGCTCTCCGCGCTCGAGGACGCGCTGCCGCTCCAGAAGCGTCGCGAGGGTCACCGAGCGCAGGTACTCGGCGACCCTCGTCGTGAGCTCGTCCCACAGCAGGTGCGACGCGCAAGATCCGGAGCGACTACACGTGCCGGCTTTCTCGCCCACGCACGTCGCGGCGTCGATGTCTTCCTCGACGGCGTCGAGCACGTCGAGCGCCGTGATCGTCGACGCCGCGCGCGCGAGGCGGTATCCGCCGCGCGGTCCGCGCGTCGACGTGACGATGCTCGCGCGTCGCAACCGGACGAGGATCTGCTCGACGTAGTCGCTCGGAAGCTGCTGGCGCGCGGCGATGTCCTTGCGGCTCACCGGCCCCGCGGTCTCGTGCGTGGCGATGTCGATGACCGCAAGCAGCGCGTAACGGCCCCTCGTCGTCACCTGCACGTCGCGGAATGCTAACGGACGATGTCTCCTTCCCGGACGAACGCGTCGAAAGACCCGGTCGAGCGTCTAACGATGCGCGACCGCGCGGACCTGTTGGCTCACGCCGCTCGCCGCCGCGAGCGCGAGGAGCGCGGCTGGCGGCCAGGCGAGGAGGATGTCGACGCGTCCGGCGAGCGGCGCGTGCGCCGCGAGCAGCAGCAGCGCGGCGATGAGCGTCGCCGCCGAGAGCGCGACGTGCAGACGCGGGAAACGCGCGACGATCGGGCGGTGTTCGACGAGCTGCTCGATGCGCGCCTCCGTCACCGAGAGCCCGCCGACCGGCGCGAGCAGACCCATGTCCATCTCCTCCGCGTGCGGCATGAGCCGGTACAGCGCGCGCGCGAGCGGGCGCACGTCGCCCAGCGCGCTCACCGCGTGCTCGTCGGCGGCGACCTCCTTCACGAGGTCGTAGTGCGCGACGAGGTCCTCGATGATCGGGATCACGTAGAGACCGGCGGCGAAGTAGCGCGCGAGCACGATCCGCAGCGGATCGCGCCTCGCGACGTGCCAGCGCTCGTGCGCGAGCACCGCGCGCAGCTCGTCGGGCGCGAGCCGCGCGATGAGTCCGGTCGAGACGCACACGCGTGGACGGGCAAACCAGTACGCGAACGCGAACGGGCGATCGTCGCCGACGAGGTCGAGCCGGCCGTCGCAGCCGAGGTCCGCCGCGATCGCCGCGAGCGCCGGCGGGACCTCGACCCGCGCGCGAAGCAGGCGGCGGATGAGCGCGAACGTATCGGCGAGCTGACGCGCGAGGCTCGCGAGGCCGAGGAGGATGCCCACCGAGGCGAGGGCGAGGACGAGCGCGGGCACGGGCTCGCCGAGGTGCGGCAGGAGCGACACGAAGAGGGCGACGAGGATCGCGCTCGAGAGCAGCGCGATCGTCACGAGCGCGACGAACGAACGGTCGGCGAGACGGGTCATTCGTCGCCGCCGCGGGCGAGCCGCTCGAGCGCGCGCCGGTGCCGCTCGTCGACCTCGTCGAGCGCCGCGAGGAACTGCGCGAGCGCGACGTCACCGAACTCGGCGACGAGACCGCGCACGATGTCGCGCGACAGTCGCGCGCGGAACTCCTGTCGCGAGTAGGCCGGCCGGTACACGTACGTCTTGCCCTCGCGAGCGCGCCGCAGCAGCCCCTTCTCGTGCAGCCGGGTCATGATCGTCATGACCGTCGTGTACGCGAGCTGGCGCGTGCGGGCGAGGTCGTCGACGACCTCGCGCACGGTCGCGCTGCCGCGAGACCAGACGCGATCCATGACCTGCGCCTCGAGCGAGCCGAGGAACTTGTCCTCGCCGCGACGCATCCGCTTCAGCTTGCCGACGTCGCCCGTGGCCACCACCTCATTTTGCTCTTTCCCTACCGAATTTCGCAGTGGACGCTCGTTCTTCGCCCTCGGCAGGGTCGGCGAGCGCGAGGTGCGCGTGCGCGAGCGCGAGGTGCAACAGCACCACGACGTGCCCGTCCGACGGCTCCCACTCGTCGCCGGCACGGCGGACGAGCCCGGCGCGCTCGAGCGCGACCAGGTCGGCGTGCGCGAGGGTCTGCGGAATGTCGGCCCAGACCGCGGCGCGCATCACGCTGCGCTCACCGACGAGGAGGGCGTGGAGGATCTTCAAGCGCGACGACGTCGCGGCCGCCGCGAGCGACTGGGCGGCCCGCGCGTACCGGCTGTGCTCCAGCGGCCGGAGAAGCTCCGGCTCCGCGCCGAAGAGGTTGAGCTCCCATTCCGGGATGGCCACGGGTCGCCTCGCTCATGTACTACGCCCTTGTAGTAGTGGCGTCAATAGCCGCGGCGCGCCCGCTCCCCCCGGGGCGGGCGAGCGCGTTGAGCAGCACCGCGGCCGCGACGAGCGCCGCGCCGAGGAGGGCGCGCGGCGTGATCGCCTCACCGAGGAAGAGCGCGCCGATGAGCACGGCTTCGGCGGGGATGATCACCTGCATGAGCAGGACGGTGGTCGGCCGCAGCCGCTGCAGCAGCCAGACGAACAGCGCGAACCCAACGCAGGTCCCGAAGAGGACGAGGTACGCGAGCGACACGGTCGCCTCCGCGTCCCACCGCGCCGGCCTGCCGGCCTGGCTGAGCGCGAACGGCGCGAGCACGACCGCGCCCGCCGCCGCCTGGATCGCGGTCGTCGGGATCGGCGCGACGTGCTGGAGCTCGAGGCGCGAGACGATCGCGGCCACGGCCCAGCCGACCGGCAGCAGCGCGAGGACGACCGCGGCGACGAAGACCGCGTCCTCCGTCGCGACGAGCTCGGAGCGGACCAGGAGCGCCGTGCCGACGATCCCCATGACGAGGCCGGCCGCCTTCGCCCGGGTCATGCGGTCGTCGGGCACGAACACGTGCGCGAGCAGCGCGGTCCACAGCGGCGCCGTCGCGCCGAACACGGACGTGAGACCGCTCGGCACGTACTGCTCGGCCCAGAAGATGATCGCCCAGGCGAGGCCGATGTTGATCGTCCCGGCGAACGCGATCGCGAGCAGGGTCTGGCGCCGCCGCGGGAACTCCAGCCGGAACACGACCGATACGAGGAGCAGCAGCACGGCGACCGCGGCCGCGCGATCGAAGGCGAAGACGAACGGCGGCACGGCGCTCACACCGATCCTGATCGCGCCCCACGTCGTGCCCCACAGGAGGCAGAGCAGCGTGAACGCGAACGGGACCAGGATGCTCACGGCGCGGGACAATGTATCTGTGCTTCGAGAGCGCGCCCGCGAGCGTGTCAGGCGCGAGACGACGGTCCGATACGAGATCCGGCCGGCTCGCCGGTCCGACCTCGCGCAGCTCGAATGGTTCGGGGAGCATCGCCAGCTCCGTCTCGTCGAGGCCGCGGGCTGGGCGCACGTCGAGGCCGGCGACGTGCTCTTCCTCGTCGCCGACGTGCGCGGCTTCCCGGTCGCGCAGCTGAAGGTCGCGCTCGTGCACGAGGAGGACGTGAAGGCCGACGGCGTGCGCAGCGGCTACCTGTACGGCCTCCGGGTGTTCGGGCCGTTCCAGCGCCTCGGCATCGGCACCGCGCTCATCGAGCGCGCCGAGGAGCTCTTGCGCGAGCGCGGCTACACCGTCGCGACGATCGCCGTCGAGCACGACAACAGCGGCGCGCGCCGGCTCTACGAGCGGCTCGGTTATACGGCGATCCGCGAGGCGTCTCGGGCGTGGTCGTACGTCGACCCCGATGGGCGGACGCACAAGGTCGACGTCAAGGAAGTGCTGCTGCGCACCGAGCTGTGAGCGCGTTCCGCGCGTCCGCGCTGCTCGCGCTCGTCCTCGCCGCCTGCACCACGCCGGCGCTCGCGGGCACGGATCTCCAGAAGCGGCCCGCGCCCGACTTCACGCTCACCGACGGTCCGACCGGCGAGGTGGTGTCGCTGTCGGCGCTCCGCGGCAAGGTCGTCGTGCTCACGTTCCTGTACACGACCTGCCCCGACGTGTGCCCGCTCACGGCCGAGAAGCTGCGCGACGCGCGAGCCCGCGTCGGCGCGCCCGCGGATCTCGCGCTCGTCGCCGTCAGTGTCGACCCGCGCAACGACACGCCCCAGGCGACTCGCGAATTCATTCGCGCGCACCGCCTCGAGGGCGCGATGCGCTTCCTCGTGGGCGATCAGCAGACGCTCGCGCGGGTGTGGCAGCTGTACGGCGTCGCGGCGATCCCCGACAGCGCGCTCACCGTGCAGCACAACGACGCGATCTACCTCATCGACAAGCAGGGCCGGAGCCGATCGCTTGTGCACAGCGACATCGACGTCGATGCGCTTGCCGCGTCGCTGCGCATCCTGCTTGGCGAGTCGCGCCTTCTGTAGGCAACAAAAAAAGGGCGGCGCTTGC
>DASQXO010000040.1:0-6380 GCA_035639655.1 Candidatus Dormiibacterota bacterium
CGATCGCCGCGGCGAGCTCCGCCGGCTGCACCCACCTCGTCGGGTCCGCCTTCGGCATACTCGCGCGATTCACGGGGTGATCGATCGTGCTCGGCAGGACGGCGTTCACGGTGATCCCCTCGTCCTTGACCTCGTCGGCCAGCGACTCGACGAGCCGCACCACGCCAGTCTTCGCGATCGAGTAGCCGGACGTGTTCTTCGCGCCGCGTAGCGCTGGGCGCGCGGCGACGCAGACGATCCGGCCGTAGGCGCGGGCACGCATGTGCGGGAGCACGGCGCGTAGCGTCGCGTACGTCGTCACGACGTTCTGCTCGAACAGCCGTCGCACCGCGTCGACGCTCGTGTCGGCGACGGCGCCGCTCGCGAAGCCGCCCGCGAGCGCGCCCAGCGCGTCGATGCGTCCGAAGCGGCGCACGACCGCGTCGGCGAAACGCGCCATCGCGCCCTCGTCGCCCGCGGCGGCGGCTTCGAGCATGAGGCGCTCGCCGGCATCGGGAAGCGACGCGCGCAGCTCGTTCGCGGCGTCCTCGCTCCGATACGGCGCGGCGACGTGCGCGCCGGCTTCGAGGAACGAGCGCACGACGGCGCCGCCGAGGACGCCCGTCGCGCCGGTGACGACGACGAGCCGCCCCTCCAGGTCCGTCATCGCGCGGGGCGCGGGACCAGCCGTTTCCGCTCGGCGAGGACCGCGGCGAGCAGCAGCGCCGTCATCGCCGGAACGAGCGCGCTCCACGTCTCGCGGCCGCGGCTGAACGCGAGCGCATAGAGGAGCCACGGCAGCAGCGAGGCGACGGCGACGAGACCGAGCAGGAACGCGAGGCGACGCACGCGGCCAGATCGCTGCAACTCGGCGAGCACGATCGCCCACGGGACGGCGAGCACGAGGAAGTCATAGCTCCAGATGTACGGCGTCGCGAGCAGCGACAGCGCGATCGCGAAGCCGAGGAACGGCAGCCCTCTGAACGCGCGGCCGCGCGCGACGACGAGGATCGCGAGGACGAGCAACGCGAGGAGCAGCGCGCCCCACAGCGGGCTCCCGAAGACGTCGGCGGCGAACCCCCACACCGTCGCGAATTGTGCGACGGACTGCGAGCGGCGGCCCAGTTCCGCGAGCCACTCCTCGAGCCAGCGCGGCGCGATCACGAACGTGGTCGCCGCGACGAGGAGCGCCGTGAACATCGCGCCGGCGAAGACGCGCCAGCGTCGCTGCAGGAGGGAGCGCAGGAGGACGAGCGGCAGCACCAGGGCCGCGACCTGCGGCTTCAGCGCGAGGCCGGAGAGCGACGCGCCGGCCGCGCCGTCGTGGGCGTAGGCGAGCGACCACGCGACGGCGCCGGCGAGCGCGAGCATGACGCCGGACATCTGCCCCCCGGCGAGCAGGACCCAGAACGGCTGCGAGAACAGGATGAGCGCGACGAAGAGCGGGAGCCCGCTCGCCGCGCCGCGCGCGGCGCGCCACACGAGCGTGGTGCCCACGACGGTCGCGACGATCGCGAGCGCGATCCAGAGCGTCGCGGCGAGCTCGAGCGGCAGCGCGCCGAACGGGACGAGCGCGATCGCGGTCCACAGCGGGTATCCGAAGCGGCCCGGACACGCCGAGACATAGACGCCGCCGCGCGGATCGGGGAAGAGGCCGCCGGTCGCGGCCTGCCAGGCGACCGGGTCGTATGGGTCGCGCCCGGTCAGGAGGAATCGCGCGCCGTTCCAGAAGCAGAAGAAGTCGGCGGTCTGGTACCAGATCGCGGCGCGCGCGATGACGTACCCGGCGACGAGCGCGACGACGGCGAGACCGATCCCGAGGACCGCCCACAGCGCGCGCCGCCTGCTCATGCCCGCCGCCTGTCGACGCGGAGCGCCCACGCGAGGAGGAGCGTCGTCATGATCGGCACGAACGCGCTCCAGGTCATGCTTCCGCCCGTCTGCCAGATCGCGAAGAGCACCCACGGGAGGAGCGACGCGCAGCCGACGAGCGCGACGAGCAGCGCGAGACGCTCGACCTGTGCGGCGCGCGAGGCGATGGCGGCGACGAACGCCCACGGCAGCGCGAGGACGAGGAAGTCGTACACCGACACGTACGGCGTCGCGAGAAGGGAGAGCGGAACGGAGATCGCGATCAGCGCGGCCGGCTCGAGCATCGCGACACCGGCGATCCGTGCCGTGGCGAGGACGACCGCGGCGATGATCGCGGCGCCGAATCGCACGTCGCCGAACACTTCGCCCCCAAGACCCCATGCGCTCGATCGGATCGAGACCTGTCCAACTCGCGCAAGCGTCGGCGAGCTCAGCCACTGGAACGCGTAGCCCCACGAGATGACGATCGCGACGACGACCATCAGCGCCGCGGTCAACACCGCCGTCGTGAGTATGCGGCCGCGACCGCGCGCGAGCGCGTCGAGAACGACGGCCGGCGCGACGAATGTGCCGAGCTGCGGCTTCAACAGGAGCGCCGCGAACGCGACGCCGCCGATGCGCTCACGACCGCTCGCGAGCGCCCACGCGATGAGCGTGACGATCGCGAGCATCACGCCGGTCAACTGACCACTCGCGAGGAGCGTCCAGAACGCCTGGGAGGAGAGCACGATCGCGGCGACCAGCCCACGGCCGCGCTCGCGCCCGTTCGCGACGCGCCAGGCGAGCAGCGTCGCGCCAATGGTCGCGCCGATGTTCAACGCCATCCACAGCGTGGCGGCGAGCTCGATCGGCAGCGCGCCGAGCGGCGCAAGCGCGATCGCGGTCCAGTACGGATACGCGAACTCCCCCGGACATGACGCGGGGAGCTGTACGCCACGTGGATCGGGATACAGGCCCGCCGTCGCGCCACGCCACGCCTCCTGGTCGTACGGGTTGTCGCGCGCGAGCACGAAGCGGCCGCCCATCCAGAGGCAGAAGAAGTCGGCGGTCTGATACCACAGCGACCACGCGGCCGCCGCCCATCCGGCGAGAAGCGAAGCGACCGCCGAACCGACGAGGAGCAGCCGCGCTCGGGGGACCGCGTCGACCGCGGCGAGTGAGGAACGGACGGCCGTCACGGTCCGTTCCTACTATTCACCGAGATGCCCATCCTCGAGCGGATCGATTCCCCAGCCGACGTGCGCGCGCTCTCGCCTGAGGAGCTGCGCGCCCTGGCCGCGGAGCTGCGCACCTTCCTCGTCGACACGATCAGCAAGACGGGCGGCCACATCTCCTCGAGCCTCGGCGTCGTCGAGCTGACGCTCGCGCTGCACCGGGTGTTCGAATCGCCGCGCGACAAGCTCGTCTGGGATACCGGGCACCAGGGCTACATCCACAAGCTGCTCACCGGCCGGCGCGAACGCTTCGACACCATGCGCCAATTCAACGGTCTCTCCGGGTTCCTCGTACGCACCGAGTCCGAGCACGACGTCTTCGGCGCCGGGCATGCCGGGACGTCCATCTCCGCCGCGCAGGGGATGGCCGTGGCGCGCGACCTGCGCGGAGAGCGCCACCATGTCGTAGCGATCCTCGGCGACGGCGCCCTCACGGCCGGGATGGCCATGGAGGCGCTGAACGACGTCGGCCACAAGCGCACCCGGCTCATCGTCGTCCTCAACGACAACGGCATGTCGATCGCCCCGAACGTCGGCGCAGTGTCGCGCATGCTCGAGGCCCTTCGGACGGCGCGGCCGTACCGCAGCTTCAAGCACCTCTCCGATCAGCTCATCGAGCACATGCCCGCGGGCGAGCTGGCCGAGGAGGCCCGCCGCCGGTTCATCACCAGCCTGAAGGCGCTGCTCATGCCGAACATGCTCTTCGAGCAGTTCGGCTTCACCTACTTCGGCCCCGTCGACGGGCACGATCTCGAGGCGACCGAGTCGCTCCTGCGCAAGGCGCGCGATTTCATGGACGGCCCGGTGCTCGTGCACGTGCACACGCAAAAGGGCCACGGCTACGGCCCGGCCGAGCACGACAACGTGAAGTGGCACGGCGTGTCGCCCTCCGGATCGGCGCCCGCGACGATGCCGACGTACACGAAGGTGTTCGCCGACACCGTGCGCGAGCTCATGCGCGCCGACGAACGAGTCGTCGCGATCACCGCGGCGATGCCGGACGGCACCGGGCTCACGCCGCTGTTCAAGGAGTTCCCGAGCCGCCTGTTCGACGTCGGCATCTCCGAGCAGCACGCCGTGACGTTCGCGGCGGGGCTCGCCACGCAGGACGTCGTGCCGATCGTCGCGATCTACTCCACGTTCCTGCAGCGCGGCTTCGACCAGGTGGTGCACGACGTGGCCGTGCAGCACCTGCCGGTCGTGTTCGCGATGGATCGCGCCGGGATCGTCGGCGACGACGGGCGGACGCATCAGGGCCTGTTCGACATTGCGTACCTGCGGCCGCTCCCCGGAATGACGCTCATGGCGCCGAAGGACGAGGGCGAGCTCCGGCACATGCTCCACACCGCCGTCGAGCACGCCAAGGCGAAGCGTGGACCGATCGCGCTGCGTTACCCGCGTGGCACCGGCGCCGGCGCCGATCTGAAGGAGCCGCTGCGCGAGCTCGCGATCGGCGAGGCGGAGGTCCTGCGCGACGGCTCCGACGTGGTCATCGCGGCGTATGGCACGGTCGCCGTCGCGGCGCTATCGGCCGCGAACGAGCTCGCCGAGAGCGGCATCGACGCGACTGTGGTGAACGCGCGTTTCGCGAAGCCGCTGGACGAAGACCTCTTCCTCGGCCTCGCTGCGCGCATCCCGCGCATCGCGACGGTCGAGGAGCACGCCGTCGCCGGCGGATTCGGCTCCGCGCTCGCGGAGCTTTTCCACGAGCGGACGGCCGCCGTCGAGCTCACCATGCTCGGCGTGGCGGACGAGTTCGTCGATCACGGCGCGCAGAAGATCTGGCGCGCGCACTACGGGCTCGACGCCGCGGGGATCGCGCGGGCGATCCGCTCGCGCTGGCCGTACCTGGTGAAGAAGCGCGCGGAGAAGACCGCGGGTTAGAACGCGTCGCGGACTTACGGGCGCGGCGTGGCGGTCGTGCGCGGCGACGGCCGTGGCGTCGGACGCTGGCGGGCGGGCGTCCCGTCGTGCTTGCGCTCCTCGTCGTCCTTCTGCTTGTCCTTGGCCGTCTGCTCGAGGTCGCGCGCCTGCTCCAGCGCGTTGTCGACCTCTTCCGAGTCGTTGCGGGCCTTGATCGCCTCGAGCACCGCGATGTGCTTCTCGGCGGCGGTCACCGCGACGTCGAGCGCGGCCGACTCCTTGTCCTCGGGCGCGGCGCCCTTGAGCGCGAGGACGGCGTCCTCGAACTTTGCCACGGTCTCGCGATAGGCGTCCGAGGCGGTCGGCGCCTGCTCCGGACGCGAGGCCGTGACCTTGTTCAGCTCGTCGAGGCGGCGATCGGCCTGGCGCGCGAGGATCTCGACCCGCGCGGCGTCGTCCGACGCGAGCGCGAGCTCCACCTGCTCGTACGCCATCTTCAGCGCGTACGTCACGTCGCCCGGGAGACTCGACGCGGCGGCGACGCCGCCCGCGCTCAGGACCGCGAGCATCAGGACGGCGAAGGCGAGCACGTAGCGCGGCGCGACGAAGCCCGGGAAGGAGAGGCGCGACTTCGGCGCGGCGGGCTGCGACGACCACTCGCTCGCGGCGGTCGCGACGAGCGCGCGGCGCAGCTCGCGGCGGAACTTGTCGCGCGGCCGAGGGTGCTCGACGGTGGAGATGAAGCCCCCGAGCTCACGATCGGTCATCGGAGGTCCTCCGGCGTGATGTGCTTCTTCAGCGCCTGCAGCGCGCGGAACTGGAGGCCGCGCACCGTGCCGGCGCGCTTGCCCATGATCTGTCCCACTTCCTCGGCGGAGAGGCCCTCGACGAAGCGCAGGATCACGACCTCCTGCTGCTCGGCGGTGAGCGTCGCGAGCGCGGCCCGCAGGCGCGCGCGCCGATCGGTGGCCAGGATCCGCACGTCCGGGTCGACGACGTGCTCGCCGGCGTCGGGGTGCGCGAGCGCGTCCTCGAAGGACACGCGGGGCCGGAGGGCGCGAGCGCGGTCGATGACGGCGTTGCGCGCGATGCGGTAGAGCCAGGCGAGGAACGGCTGCCGCGGCTCGTACCGAGGCATCGCGCGGAGAGCTCGGAAGAACACCTCGCTCGTCACGTCCTCGGCCTCCTCGACCTCCCGCACTCGGTAGTACACGTACCGGTAGACGACTTCGAAATACCGGTCGTAGAGCGCCGCGAACGCCTGCGGATCGCCGTCGCGGGCCCGCCGCGTGAGCGCGGCATCCTCGTGGGGGCTAACGACCGCGGCTTCTCGCGTGTTAGGAAGCCTCGCGGCCTTGGGAGTCTCCACCCGGCGGCCACCGTATCAATGCCGGAGCGGCGCGGAAACCCCCGAGCAGACGCTTCGGATCGGTAGCAGCGGCCTTACGGCTT
>DASQXO010000041.1:0-6509 GCA_035639655.1 Candidatus Dormiibacterota bacterium
CGAGGTATACACCGCACCGCAGCACCTGGCCGTAATCGCTCCCGGCCGCACGAAGGATCGCACCGATCTTCTCGAGCACCGCTCGCGTTTGCGCCTCGAAACCGCCGGCGTCGTGCGCGGTCTGTCCGGAGACGAAGAGGAGCGAGCCGAAGCGGACGCCGGGAGAGAAGTGCGCGAGCGGCGGGGTGTCCGCGGGGGAGATCGCCTCGCGTCGCATGTTCGCTGAGCATATGCGGACCGCGGCGGTGCGCCAGAATTGCTGTGTGTTCCGTCTCGACGGCAAGCGTGCGTTCGTCACGGGCGCGAGCCGCGGCCTCGGGCGGGCGATCGCGACGGCGCTCGTCGAGTGTGGCGCGAAGGTCGCGATCGGCGAACTGCCGGCGCGCATCGGCGACGCCGAGAGCGCGGCGCGCGAGATCGGCGGCGTCGCTGTATCGCTCGACGTTCGCGACGTCGCCGGCACGCGCGCGGCCGTCGATGACGCCGCGCGCCAGCTCGGCGGACTCGACGTGCTCGTGAACAACGCCGGCGTGAACATTCCGCTCAAGGCCGTCGACGTGACCGAAGAGGCCTGGGACACGGTGCTCGACACGAACCTGAAAGGCGTCTTCTTCACCGCGCAGGCGGCGGAGCGGCACATGCGCGAGCGAGGCGGACGCATCGTCAACATCGCCTCGCAGAACGGCGTCGTGGCGTATCCGCGGCGCGCCGCGTACTGCTCGGCGAAGGCCGGCGTCGTCAATCTCACGCGGCTGCTCGCGCTCGAGTGGGCGCCGTTCCGCATCCTGGTGAACGCCGTCGCGCCCACCTTCATCGAGACGGAGCTGACGGCGCTGACGCTGTCGGACCCGGCCCTCCGCGCCGACGTGCTCTCGCGCATCCCGCTCGGCCACCTCGGGACTCCCGATGACGTCGCCGCCGCGGTGGTGTTCCTCGCCAGCGACGAGGCCCGGATGATCACCGGGCACACGCTCCTCGTCGACGGCGGCTGGGTCGCGCGCTAGGCGGTCAATCGTCTCGCTCCCACCGGCGATGCTGCTCGTCGATCTGCTGGGAGCGCTTGTCGATCCAGTTCGCGATCGCGCGGCGCAGGGCGCGGTCGCCGGGCAGCGGGACGAGGCGGACGTGCCGGTTCGCGCACTCGTACCGGACGTCGCCGCCGGCTCGGGAGATGGGGAACATCGGCAGGCCGCAGAGGCACTCGATGGTCGCGTCGCGCGCGAACTCTGGACTCACTCAAGCCCCCGCCGAAGTGACGTAGCGATGCTCCTTCGAATACACTCTATTTCTGTCGCGCCGGAGACCCCGGCGCTTCCTTTCTGCCCCGGGCGCGGTCCCGCGGCAAGCCCATGGAAAGGAGCGGCCTACCTTCATGCGCCCATACGAGCTCATGTACCTCGTCCAGCCGACGGCCGACGAAGAGCGGCTCGGCGCGATCAGCGAGCGCGTCCAGCAGGCGATCAGCGCCGTCGGTGGAAAGATCGAAAAGGTCATGCCGATCGGCCGCCGCCGCCTCGCGTACCGCATCGAGCGCTTCCGTGAGGGGTTCTACGCGGTGGTCGACTTTCAGCTCAACCCGCAGGCCGCCCGTGAGGTCGATCGGACGATCAAGCTCCAGGAAGAGATCCTTCGGCACATCATCACGCGCCGCGATATGGCGTAAGACGACGGGGGGAATATGGCAACGCTGAACAAGATCATGGTCATTGGCAACACCGGCAGGGACGCGGAGCTCCGCATGACGCCGCAGGGGAAACCGGTCGCATCTTTCTCCGTCGCGGTGAATCGCGCGTGGACGCCGAGCGACGGCGGCGAGCGGCGCGAGGAGACGCAGTGGTTCAGCATCCAGTGCTGGGGCGACCGGCTGGCGAACTTCGCGCAGCAGTACGTCACGAAGGGCCGCCTCGTGTACGTCGAGGGTCGTCTCCAGACCCGGACCTGGACCGATCGCGAGCAGAAGGAGCGGACGACCGTCGAGATCGTCGCCAACGACATCCAGCTGCTTGGCGGTCCGCGCGGGGAGCGAGCAGACACCGACGCCGGACGTCCCGCCGAGGCCGTCGCTTCCGGCGACAAGCCGGGATTCGACCCCGATGAGATCCCGTTCTAAGGCGCGACGGAGAGGAGCAGGGGAATGACGCAGACGCCGCCGACGACCGCGCCGACCTCCGCGCCGACGGGACCGGGGCCACGTCCGAGCGGTCCGGCTTCCTCCGGGTACCGCGGCCCTGCGCGCGGCGCTCCAGGGGGCGGGCCCGACCGCCGGCCGATGCAACGCCGTCCGCGCCGGAAGATGTGCACGTTCTGCGCGGACAAGATCAAGCTCATCGACTACAAGGACACGGCGCGGCTCCGCCGCTACCTCTCCGATCGAGCGAAGATCGAGCCTCGCCGGAAGACCGGCACGTGCGCCAAGCACCAGCGCATGCTGACGACGGCACTCAAGCGCGCGCGGCACATGGCGCTTCTGCCATACACGGCCGAGCAGGTGCGCGAGATGATGTCGCCGCAGCAGCGAGCCGCAGTCGGCGGTCCTCCGCCCGAGCGGCCGCCGCGCACGTTCGAGCCGCGCTTCGAGGGTCCACGCGGTGAAGGACCGCGCGGCGAGGCCGCGCGCGGTGAGGGACCGCGCGCTGAGGGACCGCGTGCTGAGGGACCGCGCGGTGAGGGACCGCGCGAAGCGCCGCGACCGGAACCGCATCGATCCGAACCGCGTCCGGAGACGTCGCCCGCGTAGCAAGCGTCGCCGTATGCTTCCACGCGGTGGCGGGCGTCGAGGAGGAGCGACCGATCCGCGTACTCGCGCGACTCGGCCGCGAGATCGCGCGCGTGATGCATCGGGACGAGTTGTGCCACGCGATCGTGCGGCTTATCGCCGAAGAGCTCGAGTACGAGCGCGTCAGCGTGTGGCTCTTCGACGAGCGTCGCGGCGCGCTCGCGGTACAGGCAATGGAGGGCGCCGACCCGCAACCGCCGGTCTCGCTCATACCGATCGATCGCGGCATCAACGGTTGGGTGTTCCGGCACGGCATGCCCCGGCTGGCGCCGGATGTGACGAAGGACCCGGAGCACTGGAAGCCTTCAGCTGATTGCGCGAGCGAGGTCGCGGTCCCGCTCGTGTCGCACGGCGAGACGCTCGGAACGCTCGACGTGCAGAGCTCGCGAACGAACGCGTTCGGCGAGCAGGATCTCGAGACCCTCGCGGCGGTCGCGCCGTCGATCGCCGCCGCGATCGAGGTCTCCACGCTGCACGAGCGGCTCCGCGACGCGGCGCTCACCGACGGCCTCACCGGGCTCGCGAACTTCCGCGGCTTCACGCACGCTCTCCATCAGGAGGTCGCGCGTGGCAAGCGCTACAAGTACCCGTTCTGCGTGGTGATGCTCGACATCGACGGACTGAAGGCGATCAACGATCGCGAGGGCCACCTCGCCGGCGACGCGGCGCTCCGCTCGATCGCCACCGACCTCAAGGTCGTGCTCCGCGGCACCGACGTGCTCGCACGCTACGGCGGCGACGAGTTCGCCGTCCTCCTGACACAGACGACGCGGCCGCAGGCGGAGACCACGATGAAACGCTTCCGCGATTGGACCGACGTCTCCGTCTCGTACGGCATCTCCGAGTTCCCCTCCGACGGCGACGACACCGCGGCGCTGCTCGCGGCCGCCGACCGTGCCCTGTACCGGAGCAAGCGGGGAGGCGCGTAGCCGCCCCGCGGTCAGGGCGGCGTCTTCCCCTACCAAACGTTCGTTTGGGCGTGTAGGATGTGCGCCGAGGTGCATCGGCCGGTCATCGTCGGCGGCGTGCGGACCCCCTTCGTGAAGGCGGGGACCGCGTTCGCGCACCTCGACGTCCTCGATCTGGCGAAGGCGGCGACCGCTGAGGCGCTCGCGCGCACCGAGCTCGACCCCGCCGTCATCGACGAGGTCGTGTACGGCAACGTCTCGCGGCCGGTCGCGTACCACAACCTCGCGCGCGAGATCGTCATCGCGCTCGACCTGCCGCGCGGCATCCCGGCGCACTCGGTCGGCATGGCGTGCGCGTCCGCCTGCGTCGCGATCACGACGGCCGCCGACCACATCGCGGTCGGAACGGCCGAGGTCGCGCTCGCGGGCGGCGCGGAGTCCCTCTCCAACGTGCCGATCGCGTACAGCCCGGAGCTCGCGCGCGCGCTCGTCGGCGCGAGCCAGGCGAAGACGCTGCCGCAGAAGGTCACGAGCTTCGCGCAGGTGCGCCCCGCCGATCTCGCGCCGGTCGCGCCGGGCATCCGCGAGACGTCGACGGGACTCTCGATGGGCGAGTCGGCCGAGCGGATGGCCGCGATGAACGGGATCGAGCGCGCCGAGCAGGACCGCTGGGCGCTGCGCAGTCACCAGCTGGCGGCGAAGGGCTGGGACGACGGCCGGCTCGCGCAAGAGGTCGCCGCCGTGTACGTGGACGGCAAGGCGGTGACGGCGGACGGGCACATCCGTCGTGACTCGACGATCGAGAAGCTCGCGAGCCTGCCGCCGGTGTTCGATCGCGCGCACGGCACGATCAGCGCGGGGAACTCGAGTCCGCTGACCGACGGCGCGGCGACCGTCGTGCTGATGTCGGAGGAGAAGGCGAGATCGCTCGGCTACGAGCCGCTCGCCGCCGTTCGCGCTTACGCCTACGCGGCCGTCGATCCCGCGGATCAGCTGCTCATCGCGCCGGCGTACGCGATCCCCGTCGCGCTGCGGCGCGCGGGGCTCACGCTCGACGACGTCGACCTCATCGAGATGCACGAGGCGTTCGCCGCGCAGGTGCTCTCGACGTTCAAGGTGCTCGAGCAGAACGGCGCCGGACGCATCGATGAGGACCGCGTGAACGTGATGGGCGGATCGATCGCGCTCGGGCATCCGTTCGGCGCGACCGGCGCCCGACTCGTCACCACGCTCGCGAACGAGATGCGGCGGCGTGGCGTTCGGTACGGTCTGGCGAGCGCCTGCGCCGCGGGGGGCAACGGCGCGGCGATCGTGCTGGAGAACGTCGCGGCGTGACCACGCGGTTCGAGGAGCGTGAGGGCGTCGGCCGGATCGTCATCGACCGGCCCGACGACCGCATCAACGCGCTCGATCCGGCGCTCGTGCAGTCGTTCGGCGAGGCCGTGCGCGCGGCGCGCGCCTCAGGCGTGAAGGCGCTCGTGGTGACGAGCGCGAAGCAGGACAACTTCGTCGCCGGCGCGGACCTCGACTTCGTGCGCTCGGCAAAGGACCCGGCGCCGGTTGTGGAGGCCCTCCGCGCGATGCAGCGCGTTCTCGACGACCTCGCGTCGCTGCCGGCGACGACCGTCGCCGCGATCAACGGCGCCGCGCTCGGCGGCGGGTGCGAGCTCGCGCTCGCGTGCGACTGGCGTGTCGCGGCGGACGCGCCGGCGACGCGGATCGGCCAGCCGGAGGTCCAGCTCGGCCTCATCCCGGGAGCCGGCGGCACGCAGCGACTGCCGCGCCTCGTCGGCGTCGCGCGCGGGCTCGAGCTCATCCTGACGGGCCGGCGGCTCTCGGCGAAGCGCGCGCTCCGCGCCGGCCTCGTCGACGAGGTCGTGCATCCGGCCGCGCTCGAGCGCGCCGCGGTCGACGTCGCGCGGCGTCGCCCGAAGCGTAAGCCGGAGGGCGGCCGGACTGCCGCGGAGCGGGCGATGACGTGGCTCGCGCCGGCGCGCCGGATCGTGATCGAGCGCGCGCGGACGAAGGCGACCGCGGAATCGCACGGTCTGTATCCCGCGCCGCTCAAGGCGATCGAGGCGATCGAGGTCGGTTTGCGCGACGGCATGGCCGCCGGACTCGAGACCGAGGCGCGGCTCTTCGCCGAGCTCGCAACGAGCGAGACCGCGCACGAGCTCATCGATCTCATGCTCACGACGCTGCGGCAGCGGCGCGAGGCCTTCGACGATCTGCCGGCGCCGCGTCCGGTGGGCATGCTCGGCGTCGTCGGGGCCGGTTTCATGGGCTCGGGCATCGCGCAAGCCGGTGCGGTGGCCGGGATGCACGTGCGCGTCCGCGACGTCGACGCCGCCGCCGTCGCGCGCGGGCTGAAGACAATCAACGACCTCACCCGCGATGCGGCGCGGAAGGGCGTGTTCGAGCGTCGCGAGGCGCAGCGCATCGTCGGGCGCGTCTCCGGCGCGCCCGATCTGTCGGGGTTCGGCCGCGCCGACCTCGTCATCGAGGCCGTGTTCGAGGAGCTCGCCCTGAAGCAGAAGGTCATCGCCGACCTCGAAGCGGTGCTGCGCGACGATGCCGTGATCGCCTCGAACACCTCGGCACTGCCGATCGCCGAGATCGCGCGCGGAGCGCGCCGGCCCGGACGCGTCGTGGGCATGCACTTCTTCTCGCCGGTGCACCGCATGCCGCTCCTCGAGGTCGTCGCGCCGCAGGCCGCCGATCCCGCGGCCGTCGCGACGGCCGTCGCGGCGGGCGAGGCGATGGGCAAGACGGTCATCGTCGTCCGTGATGCGCCCGGGTTCTACACGACGCGCGTCTACGGCTAT
>DASQXO010000042.1:0-11824 GCA_035639655.1 Candidatus Dormiibacterota bacterium
GCGACGCGCTGCGGCTCCCGCCATTCCGCCTGACGAGTCGCTGGCACAGCGTCTGCTCCCGCGCGCCGCAGTGCGTTTGCTCGTCGCGTTCCTCGCCGCCGCGCTCGCGGCGCTGCCCGCGCCGCACACGTTCGCGCGCACGATCGTCGTCGTCGGCGCGAATCAGTCCTACAACTGGGCCGGCTACGTCCAGGGCGCGCTCGAGAAGAACGCGACCTTCCACTCCATCGCGGCCGACTGGATTGTCCCCACCGTGACCCAGCGGCGCGCGGGCGAGGCCGAGTACTCCTCGACCTGGATCGGCATCGGCGGCGGCTGCGTGGACGCGTCCTGCGCCGTCGGAGACGCGACGCTGATCCAGGCCGGCATCGAACACGACGTCGATGCGGCCGGCAACGCGAGCTACTCCGCGTGGTGGGAGACCATCCCCGCGCCCGCGGTCCGGATCGACGGCTTCGTCGTGCGGCCCGGCGACCGCGTGCACGTCGACATCGCGGAGGATCCGCTCGTCCCGGAGCTGTGGACGATCGCCGTGCGCGACCTCGATAGCGGCAGCTCGTTCGCGTTGACGCTGCCGTACCCGTCGACGTACGCCACCGCGGAGTGGATCCTCGAGACGCCCGTCGTGATCGACGATGCCGGAAATGTGAGCGTCGGACCCATGCCCGACGTCGCGAACGTCCGGTTCGACTACGCGACCACGAACGGCGCGAACGCGGCGCTCGTCGACTCGGAGGAGATGCAGCTCGTCGACTTCGACCTCTCGCTCATCGCGCTGCCGTCGCGGCCGGACAAGACCGCCGACGGCTTCAACGACTGCTCGTTCCAGAAGAACTGCCCGCCGCCGGGCGGCCCACTGCGCTAGCGAGGCTCAGCCCTCAGCGTCGAGCACCGCGCCCTGCGCGCGCAGCCGCTCGCGGAGCGTCCCGACCGCGACGTCCTGCACGGCGACGTCGGCGCGCGCGGCCAAGGCGGCCGCCACGCCGGCGGCGTGACCGAGGACGGCGTAGTTCGGCTCCATCCGCAGCGACGAGTACGCCACGTGCGTCGCCGAGACGCACACCGGGACGATGAGGTTGTCGCAGTCCGCGCGCTCGGGGACGAGCGAGCGGTACGGGATCGCGTACGCCGCGACGCGCGTGGTGAGGTAGCCCTCGTTCAGGACCGCGCCGAATGCGCCAGGCGAGCGCTGCACCACGATCGGGATCCGCTGCACCGGCATGGAGTCGATGTTGTAGCCGGCGAGCGCGACGCCGTCCGACTTCGCGCGGTCGGTGGTGAGGTCGCGTTGTCGCAGCACATACGCGCCGCGCATACGCCGCGCCTCGCGCACGTACAGCTGCGGCGGCCAGTGATCGGTCTCGGCAAACTCCGCCCGCGCGAGGCCGTACCGCGACGCGTCGTCGCGGATGCGCCGCGGCACGCGCGCATCGTGCGCCAGGAAGTACAGCAGGCCGCGCTCGTAGCGCTCGTGCTCGCCCGCGATCTCGCGGCGGCGCGCGTCGCTCGCGTGCGGGTACTCCCAGCTCGCGCCGATGTGGTTCAGCGACATCGCACCCTTGTCGTTGAGGTCGTAGCACTCGCCGGGCAGCGCGCTCGGCCAGACGATGTCGGTGAAGGCGAGGCCGTCCTTCACGCGGAGGTACCGGGCGAGGAGCTCGAAGCGATCGGGGTCGTAGCCCGGCGGCGCGTCGATCGGGACGCGGTCGGCGCGCGTGGAGACGCAAAGCCGGTAGCAGTACGCCTGCACCTTCGCGTCGCCCTGCCCCGGCACACCGGGATCGCCGCCGTGTACGAGGGGCAGGAGGCGACCGTCCTCCGCGAAGGGCGAGACGGCGACGTCGAACTGCTTCCCCGCGAACGGCGCGTTCTCCTGCCGTCCCGCGAGCGACTCCGCGAACTCCGTGCGTGACTCGCGCCCGACGACGTGCGGCACGCCGGCGGCCGCGAGCAGGTCGCCCTCGTACGAGGCGTCGACGAACACGCGCGCCTCGAAGCCGGCGGCGCGGACGACGCGCGCGCCGGAGCGCGCGACGGTCGCGAGCGGAGTCGCGAGCGCGACCTCGACGCGCGCCTCGTCGAGCCACCGCTCGAGCGCCTCGCGCGCGACGTGTGGCTCGAACCGCCACGCGATCGCGCGGCCGTACGCCCGGCCAATGCGCGCGAAGAGCTCGCGACCGAGTCCGCCGATGAGCCGCTCTTGCTCGTCGACGTCGGTGCGGGCGAGTCCGCCCGCGAGCATGCCGCCGAGGTGCGACGAGGGCTCGACCAGCGCGACCCGGGCGCCGTCGCGCGACGCGGCCACGGAGGCGGCGACGCCCGCGGGCGTGGCGCCGTAGACGAGGACGTCGACCGCGCTCAGTCGGCGGTGACGCGCGCGACGACGCGGCCGAGCGCCCAGGACGCGGCGGCGAGCGGCGCGCCGAGCACCGCGCCGGCGAGCGGCCACGCCGAGAGCCACGGCCGCGACTGGGCGGCGATGAAGTACGTGAGGACGAGATCGCGAAGCGGCGCCTGCGGCGAGAGCGCTGACGGCGCCGGCGGCGGAGGCGCGACGAGGACGAGCCGTGCGCCCTCGGCGGCGACGAACGCGAGCGCGAACGCGGCGCCGATCGCCAGCGCGTTGCGCGTCCGGCGGCGCACGACGTCCGCGGCGAGCGCGCCCGCGACGACGAGCGGTGGGAACGCCGGCGGCGGCCAGCCGAACGCGCGGAGGACGGCGAACGTGATGAGCGCGAGGCATGTGTACGCGAGCGCGGTGATCGTCGCGGCGAAGGGCGAGCGGACGGTCGCGCTCGCGAGCGAGAGCGCGAGCGGCACGGTCGCGCACACGAGCGCCGGGTAGAAGAGCGCCTCGCGCGACCAACCCATCATGTAGTAGAAGTTCGACCCGAAGATCAGCGTCGACGCGAGGCCGCCGGCGAAGAAGACGACGAGCGCATCGCGCAGGCGTGGCGACAGGCCGAACACGTTCGTCGCCGACGCGACCGTCCAGCCGAGGTAGACGAGCACGCCGCCGACGTAGATCGCGAAGAGGTGCGGCGGCGACCAGATGTCGACGTCCCTGCCGAATGTGCGGTGCCAGAGGTCGTCGAACGGTCCGGCGGCGATGACGGCGAGCGCGCCGAACCCGACGAGCGCCATGCCGCGCTCGACGTGCAGCGGTCCGACGGTGAGCTCGCGGGCGCGGGGAACGCGGCCGCGCACGGCGGTCGCCGTCGCGACGAGCGCGGCGATACCGGAGAGCGCCGTGCCGGCGTAGATGCCGAGGTGCGGGGGCGTCCAGAAGGTGTCCCGGCCGATGAGGCGGTGCCAGGCGACGTCCCACGCCGAGCCCGCCGCGGCGAGCGTGAGTGCGACGAGACCGATGAGGAGCGGCGCGAGCTCCAGAGCGCGAGCGGTCGGGAGCGTCGAACGGCGCCACGTGAGTGCCGCCATAGACGCGAGATTCTAGAGTTGCTCCGTGAACGCGGCCGTAACGACGGACATCGCGGTCGCGGCCGCGCGGCGCGCCGTCGTTCCCCGTCTCGCGCGGCGTCTCAGCTGGACGCTGTTCGCGATCTGCGGTGCGCTCGCGCTCGGGTCGCTCTTCATCGTCGTGACGAACCTCTCCGTGCCCGCTCCCGACGACGGTTACATCCGCGGCTTCGGGGCGGTGCTCGCGCTCGGATACGGCGCCATCGGGTCACGCATCGCGACGCGGCAGCCGTGGAACGCGGTCGGCTGGCTCATCCTCGTCGCCGCGATCGGCTTCGGCGTCACCGGTCTGGTGACGGATTACTTGATCGTCGCGGGCGACAACGCGACGCTCATCTCCGAGGCGACGGTCCGCGGGATCTTCGTCGCGAGCTTCGTTCCGACGCTCGCCGGCAGCCTCTTCCTGCTCCTGTTCCCCGACGGCCGGCTCACCTCTCGGGTGTGGGCGGCTCTCGCCGTGCTCGCCGTCGTCACGAACCTCACGTGCATCCTCCTGGTGCTGCTCGTGCCGCTCCCGCCGCTGGCGCAATCGGCGGAAGCGCTGCAGCAGGCCGGGCGGGCGCTGACCGGCGTGCTGCTCTTCACCCTCGCGAACGCCGGGACGACGCTCGCCCTCGCGCTGTGCGGCGGCTCGCTCCTCGTGCGCCTCTGGCTCGCGCGCGGCGACGAGCGCCAGCAGCTGAAGTGGGTCGCGAGCGCGGGCGCCTTCGCGGTCATCGCCAACCTCATCGAGCAGGTCGGCCCGCCCGTCGCGCTCCTCGGCTTCCTGAACCTCGCCGGGATCCTGTCGTTCCCGATCGCGGCCGCGATCGCCATCCAGCGCCACCGCCTGTACGACATCGACACGATCCTCAGCCGCACGCTCGTGTACGTCGTCGTCACCGGGTTCCTGGCCGGACTCACCGCGGCGCTCCTCGGTTCGACCCAGCGTCTCTTCATCGCGCTCACCGGGCAGAGCTCGGAAGCGGCGATCGTGATCACGACGCTCGTGCTCGTCGCGATCTTCACGCCGCTGCGCGACTTCGTGCAGCGCGCGATCGACGCGCGGCTCAAGTCGCCGGCGCCCGGGCTCAAGGGCCTGCGTCCGTTCGCGAGCGAGGTCCGCGAGTTCGCGCACTTCAGCGATCGCGAGCGGCTGTTCATGCGCCTCCTCGCCGAGAGCGTCGCCTCGCTCGACGCGGCCGGCGGCCAGGCGGAGATCCGCGAGCGCGATGGCCGGTGGTCGATGCGCCCGATCGGCGAGTGGCGTGACGACCCGCAGGTCACCGCCACGATCGCGGACGGCGTCGGTGCCGCGGCGCGGATCCGCCTCGGACCGCGACGGAACGGTGAGCCGTATGGCGAGAAGCAGCTCGCGCAGCTGCGCGACGCGGTGAACGCCGTGGCGGAGACGCTCGCGCCTGTCTAGCTAGGCGAGCGAGACGAGCGCCTCCGCGACCTGACCGAAGCGCCGCTCGTCGATCGTCACGTCGACGCCGATGCGCGCGCGACGCAGCGGTCCTCCGCGCGGCACGATCGTCGCGCGCACCTTTCGCGTCGCGCGCGGCGCCAGCGCGACCTCCGCCGGCCCGGATGCGGAGCGCCAGCCGCGCGGCAGCACGAGCCGCAGGCGCGCCATCGCCGGCCGCGCGAACGGATTGCGCAGCTCGATCGCGATCTCGTGCGCCTCGCCTGCCGCGGCGGTCGAGCGGTAGGGGCGGATCCACGCGAGCGCGCCCTCCGCGTCGAGGTCGACCTCGTCGAGCGGGAGGAGCTCGCGGTGCAGCCGCGCGAGCTCAGCTCCCTTTATGCGGAGCTCGTCGAGGAACGCGTCGTCGACGCGCACCGGCGGCGTGTGGCCGAAGAGCATGAGGTCGGGGCGGAGGCGCGCGTACAGCGCCGCGGACTCGACGTAGTCGTCGATGCGGAAGCGGTTGCGGTACACGTAGTTCGCGAGCCGCGGCGGATTTCCCTGCTGGTCGCCCACGACGAGCACGCGCGTGCCGTCGACGGTGACGCCGATCGCCACGGCGTGAAGCGTGTGCCCGGGCAGCGGGTAGAGGGTGAGCTCGTACTCCTCCCACCGGATCGGCCGCTCGAGCGGCAGCGTGCGGTCGACCGTGATCGGGTCGTACCAGAGACACGGCAGGTCGTACCGGTCCGGATCGCCGAGCGGGTCAGCGACGAGCGGCGGCGCCCAGATCGCGGTGCCCTCGACCTCGCGCAGGAGATTGAAGCCCGCGACGTGATCGTCGTGGTAGTGCGTCGGTATCGCGACGTCGATCTTCGTCACGCCGAAGTCGCGCTTCAGCGCCGGGATCGTGTGCAGCCACGGCCGTCGTGAGGCGCGGTCGACTCCGGCCGGCATGCCGAAGAGGAAGTCGTAGCCGAAGTCGAACACGAGCGCCTTGCCGCTCCGCGAGAGGAGCACGTGCGAGTTCGCCATCGACGTCCGGTTCGCGAGGAGGTGCGGCGTGAGCGGCTCGTACGGGCGCGCGCGCAGATCGAGCAATCGGGGGTTGTGCTCGCGGACCTTGATGAGGTTGTGCAGCCGTGAAACGGTGAGGTCGATCGCGGGCGCGGGATCCTCGATCGCGGCGCCGTGCGACGGGTAGAGCACGTCGACGCCGCGGTCCCGCAGATCGAGGAGCGACAGCACGCTGCCGGCGAGGCCCTCGCCGCCGTTGTACGTCCACTGCGTCGCGGCGAGCGACCAGACCTTGCCCGGCGAATGGATGAGATCGCCGGTGAACGCGAGGAGGCGGCCGTCGATCTCGGCCAGGAGCGACACCGATCCTGACGTGTGCCCGGGCGTCGGGAGGACGAGGAAGCGATACGGGCCGAACGCGAACTCGCGGTACTCGGGTAGGGTCCCGGCGACCTCGATCGACTCGAGCAGCGAGAAGCGGTCATCCCGGACGTTGTAGGTGTTCGCGACGTCGCGCGCCTGCCAGTGCGCTTCGACCTCGGCGAAGAGGTCGCGCTCGACCGGCGGCACGTACACCTTCGCGCCGATCGCGTTCGCCTTCGCCAGGCCCTGCCCCTGATCGCGGTGGTGGTGCGTCATCAACACCGCGCTGACCCGCGAGATCCCGAGCGCAGGGAGCTCGGCGAGCACGTCGCCGTCGCCGAAGTCGATGAGGGCGGCGCGCGTGCCGCTCTTGACGACGTACACGTTGCACGTGTCGGCGAAGGACCACAGGTTCGGCGACAGCTGCTGAAGCGGCGAGGTGCGTGCCTCTGGTGCCCGAGCGGGCGTAGCTCTGGCAGGTCGGCTCACTACAGAAAAGTCTAACGTTCGGACGCTCGATCTTTAGACGGACGAGACCAAGCCGAACGAGCGCTCGACGCGATTGACGATTTTTTGACGCGCCGCACGCACAGCCGTCGGTACCACAGAAACGAGCAAGTTCGAGCTGGAGGTACCGATGCGTCGCCTCATCGTTCCTCTCGCGATCGCGGCCCTCGTCCTCGCGTGGCCTGTGCATCCTGCTCGGGCCGACTCGATCGTCCAAGAGATCGTCGAGCTCGCCGATACGCAGCTGGACATCACCGTTCAGGGCGTCGGGAACACCGACTACCTCATCGACCTCTCCAAGGTCAGCGCCAAGTTCTTCACCGCGCACTACGCCGTCCTCGACGCGCGGATCACGTATGACCTCTCGAAGGTCCTGAACCCCCAGTGCCCGCCGAACATCACGCTCCGCACTTCCGACGCGCAGAAGACCGCCGGCGACTACGTCCGGCGCTCGGCGGCGGCGAACGTCGCCGTCCAGCGTGTCGCGATCGCGCAGCCGCGCGAGCGGTACTACCTCGCGCAGGTGCGCCGCGACGGCGTCGGCGTCGCGACGACCGGCGCCTGCGGCAGCCTGCAGAACCCGCCGGTCGCCTTCACGCTTCGCGTGCGGCTGTTCGCGAGCAGCCCCGCTGGCACGTCGAACTTCACCTTCGCGACGACGCACATGCCGACGCGCGGCGACGGGGAGCCGTCGATCGCGATCGACCGCCGGCACGGCGACGCCGCCTACGTCGTCGCGCCGATCGGCGGACCCGCCGCGCTCGGCGGCTTCGAGAGCGGCACGGACTTCTGGCGCTCGTTCGACCACGGCGCGACGTGGACGTGGTCGCAGCCGCGCTTCAGCCTCAACTCGACCGCGGGATTCGACAACCACGTCGTCGTCGACGGATCCGGGGCGGTGCTCATCGCGGACCTCGCCGCGACGACGGTGTTCGTCGGCAAGTCCACCGACCAGGGCGCGAACTTCCAGTTCGGCTCGGCCGGCGGGAACGACGCCGATCGGCAGTGGCTTGCCGTCTACACGCCGCCGGGCGCGACGACGTCGACGAAGTACTTCCTCGATTACCACGACATCAACGTGGACAACCTCCCCTACGAGTGCATCGGCTCGAACGGCGGCACCGCGTGGGAGGTCGCGTGCCACCCGATGACGACGAACGCGATCGTCGCCGCGAACGCATTCGGCAACACCTTCAACGGGAATCAGGTGTTCGACTCGCGCGGCGTCGTGAACGCGGTGTTCGCCTCGCCGGCGCTCGGCGATCCGAACCTCACGACGCGGAACATCTACCTCGCGCAGTCGGCCGACGGCATCGCCTGGACGAACACGCTCGTGTACCAGGCCCCAGTCGGCTCGGACGTCGGCGGTCTCTTCCCGGTCATCGCCGTCGACGCCGCCGACGACCTCTTCGTGGTCTGGTCGGAGCGGATCGCGCCGGCGGGCGCGAGCGTCATCAAGCTCGCCAGCTCGAGCGATCACGGCGCGACGTGGTCGAAGAAGCCGGTGACGCTGTCGATGGCGGGACAGTCGGCCGTCCTGCCGTGGATCGCGGCCGGCGCGCGCGGCCAGGTCGACGTCGTGTGGGTCGGCAGCACGAGCGCGTCGACGAACGATCCGACGGCGGACTGGTACATGTACATGGCGCAGTCGCAGACGGCGCTGTCCGGCACCGGCTTCACCGTGTCGCGCGTCACACCGCAGCCGGTGCGCTACGGCACGGTCTGCCTCTCGGGCATCGGCTGCACGACCGGGTTCGACGACGGACGCATCCTGCTCGACTTCACCTCGGTCGACTACGACTCCGCGTGCGACGCGTTCATCGCGTACGCGAACAGCGGACCCGAGGGCACCTACGGCGATCCGTCGATGCCGTTCACCGACGTCGCCCGGCAGACGAGCGGCACGACGATCTGTCACTAGCGCGCAGCGCGGCCGGGATCCGTCAGGCGACACGGGTCCCGGCCACCCGGCCGAGCGTAAATCGCGGCACGTTGCCGTCGCGCGGATGCTCGTCATGCCGATCGAGCCGGTAGCGTGTACGAGTGACGCGTCGCGGCTGGCTGCTGTTCGCCGCGCTCGGCCTCATCTGGGGCATCCCCTACCTCCTCATCAAGGTCGCCGTCGGCGAGGTCACCCCGGCGAGCCTCGTGTTCCTTCGCACCGTCATCGGCGCCGCGCTCCTGCTGCCGGTCGCCGCCGCCCGTGGCAACCTCGCGCCGCTCCTCCCGCGGTGGCGCTGGGTGCTCGCGTACACGGCCGCGGAAGTAACGATCCCGTGGTTCCTGCTGTCCGACGCGGAGCGCCACATCTCGAGCTCGCTCGCGGGGCTGCTCATCGCCGCGGTGCCGTTCATCGGAGCGCTGCTCGCGTGGCTCACCGGCGGCGACGACCGTCCCGACGCCGTACGCGTGCTCGGGCTCGTCGTCGGCTTCGCCGGTGTCGCCGCGCTCGTCGGTCTCGATGTCTCCGGCAGCGAGCTCGCCGCCGTCGCGGAGGTCGGCGGTGTCGCGCTCGGCTACGCGGTCGGCGTGACGATCGTCGCGCGCCGCCTCTCGAATGTGCCCGCCGTCGGAGTCGTCGCGGCGTCGCTCGCGCTCACGGCGCTCGTGTATGCGGTGCCGGGGATCCTGCAGCTTCCCGCTGCGGCGCCGTCGGCGCAGGCGCTCGGTGCGATCGCGATCCTCGGCGTCGTCTGCACCGCGCTCGCGTTCCTCGTGTTCTTCGCGCTCGTCGCCGAGGTCGGCCCAGCGCGCACGACGGTCATCACGTACGTGAATCCCGCGGTCGCGCTCGCGCTCGGCGTGACGCTCCTGGGCGAGCCGCTCACGGTCGGTATCGCCGTCGGCTTCGCGCTCGTGCTTTCGGGGTCGTTCCTCGCGACGCGCCGCTCCGCCGCCGCTTCAGGCACGCGCATCGCATCGGGCGGCATCACCGAGCGCGCCTGACCGCCGCGGCGATCGCGCGACTAGCGGAGCTCGAGGATCGTCCCGTTCTTCGCCGCGAGCCGCACGGCGCCGACGCTCGACTCCGCGCCGCTCCGAAGGTCCCGCTGGGTCGTGACCGGGCCGGCGCTCGCGGGATCCAGCGCGAGCACGGCGTCGACGTCACGATCCGAGGTGTTCACCGCGATGACGAACCGCCGCTCGCCGCGGAAGAGCGCGGTCGACACGCCCGACGTGAGCGAGCGGACCGGGATCGGCACGCCGAGCCACTCGTGCAGCGCGACGACGAGCGCCGGCGAGGGGTCGACGCCGAGGACGACGATGGCGCCGCGCCCGCGCGCCTCGCGGTAGCCGACGACGTGGCGCTCGCCTTTTACGAGCGCCGCGTGCGCGTGCATCCCCTCCTGATCCTGCGGCCACGGCTCGCAGTCGCCGAAGATCGGCCCGCCGGGGACGTCGCGGTACGACGCGAACGGCGTCGCCGGGAGCGCCACGCGCCGTTCGCCGAGGCGTAGCGCGACCCGGCGGAGGTTGCCGGAGCGAAGGACGCCGTCGGGCGGACGGAGGCGCAGCGGGTTCGCCGGGCGCAGCTCGTCATCGAGACGCGGTAGGCGCTGCAGGAAGACGAGCGCGCCGCCGTCCTCGACGTACGCGGCGAGGCGGTCGGCCGACGCGCGCGAGAGCCACTCGCCGCCCGCATAGAACAGGAGCGGCCGCGCGATCGCGCCGGTCTCGACGTCGAAGCACTCGTGCGCGACGTCCGCGTCATGCAGCGCCGCGAGGATCGGATGCTCCGGGTCGAGCCTCGCGCCCTGCTCGAGGACGTCGACCGTGATGGCGCTCGTCGTGACGCGCTCGAGCGCGGGCGGATCGATCTCGCGGAACAACCGCACGATCTCGGTGAACGCGGGCGCGAGGTCTGGGCGCGCGCGGGCGACGCCGCTGATCGGCGTGCCGTACCAGTTGTCGCGCTCGACGAGCATGTACCAGTTCCATCCGGCGATGCCGGCCGCGAGCGCCGAAAGCGCCGCGAGCGCGTAGTGGTTCGCGGTGTGGACGCCGGTGCGGTAATGCCAGCCGTGCCAGATGCCCGCGCCGAACTCGGGGATGTACGGCACCTTCGAGTACGTCCGCGTGAACGCGAGGCGATCGAGGAACCGGCGATGCTCCTCCGGCCCGGAACGGAACTCCTGGCTCGCGTAGAGGTCCGGCCCGGCGAGCTCGCACGCGGCCTCGAGCGCGCGCCAATCCTGCGCGCCGAAGCCCGAGTACGCGTTGGCGTAGATCGGTACGTTGGCGCCGCAGTCCCGCAGCGTGTCCGCGGTCCAGCGCACGATCTCGGTCGCGTAGCTCTGCCGGAAGCGGATCGCATCGAGGTACCGGGCGCGCTCGCCGCGATCGGTCGAGAGCGGCTCCAGCACCGCGCGCGCCTCGTCGACGTCGCGGAGCGTCGCGTCCCACGCGCGGTTCAGCGCGTCGACCGAGCCGTAGCGCCTGCGCAGGAAGGCGTGGAACGGCCCCGGCGCGTCGGCGAGACCGAGCTCGCGCGCGTACGCCTCGGTCCACGCGTCGGGCTCGTTGTCCGCCTGCAGCATGACGATCGGTCCGCCGTTCGTCGCGAGGAACGGACGCGCAATCGTCAGCACCGCCTCGAGCCACGGCCGCGCCGCGGCGCGGAACTCCTTCGAGGTGCGGTGGTACTTCACGACACGCTCGGGCACGCCGGAGTTGCGCCACTCGCTGTAGATGTACGGCCCGGGGCGCAGGAGCAGCGCGAGCCGCATGTCGCGCACAAGCTGGAGGAAGCCGGCGAGATCGCGTGAGGGATCGGATTCGCCGGTGAGGTCGAAGCGGCCGGGCGCGAGCTCATGGTGATCCCAGCAGACGTACGACGCGATCAGGTCGAGGCCGAGGTCCTTGGCGCGCGCGAGCGCCTCACGCCAGTACAGCTTCGGCGTGCGCCAGTAGTGGATCTCGCCGGAGAGGAGCGCGTACGAGCGCTCCCCCACCCAGATGCGGCGATCTCTGATCTCGACGTTCGCTATGGCCGGTCGAGCCTATCAGCGTAGAGTTCGCGTCGATGCGATCCCATTTTGTGTTCGCATCGACGATCCGAGCCGCGCTCGC
>DASQXO010000043.1:0-2964 GCA_035639655.1 Candidatus Dormiibacterota bacterium
CTCATCACCGTCGCGGGCATGGCGATCGGCGGCGTCGCGGGGTTCACCGGCGCGCGCGTCGTGAAGATGACCGCGATGCCGCAGATGGTCGCGCTGTTCAACGGGGCCGGCGGTGGCGCGGCGGCGCTCGTGTCGATCCTCGAGATCTCGCGGCGCGCTCCGGCTCCGGGTGCGGCCGGCATCGGCGCGGCGGAAGCGGTCAGCTCGATGCTCGGCCTCATCATCGGCGCGGTGTCCTTCTCCGGCTCGGCGATTGCGTTCGGCAAGCTGCAGGGCATCGTCACGCCGCGCGCGTTCAAGTACCAGGGACAGCAAACGGTGACGACCGTGCTCTTCGCCGGGATCGTCATCGCGGCGCTGCTCACGATCGCGTCGGTCTCGTTCGGCGCGACGCTCGCGTCGCCGTACCTCTGGCTTGCCCTCGTCGCGATCCTCGCGCTCGCGTTCGGCGTCGCGCTCGTGATGCCTATCGGCGGCGCGGACATGCCGGTCGTGATCTCGCTCCTCAACGCCTTCACCGGCCTCGCCGTCGCCGCCGCCGGCTTCGTGCTCGGGAACCTGCTCCTCATCGTCGCCGGCACGCTCGTCGGCGCATCCGGCACGATCCTCACGCAGCTCATGTCGCGGGCGATGAACCGCTCGATCAACAACGTGCTCTTCGGCGCGTTCGGCGCCGCGGCGGTCGGCCAGACGACGGAGTCGCTCGCCGGTGGCGAGCAGGGCACGATCCGCTCGGTCACGCCGGAGGACGCGGCGATCCTCCTCGGCTACGCGCGCAAGGTCGTCATCGTCCCCGGCTATGGCATGGCGGTCGCGCAGGCGCAGCACAACGTGCGCGAGCTCGAGAGCGCGCTCGAGGAGCGCGGCGTCGACGTCAACTACGCGATCCATCCCGTCGCGGGGCGGATGCCCGGACACATGAACGTGCTGCTCGCCGAGGCGAACGTTCCGTACGAGAAGCTGAAGGAGATGGACGAGATCAATCCGGAGTTCAACCGCACCGACGTCGCGGTCGTCATCGGCGCGAACGACGTGGTGAACCCGGCGGCGAAGAACAACCCGAACTCGCCGCTCTTCGGCATGCCGATCCTGAACGTGGATCAGTCGCAGA
The DNA here is from genome assembly GCA_035639655.1 of Candidatus Dormiibacterota bacterium. Taxonomy (GTDB): domain Bacteria; phylum Chloroflexota; class Limnocylindria; order P2-11E; family CF-107; genus CF-107. The sequence goes on from DASQXO010000043.1 coordinate 1,112, forward strand.
ACGTGATCGTCATCAAGCGCAGCATGCGGCCCGGATTCGCCGGCATCGAGAACGACCTGTTCATCAGCCCGAAGACCTCGATGCTGTTCGACGACGCGAAGGAAGGCGTGGCGAAGATCACCCAGGAGCTGAAGAAGGCGGGATAGCCCGCCGCTCAGCGTCGCTCGACGACCGGCCGGATCTCCACTGGACCGCCAGGCCACGCTTTGGCCATCGCGACGGCCTCATCGAAGTCCGCGACCTCGACCTCGGCGTAGCCTCCGACGATCTCCTTGCTCTCCAGGAACGGCCCGTCGGTGACGACGGACGTCCCGTTCCGACCAGGTCGGACCGTGGTCGCCATCCGCGGTGGCTGCAGCTGCTGCGTCGCGCGGATCGATCCCGTGTTCGTCTGGAACCACTGCCCGACCTTGGCGTAGCGCGCACGTCTCTCGTCCTCCGAAAGGCGATCCCACGCCGCCTGATCCTCCGGCGTACCCACGAAGAGCAGCACGAATCTCATGGCCTTATCACCTCCACCTTACGACGAATGGCGCGCCGCGAAATCGACACAGCAGCGGGTCAAGCCAAGGGAACTGAGCGCCCATCCCGAACGTCGCTCACGCGTGGGTCTAGGAGCGCAGTCTCCACGCGTCCTCGCCGTCCTCGCGATCGCGAACGGTCTCGTCGCGCAGTGGCTCCTCTTCCGCGAGCAGCTCGGTCTCAATGTCGCGCTGATCGCCGCCGCGATGCTCGCCGCCGGCTTCGCGGTCGCCCGGCGCGCGCCCGCGCGGATCGATCGGTGGATCCCGGTCGCGGCGCTTGCGTTCGCGGCGTTCCCCGCGCTCCGCGACGAGCCGCCGCTCCTGGCGTTCGACATCCCCGCTCTTGCGGCGCTGCTGCTTGCCGCGGCGATCGCGCTTTCCGGGCGGCGCGTGAGCGACCTCGCTCCGGTGGCGACGCTACGCCTCGGCGCGAACGGACTCGTCGCCGCGCTGGTCCGCGGCGCAGACGTATTCGGGACCGTGCGTCCGCGCGTCGGCCCGCTCGCACCGGCGCTGCCCGTCCTACGCGGCGCGGCGCTCGCGGCCCCGCTCCTGGTCACGTTCGCGCTGCTCTTCGGATCGGCGGACGCCGTCTTCGCGCGTGTCGCCGGCGACTTCTTCGATCTCCGCCGCTGGCTCGACGCGCTCCGCGACGCGCCCGGCCGCGGCGCGCTCGCGCTCGTGTTCGCGTGGCTCGCGGCGGGCGGCCTGTGGATCGCCGCACACGCGCTGCCGGAACCCACCGGCGCGCGGATCGGCGCCGTCGCGCGGCGGCGCAGCACCGAAGCGCTCGTCGTCGTGGGCTCGCTCGACGTCCTCTTCGCGTTCTTCATCGCGCTCCAGATCGCGTACCTCTTCGGCGGCCGCGACACGATGGACCTGACCGGCCTGACGTACAGCGCGTACGCGCGTCGCGGGTTCTTCGAGCTCATCGCCGTCGCCGGTCTCGTCGGCGTCATCGTCCTCGCGATCGAGTGGCTTCGGCTGCGCTCGCGGCTCCTCGTCGCCGCCGAGCTGCTCCTCGTCGGGTTGACCTACGCGGTGCTCGTTTCCGCGGCGTACCGGCTCGCGTTGTACCAGTCGGCCTACGGCTGGAGCGAGCTGCGCGTGTACGCGTTCGCGCTGATCGGCTGGCTCGCGCTGTGCCTCGCAGCCGCCATCGTCGCCCTCGCGCTCGGAGGCGGCACGCGCCTGCCGCACGCCGTCGTGCTGTCGGGTCTGCTTGTCGCCGCGGTCGCGAACCTCATCGGGCCCGCGGAGCTCTCCGCGCGCGCGAACGTCGATCGGTTCCTGCATCCGGAGCTGGTGCCGCCGGACGGGTACCGCGGG
>DASQXO010000044.1:0-13972 GCA_035639655.1 Candidatus Dormiibacterota bacterium
CCCTTCTCCGGGCGTGCTTCGTCCGACGGCGGGGAATGCGCGCTTTTGGCGTCGATGCCCCTTCCGGCCGCTCAGTATGCGGCGATTCTGCAAACGGTGGGCTGGGGCCGTCGTGACGCAAGGGCATAAGCCTTGCTGCCCGACACCACCGTGCGTTCGCCCGGACGCCCGCTTCTGCTCGTCGCGCTCGCCCTCGGCGTCGCCTGCGCCCCGGCGGCGACGTTCGTCGCTCCCTCGACGTCACCCTCTCCGGCGCCGAGCGCGACGCTCGCCCCGAGCGCGAAACCGACTGCGGCGGCGACGGTCGAGGGCATGCGCATCCGCTTGCCACGGCTCGGCATCGACCTGCCGCTGAAGGAAGGCGATCTCGCCCGTGACGTGCCGAGCGCGTCGAGCGCCGGCGCGACGCCGGAGGGCGCGGCGTTCCATCTCCCGGGAACGGCGGTGCCGGGTCACGGCGGCAACAGCTATCTCTACGCCCACGCTCGCGTCGGCATGTTCCTCGCGCTCTGGCAGGCGCGAGTCGGCGACGAGGTCGAGATCCAGACGCCCGACGGCGGCGGTCTCCGCTACATGGTGACCGAGGTCCACGCGAGCGTCCCGTCCAATGACGTCTCGTGGGTCCAGCCGACGCCGGATGAGCGGCTCACGCTGCAGACCTCGACGGGACCGACGCCCGCCTATCCGCGATTCATCGTCGTCGCGACGCGGATCATCGCCTCGGTCGCGCGCGGGTCTCTTTGACCTCTCGCTCGAGGACGCGCTCAGCTTCGCTCGGCGTGTCGCTGCCGACGGTCGGGTCGCCCGTCGCGGGCGTCGACGCCGCCACGACCGGTCCGGCGGTAGCCGGTCCGACCGGCGCCGGCGGCGCGGGCGACGTCGATTCGGGAATGTCCTGGTCGATGCTGCGACTCGGATCCTCGGACTCGTCGCGCGGCTGATCCTTCACTGGGCCACCTCCGAGGGAGCGAGCGGCACGACCCTTGCCAAGCCACGGCCGCGATGGCACTCGCCGCGCCGACGCCCGTCGAGGACGCGCGGGCGGCCGGCCTCGTCTACACGAACGACCGCGAGCCGGGGATCAGGCGCGTTCGCCATGGCGGCGGTTTCCGCTACCTCCGGCCGAGCGGCGCACCGCTGCGGACGAACGCCGAGCTCGCGCGGATCCGCCGGCTGGCGATCCCGCCGGCCTGGCGCGACGTCTGGATCTGCATCTCGGATCGCGGTCACCTGCAGGCGACCGGTCGGGACGCGCGCGGACGAAAGCAGTATCGCTATCACGAGCGCTTTCGGGCCGCCCGCGACGCGAACAAGTACGGGCGGCTCCTCGCGTTCGGAGAGGCGCTGCCGGCGCTCCGTGACCGACTGCGACGAGACCTGGCGCGAGACGGCCTGCCGCGCGACAAGGTCGCCGCCGCGGTCATCCGGCTGCTCCGAACGACGGCGATGCGGGTCGGCAACGACGAGTACCGCCGCGAGAATCGCTCGTACGGTCTGACCACGCTCCGGTCGACGCACGTCGACGTCGCTCGGGGACGCCTCGCCTTCCGCTTCCGCGGGAAGAGCGGGAAGGAGCAGACAGTGGACGTGGACGATCCCCGCCTCGCGCGGATCGTGCGACGGTGCCAGGACCTTCCCGGCCAGGAGCTGTTCCAGTACGTGGACGGCGACGGTGCCGCCCAGCCGGTTGGCTCCTCGGACGTGAACGCTTACCTCCGCGACGCCATGGGCGACGACTTCAGCGCGAAGGACTTCCGCACCTGGCACGCGTCGGCGATCGCTGCGGGCGCGTTGCGTCAGCTCCGTCCAGCGCGGAGCGCGCGCGAGGCGAAGCGCAAGGTGAAGGCCGCGATCGAGCGCGTCGCCACCGTGCTCGGCAACACTCCCGTGGTGTGCCGTGCGTCGTACGTGCATCCCGCCGTCATCGAAGCCTTCGCCGACGGAACGCTCTTCGCGACGCGACTCGCGCGATCGCGACGACGCGACGGTCTCGACGCCGACGAGCGACTGCTTCTCGCCCTGCTCCGCCGGCGCGAGCGTGCGGGACGGTCCGGCGGCACCCGCCGCGCCGCCTGAACGCGGCGCTCTGGCGAGTGGCATGCGGCCTGCGCGGCGCTCAGGCATGGCCCAGCAGGTCGAGAGCGAGGTCGCGGTCTTCCCGAACCCGGCTGAGGGGCAGCGCGCGGCCGAGGCACTGCAATCGGGCGGCGTGGCCGCGGAGAACATCGCCATCATCAACGACCCGCGTCGCGCGCGCGACGTCGTCGGCAACCGGCTGTTCCCCGCGATCGCCGTCGGCGTCCTCGTCGGGGCCGCGCTCGCCGGCGGCCTCGCGTTTCTCGCGCCGGGCGCTGAACTTGTGCGCTCGAACCTGCTCGTCCTCGCGCTCTGGATCGGGATCGGCGCGTTCATCGGGTTCATCGCCGGCGACCTCGGCGGACGGCTGATCCCGCGCCGCGACGCGTCGCTGTATCAGCGCCGCGTCGAGCAGGGCGCCGTGCTGCTTCGCGTCACCTGCGATCGCGCTGACCGGCCACGCGTGCGGGCCTTGCTCGCGCGCGCCGGCGCAGAGAACGTTCGGAGCGAGCAAGAGGCGGAGCGTCCGACGCCGTAGAGACCGCTCGCTCGCCGGGCGACCGTGGCACGACGGTTGCATGCCGAGCGGTCGAGATATCAGCGCGAGGAGGTAAGAGAACGATGGCCCACGACCACCACGACGACGGCTCGGGGTTCAGCGCGGGGGTGCTCTTCGGCCTGATCCTGCTGATCCTCGTTCTGGCGGTGCTGTTCCTCTACGTCGGGCCGAACGTCTTCAACGTGAACGTGAACGTGCGGTCCGCTCTCGACGCCCTGCTCGCCGCCTGAGGTACGGAGACCGTTTAGGAACGGACGACCCCGCCGCTCGTGAGCGGCGGGGTTTTCTTTTCGTCGTTGGCCCGATCGGTCGACGCCTCGCGGAGCGGAGGCTCGTCGCACGTGACGCACTCAAGCGCTCGTTGCCGCTCGATCTCGGTCATCGCGACGGAGACGCGGAGCAAAGTGCGTACCACTGCGTATCGCCGAGAAAAAGGCGCTTGCCGACTCGTCCCACGACGGCAGCGTCGCCGCGCGCGTCCGCGCCGCCGCGGCGAGCTCCTCGCGCCGCTCCGCGTCGCCGATGAGGAGCGCGAGCGCCCACGCGAGCCCCTCGACGTCGCCCGGATCGACGAACGTGCCCGCCGCCCCGACGAGCGCGGGAACGTTTCCCGAGTGGCACGCGACGATCGGGAGTCCGTTCGCCAGAGCCTCGGCGAAGGCGATGCCGTACGCCTCGCCACGTGACGGCAATGCGAACACGTCCGCGCCGGCGAACGCCGCCGCGAGCGCGTCGCCCCGCAACGTGCCGTGCGCCACGACGCGCGCGCGAAGGTCGTCGCGCGCCAGGCGTTCGGCGACCCGGCGACCGTACCGCGTCGCCGCGCGGGTCGCGCCGACGAGGTGGAGCACGCCGGCGCCGTCGGGCAGCCGCGAGACGGCGGCGGCGAGCTCGAGGATGCCCTTGTGCGGCAGCCAGTTGGCGACGCAGAGGATCTGCGCGACGTCGTTCGACTTCGGCGTCGAGCGGCGCGCCGGGTCGACGCCGGGCGCGACGACGGCGAGCGGTACGCCGAGCGAGCGCAGCCGCGACGACGCCCAGTCGCTCACCGCGACGACGAGCTCGCAGCGCCGGTACAGCGCGCGGGCGAGCCCATCGGCGGCGCGGTCCAGCGGGGACGCCGCGAACGAGGCGGGGATCTGGTGCACGAGGCCGACTAGCGGCCGCGGCGCCGGGCCGGCCAGCGCGAGGGGCGCGGCGACGATGCTGTCGACGACGATCGCGTCGACGCCGCCAAGCGCCTGGAGCGCGCGCCGCGACGCGAGCGCGCGACCGACGACCGTCTTGCCGGAGATCGCGACGACGCGCATGCGCACGCCATGGCGCGTCGCACGCGCGAGCATCTCGGCGTCGTAGCGGTGCCCGCCGGTGATCTCGTCGGCCGGCGCGGGAGCGGTGAGGAGCGCGAGCTCGATCACGGGAGTTCGTGCTCGCACGATGCGTACGCGTCGGGGCTCTCCCACACGCGCACGACGAGGCGTCGCAGGCCGTCCTTCGGCAGGGCCGATCCGATCGCCGCAGCGACGTGCCGCGCCACCTCCTCGGCGGTGCTGTTCCGCTCGCGGAACGCGGCGAGCGCGTCGAGGCGCGCGCCGTCGAGCTCGCGCGTAGCCGAGGCGAGCGTGTCGCGCAGCACGACGATGTCGCAGAGCGTCCCGTCAGCGCGGAGCCGATCGCCTTGAACGGCGACGTCGATGCGGTAGTCGTGCGCGTGCGGATCGCGTGCCGGACCGAAGTCGCCGTGCAACGCATGCGTCGCGCGGAAGGCGCCGCGCACGCCGACCTCGAACCTCATCGATACGTGAAGAGGACCTGCAGCGTCTCGTCGGGATGGTCCTCGACGAGCCGGTACGCGTCGGCCGCGGCTGCGAGCGGGAAGCGGTGCGTGATGAGGCGCGAGAGGTCCGCCTCCGCGAGCAGCGACCGCGCGAAGGCGAGCCGGCGCCCGCGGTCCCACCGCGGCGCCAGGCCCGGGTCGAGGTTCGAGACCTGCGAGCTCACGAGGCGCAGCCTGCGGCGATGGAATGCGGCACCGAGTGGCAGCGCGACCGGCTTCGCGCCGTACCACGAGCACACGACGATCGTGCCCTGGAACGCGACGAGGTCGAGCGCGGCGGCGAGCGCGGCCGGCTTGCCGCTCGCCTCGATCGCCATGTCCGCACCGACGCCGCCGGTGAGGTCGCGCACCGCGGCGAGCGCGCCGTCGGGCGCGACGGCCTCGTGCGCGCCGCGGCGGCGCGCGAGCTCGCGGCGCATCGCGATGGGATCCACGGCGACGACGAGCGACGCCCCCGCCCGGCGGAGCAGCTGCGTCACGAGAAGACCGACGACGCCCTGCCCGAGCACCACGACGCGAGCGCCGAGATGCGGATGCGCGTCGAGCACGACGTTCGTCGCGGTCTCGAGGTTCGCGAGGAGCGTGGCCGCCTCGGGGTCGACGCCGTCCGGCAGCGGGAACGCAAGGTCCGCGTCGACGACGTACTCGTTCTGGTGCGGGTGGTGGACGAAGACGAGCGCGCCCATCGCGATCGACTCGACGCCCGCGCCGACCTCGACGACGCGACCGACGCTCGCGTAGCCGTACTTGATCGGGAAGTCGAAGCCCCCGCGCAGCGTCGGAAGGTCGAGCGCGAGATCGGCAGGGACCTCGCCGCGGTATACGAGCATCTCGGTGCCGTGGCTGATCGCGCTCGCGATCGCGCGGACGCGCACCTTTCCCGGACCGGTCGCGGGAAGCGGTTCGTCGCGCAGCTCGACGGCGCGCGCACGCGGGAACCACACGCTCGTCGCGGACGCGACGCTAGACGCGCGCAGGGACACGCTCGAGCGATCCTTCGACGATGAGGTCGACGCCGCAGCGCCACGTCGTGACGCTCGCGAAGGTGAGCGCGTCGCCGAGACGCGCGGCCCCGATGTCACCGACCGCATCGATGCCGGTGCCGAGGATCTTCGGCGCGATGCAGATGACGAGGCGGTCGACGACGCGCGCGGCGAGCGCGGAGGTGATGAGCGAGCGGCCGCCCTCGATGAGCACCGATCCGATGCCGCGCGCCGCGAGCGCGCGCAGGAGCGCGGTAAGGTCGACGCGGCCGCGCTCGTCGGCGTCGACGCGGATGACGTCGACGTCGCGCTCGGCGAGCGCCGCGGCGCGGGCAGCGTCGGCGTTGAACGTCGTCGCGACGAGCGTCGGCGCGGCGCGGTCGCTCGCGAGGTGCGCCGACAGCGGTAGGCGGAGCGCGCTGTCGACGACGATCCGTAGCGGCGACGGCGCGTCAACGAGGCGCACCGTCAACCGCGGATCGTCGGTGAGCACGGTGCCGATGCCGATCATGACCGCGTCGTGCGCCGCGCGAAGCTCATGCGCGAACCGCAGCGATTCCTCGCAGCTGATCCACTGCGACGTTCCGTCGCGCGCCGCGATGCGGCCGTCGAGGGTCTGCGCGTAATGGATCGTGACCTTCGGCTGGGTCGCTTGCCGGTCAGCGAGCGAGCTGGCCATCGGCCACGTGCGCGCATGTCGCATGCCAGCCGCTCGGCACATCCCGTGCGGTCGCGGCGGTCGTGCTCGAGCTCACCGCGCTCTTCGCGTACCTCGGCCGGCAGGTCGGGCGCATCCTGTCCACGGCGTTCAGCTGGGCCACGATCGTCCTCTTCGGCCAGGTCCCCAAGGACAAGCAGCTCGTCCTCTCGGTGATGGCAGCGGCGGCCCTCGTCTGGCCGGTGCTGCTCGTCGGTGTGCTCGTTCCGTCGTTCGCCACCTTCCTGCTCGGCTTCGTCACCGTACCGGACTGGGCGACGGCGTACGTCCGGCCGGCGCTCATCGTCGCGGTGATTCTGCTCCCGCTCCTGATCGGCGCGCTCACGACGCGCCTGCCGTCCGTCCGCGACACGCGATCGCCCGGATCGCTCGGGAGGACACTCCTCGCCGGCTACCCCACGGCCATCGCGCTCTTCGTCGTCCTCATCTGGATGATGCTCGTCGCGCCGGCCGGGAAGCTTCGCGCCATCGTGAAGCGCTGGGACAGCGCGCACGTGGCGCTCGCCGTCAAGCCGAACGGGTACGGCATCGTCGTCCGCGATCTCGCCCGGGCGCTCGAGCAGGCGCGGGTCCGCGTGGCCCCGCGCCGCGCGGCGTGGCCGTATGAGGTGCCGGGCAAGGTGCTCGCCCTCTTCGGCGGCCCAGGCGTCCGCGAGCTCGTGCCGCGTCAGCTGACGATGCTCGTCGCGCCGGACCTGGAGATCGTCATCCATCCGATGGACCTCGCGGTGCAGGGCAACAAGCGCACCGTGGCGAGGGCGCGAGCGGCGCTCGTCCGCGAGCTCACGTTCACCGAGGCGTACCAGACGTGGTCGCGCGAGGCGCAGCGGATCGAGGACGAGCTCGCGCTCGCCGCGCGCGGCGGGACCGCGCTCGATCCGATCGCGCGGAAGCTCGAGAGCGTCGACCTGACCTTCGAGGAATGGGAGATCCTCTACCGGCTGCTACTGCAGGTGCGGCTGCGCACGAGCCCGCTCGAGACGGACTCCCTCGTCCCCGAGGAGGAGCCGGTCCCGGCGCTGCGGCAGCGGCTCACGGGTCTCCTCGCCGCGTTCCGTCACCTCTGGCCCCCGCGCCCCACGCTTCCGCCGAAGGGCGGCGCTAAGGCGGCTTGAGATTCTCGCGCGATGGCACCGGCTCTGCTTAGAGGGCGAGCTGGTGGACGCGCAAAAGCCACGGATCAAGCGGAAGCCGAACGACATCCGCTGGTGCGGCGACTTGCGAACCGTCCTCGATCGCGGGCCCTTCGATCCCCAGCCGGAGACGTCGCCGAACGACGAGCATCCGTCGTCGCCGACGCCCACAGAGAGCGCCGCGTAGCGCTACGCGACGCTCGGTGACACGGGGCGCCGGTCGCTACGGAGCGGTCGGTGCCGGCGTTCCCGGCAGGTGCATCAGGTTCTCGACGTCTTTCACGCCCCTGGTCCGACGCACGCGCCGCTCGATCTCGTTGATCATGTCCGGGGTCGGGACCTCTCCACGCACGAAGACGACCCCGCCAACCGAATTCAGGTTGACGTAGGCCTTCGGGTCCTCGTCCATACCACGGAACGCCTCGCTCTCGATGCGCGCGACGAGCGTGGCGTCGTTGATGAACGCCGGCGACGACGAGGCGACGCCCGCGACGCGCTGCGTCATGCCCTGCGCGGTCGACCCCGCGAGTCGCGTCGTCCGCGTGGCCATGCGGCTGAGATCGTTCGCGAGCCCGATCGCCCTATCGCGAACGAGCGCGCGCCGGCGCCTGCCCTGCTCGACGTCGAGCAGGTACATGATCGCCGCGCCCGCCATCGCGCCGAGGATGAGCGGCCACGAGAACAGGTCGCGCCAGATGCTTCGCCGGCGCTCGAGTCCGAGACCCTTCAGGACCTCGTCCCGCGACGGCGCCCGCTCGCGGACCGTTTCGCGTGCGCTCTTCGCCGCCTGGACCGCGGCCTCCGCGAACGGACGAACACGCGAGCGCAGCTCCGAGATGTCGATGTCCTTGGCGATGTCGCGCAGCTCTCGCGTCCTCATCGATCCGACCTCGTCGGGCGCGCGTGATCGTGCGTGTGCGCCATCTCGTCGTGCTCGCGGCGCTCGTTGTCGGGATCGCGATCCTTGTGCGCGTGGACCATCTCGCTGTGGTTGTGTTCGTGGCTGTGATACGTCGAGCGGTGCTCGAATGCGCCGGCGACCTCGCCGCTGCGGTGATGGTGTGACACGTGGTAGTGATCGTGTGTGTGCATCACCTGCGGGTGCCGGTGCTCATGCTCGGCGTCGCCGACCACTCTCTGGTCGACTCTCGTCTCCTCCATAGCTCACCTCCGTTCGTTCGCGGAGCCGACGTGCAGCGCGAATGCCATTGGACCGATGGCGGGCCGCGCGTTGCGGCCCGCCGCGACTTCGCGAAAGCGTCTAGGCCGTCGGCGTGCCCCCGGAGCCGGTGCCGCCACGCGTCACCGTGCCGCCCTTGACCTCGCCGCGCCACGCACCGGTCGGAACGCCGCGGGACTCGACGAACTCCTTGAAGCGCTTCAGGTCGCCTTCGACGCGTCCAGAGACGACGCCAAGCGCCGACCCGGCTGCCTCGACCGCGCCGTCCGGCTCGTAGTCGATGCGCAGCGTGAGCGCCGTGCGCTCGCCGCTCGGGCGGAACATGACCATGCCGTCGTTCCGCGGTCCGCTGGTGCTGCGCCACGCGATGCGCTCGTCAGGAAGCTGGTCGGTGATCTCGGCGGTCCACTCCTTCTCCTTGCCGCCGATCTCGGCGCGCCAGCGGAGGTGAGTGTCGTCGAGCTGGTGAACCTCCTTCACGCCCTCCATGAACTGTGGGAACGACTCGAACTGCGTCCATTGGTTGTACGCAACGGAAACAGGGACGTCGACGTCGATCGACTTCTCGACTGTGGCCATCAGCGAACCTCCAAAGGTGGTTTCTCTCCTCGGGAATTGCCCTTCCCGCCTACTGATGGCGAGCAGTTGACGTGCCACGGAGGGGGCGGCACGCCGAGTGCATCCACCGTCGCGCGCCATGAACGTTCAGGCACTCGAAAGTCGGCTGCGCGCGGAGCGTCGTGACCTCGAACAAACCCTTCAGCACATCAACGACCTCTTCAGCGCCGATCAGAGCACGCAGTCGGGCGAGCTCTCGAGCGTCGATCAGCACATCGCGGACATCGCGACCGAGACGGAGGACCGCGAGCTCGACATCGCGCGCCGCAAGCTCGTCGAAGATCGGATCGCGGTCATCGACGACGCGCTCGATCGAATGCAGCGCGGCACGTACGGACGTTGCGTCGTGTGCGACGCGCAGATACCCGAGGAGCGTCTGGAGGCACTGCCCTGGACGCCCTATTGCCTGACGCACGCGGCGCTCGAGCCGGCGCCCGCATCGACGCCCAGCCCGCGGGCGAAGCGGTGAGCGCTTAGCTCTTCTTCCGGCCTCCGGTCTTCTTGCGCCCGCTGCTGCTTCGGCGGCGACTCGGCACCTTCGCGCCCTTGCGGCGGGCCTTCGACAGGCCGATCGCGATCGCCTGCTTGCGGGACTTCACCTTGTGTTTCCCGCTCTTCATGTGTCGCATCTCGGTGCGGACCTCCTGGCCCGCCTTCTTCGAGTACCTCGCCATGCTGGACCTCCTCTCGCGCGTGTGCCATACGCGCGAGCAGGAGCCGTGCCGACCGCGCTGGCAGACTGCCTGCGGGCCGGGATGACATGAGCGCGACGGCCTGCGCGCACTGCGGCACTCCCATCGTCGATCCCGCAACGCTGCGTCGCCGCGACGGCGCGACCTACTGCTGCGGGAACTGCCTCGCCGTCGCGGAGGGGCGCTCGCAGCCGACGACCCTCGTGTGCGCGCACTGCGCGACGCCGATCGTTGACGCCGCGACCGAGACGCAGGTCGATAACGAGATCTTCTGCTGTCTGAACTGCGCCGAGGCGCACGCCGGCGTCGGACCGCGAGCCGGCTCCTAGATGCCCGCGACTTCCGCGGGTCGCGCGCCGACGGCCTGAAGCGCCAGCACGGCCGCGTACACGCGCTCGTAGTTCGCGGCCATCACGTCGCTGGTGAAGCGTTCCTCGAAGCTCGCACGGCACGCGCGACGATCGAGGTGCTCCACCCGCTCGATGGCGGCGACGAAATCCGCGGTCGTGTCGCAGAGGTACCCGGTGACGCCCGGCTCGATGATCTCGGGGACCGACCCGCACGGCCGCGCGAGCACGGGGGTACCGCACGCGAGCGCCTCGATCTGGACGAGGCCGAACGGCTCGGGCCAATCGATCGGGAAGATGAGCGCGAGGGCGTCCTGAAGGAAACGCTGCTTCTCGTCGTCGCCGAGCTCGCCGACGTATTCGACGAGCGGATGGCCCAGGAATGGACGCACGCGCGCCTCGTAGTAGTCGCGATCGACCTCGCCGCCGAAGCGGTCGGCCAGGGGCAGGCGCGCCGCGATCTTCAGCGGCACTCCGGCCGCGATCGCGACCTCGATCGCGCGATCGAGTCCTTTCTCCGGCGCGATGCGTCCGCAGAAGGCGAGGTAGGAGCCGTGCCGGTAGCCCGGGCGGAGCGCGTCCCGCGGCATGCCGTGATGGACCGTCGCGGCCCACCGTGCGCGAGGCTGCGGCGCGCGCTGCGCGTCGCTGATCGATACGAAGAGGAGCTCGCGGAACTCGTCGAACACCGGTCGGAGCTCGGGGAGGTCGAGGCGACCGTGGAGCGTCGTCACGGTCGGGATCGGCGCGAAGCGGGCGACGGGGAACGCGAAGTAGTCGAGATGGTTGTGCATGAGGTCGAGTCCGTCCGCGTTCGCGTACGCGCGTCCCACGACGAGCGACCAGAACGGCAGCAGGTCTCCGGTGAACCGGTCGTCACGCCACAGGGCGCGCTCGACGATCGGCACGAGTGGCGCGTCCACCGGCGAGTCGCCGCTGGCGAAGACGACGACGTCGTGGCCTCTGGCGAGTAGCGCTTCCGCGAGCCAGCCCACGACGCGCTCTGTGCCGCCGTATCGCTCGGGCGGCACGCTCTCAAGCGGAGGCGCGAGCAGGCCGATACGCATGACGAGTGCGTTCCCTCCCCTCGCAAGATGACGAACGAGCGAGCCCGCCCTTCCTTCGCAGCAGTTTCGGTGCCACGCGAGCACAGAAGCGGAGGCCGCAAAAGCCCGGAGACGCCACGAGCGCCGCTGGTGTTCAAGCGGCGCTCGTGAGGAAAGGGGTTGGGAAAGGGGGAGGAGTTCTCTTTAAGCGGTCTCTTCTTTCTGTCTCCGCTCATGACATGAAGCACGTGCCGTGCCAACCCTCGCGTGAGTGGCATTCGCGATGCACGCTCGCCGAGCGAAAGAGCGAGACGAGGGAGCTAACGATGCCGCACGCGAATTGCGCCCACTGCGGGACCGAGATAGCCGATCACACGACCATGCTCGAGAAGCGGGGCGAGCTGTACTGCTGCGCGAACTGCGCCGAGGTCGCTACGAGCGATGGCGGGCGCACGGCGGCGGAGAAGTGCGCGCACTGCGGGACGCCGATCGTGGAACCCTCCACGCACGTGACGCAGGGCGATGCGACGTACTGCTGCAACAACTGCGCGATCGCCGCGGGCGCGACCACCGCAACTTCACCGTAGTTTTGCGGACCCTCTGCATCGTGAACCCAGGCGCCGGCCGACGACGGGCCGGCGCCGTTGCATTTCAGAAGGTGTGGGACGAGATCCGCGGCACGCTCGAAGCCGCGGGATTCCGCTTGCGGGTCGAGGAGACGGCCGTCCCGCATCCGACGGCCTCGGCGCTCGCGGAGACGGCGCGGCGCGATGGCTATGAGGCCGTGCTCGTCGCCGGTGGTGACGGGACGGTGGCCGAAGTGGCGAGAACGCTTGTGAACTCCGACGTCGTGCTCGGGATCCTCCCGTTCGGGAGCGTGATGAACGTCGCGCACTCGATCCCATTGCCCCTGGACCCTCTCGACGCCACGCGGGTGATCGCGCGGAAGCGGATCCGGAGGATCGACGTTGGCGACGTCGGAGGCCAGTACTTCCTCGAAGCCGCCGGCGTCGGCCTCGACGCCGATGCGTTCGGCGCGGCGCGCTCAGTCGAGCGCGGCGACGTCCGCACCGCGTTGCGCCGGATGCGCGACGCGCTCGCCCGCGAGAGTCACTGGATCGACGTGTCGATCGACGGCGCGAAACCGGTGCGCTACCGCGCGCTGCAGATCCTCGTCACCAACGGCCGCTACTACGCGTTCTCGCTGCCAGTCGTCCCCGATGCCGACATCGCCGACGGCATGCTCGACGTCGCGATCTTCCGGCGCATGGGACGGCTCGGGCTCTTGCGCCACCTGGCCTCGCTCGCGCTCCGCTGGCGCCCACCGACGCGGCCAGACGTCCACCGCGGTCGCGAGATCCGCATCGACTGCGTCGAGCCGCTCCGGGTGCACGCCGACAACATCATCGCCGGCACGCTGCCGCAGACGTTCCGTTGCCGGCCCGAGGCGCTGGCGATCTTCGCTTAGATCCGCGGCGGCTTATCGCTGCGCGGCTTCTTCTCGGGTGGGTTGTCGATGCCCTCGGGGTCCGGCTTCTCCCGCGTGGGCGGCAGCTTCTCGATCTGCTCCTGGTCGCCCTCGTCGCGGCGCTGCTCGTCGATCATGGGACACCTCCGCCGCGACCGCGGGCAGCGTGCGTGCCAGCGGGCCTTAGAGGACGAGCCGCGGGTAACGCGAGCGCAGCTCATCGACGAACTTGGCCATACGCTCCGCGAGCGCGGCATCTTCGATCTCGAGAACGTTCTCGGCGTTGTCCTCGCCGGCATGCGAGAGGTTGTAGCTGCCGATGAAGGTCCGTCCGTCGGCCACGGTCACCTTTGCGTGCATGAAGTCGTGGACGCTGCTCGGCGACCACGGCGTCGACGCCTTGCCCGAGAACGGCGCCGTCTCGAGCAGCGCGGTCATCAGGTGCCGCTTCCAGCGGCGGTGCTGCGTCTCCCACTGCGTCGCGACCTCGCGCATCTGCGTCGCGTCGAGTACGCCGGCGAGATCCAGGCGGCGGTCCGCCGCGGTCTCGACGAGCGTGGCGAGGATCGGCGCGGCGGTCACGATCGGCGACGCGATCCGGACGCGAGTCTGCGCCCGCCCGACGGCGCGGGCGATGCGATGCACGAGCGAGCGGGCACGACCCGGACAGAACCACACGCGCACCGTCGCCGTCGCGAGCGAGATCGGCTCGACGTCGACGTCACCGCTCGGGCCGACGCCGCGCGCCCACAGCTGCTCGAAGTCGCGCGCGTACAGTGCCGCGATCGCCGGCGCGGCGACGATGGCGATGACGTTCTCCTCGCGCGTCCACGCGTCGTCGCGCCAGTTCGTCGAGCCGGTCCAGACGTCGGCGCCGTCTCGGATCACGTACTTCTGGTGCATGAGCGACGGGATGCCCGCGATCGGCCGGCTCTCGGCGAGCGAGGGCGCGAGCCAGCCGACGTCCGGCGCCGACGGCGGCGGCACGGGGATCGGGACGCGCCGGTCGCGGTTGTAGGCGAGCCGGATCCGCACACCACGTCGGCTCGCCGCGGTCAGTGCGGCGGACACGATCGACCGCGTCGCCGCACCCAGCGCGAGGTCGTACAGCGCGAGGTCGAGCGTCGCGCGCGCCTCCGAGACGAAGTCGGCGATCATCGCCGCCACGCTCTCCGCGGTCTGGCCGCCGTCGGTCAGCGTGCGGACCTCGATCACGCCGGTCGGCCGTGCGCCCGCAACTATCGCGATAGCGCTTCTTCCCGCTCCAGATTCGCGGTGAGGAGCTCGACGAGCTTCCGCTCCAGGGCGACGAATC
>DASQXO010000045.1:0-11272 GCA_035639655.1 Candidatus Dormiibacterota bacterium
GGACGCTTCGCACGGGATGCGCCGGACCGAGGTCGTCTGCGGGAACTGCGGAGCGCATCTCGGCCACCTCTTCCCGGACGGCCCGCGCCCGACCGGCGCGCGCTACTGCATCAACTCGGCGGCGCTCGACTTCGCGCCGCGGGAGACGAAGGCGCAAGAGCGCCGCTGAGCCGGGGCGCGATCGCGGCACACCGCGACCTGTAACGTTCGGAGACCGGCGTGGACTCCGTGTTCCTGCGTCTCGGGCACTTCCTCTACCGGCACCGCTGGCCGGCGATCGCCACATGGGCCGTCGTGCTCCTCGTCGCGATCCCGGTCGCGCCGCGCGTGCTCAGCGTCCTCGGCGCGGGCGGATTCTCGAGCCCCGACCTCGAGGCCGCGCGCGGCGGCACGCTGCTCGCGGAGCGTTTTCACTCCGACCCGGCAACGCTGTACATCGTCTACCGCGATCCGTCGGGCCGGCTCTCGGCGTCGAGTTCCGAATTCGAAGCGATGGTCGAGGCCTCGCTCGCGAACGTCCGCGCGCTCCCCGACGTCGCCTCCGTGACGCCGCCGAGGGAGAACCCGCGCCAGATCGCCCCGGACGACAAAGCCGCGTACGCGACGATCGCGCTGCGCACCGAGGCCGAGAACTCCCGCGAGACACTCCCGGAGGTTCGGCGCGCGCTCGCGACGACCGCGCTCGACGCGACGCTGACGGGCACGCCGATCTTCTACGAGGACATCTACGACGTGACCGAGCGCGACCTCCGCCGCGCGGAGCTCATCTCCATCCCCTTCGCGTCGGCGGCCCTCCTGCTCGTCTTCGGCTCGGTCGTGGCCGCCGCGATACCGGCGCTCGTCGGCGGCGCGGCGGTGACGGTCACGCTCGCGGCCATGGTCGGCCTCGCGCGCGTGACCGATCTGTCGATCTTCTCGCTGAACCTCACCACGATGCTCGGCCTCGGCCTGGGGATCGACTACTCGCTCTTCATCGTCAGCCGGTTCCGCGAGGAGCGTCTGCGGCGCGGCTCCGTGGAGGACGCGGTCGCCGCCGCCGTCGCGACCGCCGGTCGCGCGGTCCTGTTCTCCGGCGCGACCGTGTTCGCCGGAATGCTCGGGCTGCTCGTGTTCCGGTTCAACGCGCTGCGCTCGCTCGGGATCGCGGGCGCGCTCGTCGTCGCGATCAGCGTCCTCGCCGCGCTGACGCTGCTGCCGGGCGTGCTCGGCGTCCTCGGACCGCGCGTCGACTGGCTCGCGCTGCGACGTCCGCCTGCCGGCGCGAGCGACCGCGACGGCCGCTCGAGTTTCTGGTCCCGTCTGGCGCAGATCGTGATGGCGCACCCGCTCGCCACGCTCGCGCCGCTGCTCGTCCTGCTGATCGGCCTCGGACTGCCGTTCCTCCGCGTGGAGATGGGCGCGCCCGACGCATCGATCCTGCCGACGGATGTGCAGTCGCGCCGCGGCGCCGACCTGCTGCAGGCGCACTGGGGCGCCGGCGAGCTCTCGCCCGCGTTGCTGGCATTTCAGACGATCGACGGCGGCTCGCCGCGGCAGCCCGACCGCATCGGCGCGCTCTACGACTTCCTGCAGCGGGTCGCGGCCGATCCGCGCGTCGCGCGCGTGCAGAGCATCGTCACGATCGACCCGCGCATCAGCCGCGCGCAGTACCAGCTCATGTACGGTTCGACTCCGGAGCGCATCACCGACGCGTACGCGCGCGCGTCGGCGCTCACGACGGTGCGTGACGACACCGTCGTCGCGCAGGTGACGAGCCGGTACGGGCAGACCGATCCGCGCTCGAAGGACCTGATCCGCGCGATCCGCGCCACGCCTGCGCCGCCGGGATTCCGTCTGCTCGTGAGCGGTCCCACCGCGGCGGTGCTCGACTACACCGATACGCTCTATACGGAGTTCCCGCGCGCCGCGCTTCTCGTCGTCGGCGCGATCTACGTCGTGCTCCTGCTGACGTTCCGCTCGGTCGTGATCCCGCTCAAGGCGATCGTCATGAACACGCTCTCGATCCTGGCGAGCTACGGTGCGCTCGTCGTGATCTTCCAGGAGGGCGCGTTGTCGAACGTGCTCGGCTTCCAGCCGCCGGGGTTCGTCGAGGCGTCGCTGCCGATCGTCCTCTTCTGCGTGCTGTTCGGGCTCTCGATGGACTACGAGGTGTTTCTGCTGTCGCGGGTGAAGGAGGCGCACGACGCCGGCTACAGCAACCGCGCGAGCGTCGCGTCCGGCCTGGAACGCTCGGGACGGATCATCACGAGCGCCGCGGCGATCGTCGTGCTCGTGAGCCTGTCGTTCGTCGCCGCCGATATCGTGCTGATCAAGGCACTCGGATTGGGGACCGCCATCGCCGTCTTCCTCGACGCGACCGTGGTGCGCGCGCTCCTCGTTCCCGCGACGATGCGACTGCTCGGGGACTGGAACTGGTGGAGCCCGCGCTGGCTGACACGCCTGCGCTGGGTGGGCGCGCGTGCCGGCTGATCTCGACCGCCGCCGCGCGCACGTCCTGCTCGTCGTGGCGCTCTTCCTCGCCGCGGCCTGCGGCGGCACGGCCGCGCCGCTTGCGGCGGCGCCCACGCCGAGCGCGACGCCTCCGCCGCCCGTCGTCTTTCCGCGCGACGCGGGACCGCACGACGTCCTCACCGAGTGGTGGTACTACACCGGTCACCTGCGGACCGGCGACGGCGCGCAGCGCTACGGCTTCGAGTTCACGATCTTCCAGGTGCGGCGCGCCGGCGAGCGCGCCGGGTACCTCGCGCACTTCGCGGTCTCGGACCTGAGCCGGCAGCGCTTCAGCCATCAGGCGCACGTCATGAGCATCGCGCCGCGCTCCGCCTTCCCGCTCGACGTGCAGGGCTGGCGGCTCGACACCGACACGCGGACCGACACGATCCGCGCGCAGATGGATCCGGGTCCGGGTGTCGTGGCGCCCTACGGCGTCGACCTGTCGCTCACGTCGACTAAGCCGCCCGCGCTGCACCACGGCGGCTACATCGACTACGGCGAGGCGGGCGGGTCGTACTACTACTCGCGCACGCGACTCGCCGTGAGCGGCGAGGTGCGGGACCCCGAGCGCGGACCGACCGCCGTGTCCGGCATCGCCTGGATGGACCACCAGTGGGGCAACTTCATCACGACGTCGAGCGGCGGCTGGGATTGGTACAGCCTGCAGCTCGACGATGAGACCGAGTACATGCTCTATGTCCTGCGCGGAGCCGCCGGCGCTCCGACCCCCGTGTACGGCAGCCGCGTGCTCGCGGACGGCACCACCGAGGACCTGCCGCCGGGCGCCGTGACGGCGGAGGCGGTTGGGAAGTGGACCAGCCCGCACACCGGCGCGACGTACTCCTCGGGATGGCGCGTCCGGATCGCGGACCGCGGCGTTTCGCTCACGCTGCGCCCCCAGCTGCTGGACCAGGAGCTGTATTTCCCGGGCAGCGACTCGGGACTCGTGTACTGGGAGGGATCCGTCGAGATCGCCGACGATGCGAGCGGTCGCGACGTCGGCGTCGGCTACGTCGAGCTCACCGGGTACGCGCGCTGAGCGGCGCGATCGACCTGCCGCTGCGCGCCGATTCGTAGATCGCCAGGACGAGCTCGAGCGCTCGCCGTCCGTCGTCGCCGGTGACGGCCGGCTCGCGACGAGAATCGATCGCGTCGATCACATCGCGCAGCTGCGCCGCGTGTCCGTCGACGGCGGTAGCGGCCGGCGCCGGTGAGGCGGAGCCGAGACGGACCGCCTTGCCGTACGGGCCCACGTGCGCACCGTCGTCGCCGGCCTCCCACACCGCGACGGCTCCCGACTCGAGCACCACGCCGCCGCGCGTGCCGCTGACCTCGATGCGCTCGGCGAATCCCGGGAAGGCGGCCGTCGTCGCCTCGATCACGCCGAACGCGCCGCTCGCGAAACGGAGCAACGCGACCGCGACGTCCTCCACGGCGATGTCGTGCGCGACGGTCGCGGTGTGGGCGGTCACGCTGTCGACCGGCCCGAGCAACCACAGGAGGAGGTCCACCGAGTGGATGCCCTGGTTCATGAGCGCGCCGCCGCCGTCGAGGTCCCACGTCGCGCGCCAGCCCGCGCTCCGGTAGTACGCCGGCGAGCGATACCACCGCACGAACGCGTCGCCGGTCAGGACGCGCCCGAGACGTCCCGCGTCGAGCGCCTCGCGCAGGCGACGGGTCCCGGTGTCGAAGCGATGCTGCGAGATCACCGAGAGCGTCACGCCGCGTTCGCGGCAGCGCGCGATCAGGCGATCCGCGGCCGCGAGCGACACGTCGATCGGCTTCTCGACGACGACGTGCTTGCCGGCCTCGGCGGCGCGCGCACCGATGTCCGCGTGCAGGCCGCTCGGGACGCAAACGCAGACGACGTCGACCTCTGAGCGCTCGAGCAGCGCATCGACGTCGCCGTGCGCCGCCGCCCCGAACTCGCCGGCAAGCCGCTCGGCTCGCGCCCGGTCGACGTCGGCCACGGCGCGGAGCCGCGCCTGCGGCAGCGATGCGATCGCCCGCGCGTGCGTAGAGGCGATCATGCCCGCGCCGACGATGCCAAACCCGAGGGCGCCCGGCGCCGTCACGCGAGACGGACCGCGCGCGCCTGCGCCTCGAGCGCGAGCTCGGCGGCGTCGAAGGCGTGCTCCTGCGTCATCGCGCGTTCGGTGCGCTCGAGGCAGTCGCGAATGAGGTCGCCGAAGAACGGGAAGCCGACCTTACCGCGGACCGAGAGGTGCCGCTCGCCGTCGGCGTTCACCACGAAGACGTGATCGCCGCTCGCGTCGCGCGCGACGTCGACGTACTTGCGCAGCTCGATGTACCCCTCGGTCCCCAGGATGACCGTGCGGCCGTCGCCCCACGCGCGGAGGCCGTCGGGCGTGAACCAGTCGACGCGGTGGTACCCCGCGACACCGTTGTCGGCGACGCAAGTGAAGTCGCCGAAGTCCTCGAGCTCCGGGTGCTCGGGGTGCGCGTAGTTGGCGACGCGGCTGCTCGTGACCCGCGCGCGCCGCGCGCCGCTGTACGACAGGAATTGCTCGGCCTGATGGCTGCCGATGTCGCAGATGATGCCGCCGTACCGCGCGCGCTTGAAGAACCACGGCGGCCGCGATCCGGCGTTGAGCCGGTGCGGCCCGGCGCCCATGACGTGCACGACGCGGCCGATGGCTCCGCGAGCGATCAGCGTGCCGGCGTGGAGCGCGCTCTCGACGTGCAGACGCTCGCCGTAGTACACGGCGTACGTCCGTCGCGTCGCGATGACGGCGGCCCGGGCCTCTGCGAGCTGAGCGAGCGCGGTGAACGGCGGCTTGTCGGTGAAGTAATCCTTCCCGCTCTCGAGGACGCGGCGGCCGATCGGCCAGTGCTCGGAGGGGATCGCGGCGCTCGCCACGAGCCGCACGCCGGCGTCGTCGAGGATCTCGTCGAGGCTGCGCGCTGCGCGAGCGGCGGGAAAGCGCTCGCGAAAGCGCTCGAGCTTGCGACCATCGGGGTCGAAGACCCAGGCGATCCGCGCGCCTGCCGCAGCGAGACCGTCGCACATGCCGTAGATGTGGTCGTGGTCGAGTCCTGCGACGCCGACCGCGAACTCATCGGCCGCGACGACGGGTCCGGGAGGCGGCGCGTCCGGCTCGTAATCTTGCGGCCTCATGCCGCGAGGTACGTTACGCGCCGAGCGCGGGGAGGGGAGCGTTCCCGGTTGACAGGCGCATAGAGGCGGTACCGCTCGCCCGCGCCTCTTCTCGTACGGAGACGCCTGTCGGCGGATTGCGCACTGGCATCAGTGCCGAAAGGCCTCTTGGGCATGGCGCGAACGTCTCTTTCGGCGTGCTCGGGCGCGCGCGACGATGCGGACGCAATACAGGAGGTTTGCCGATGGCATCTGTCGCGGAGAAGACCACTGAGCGAAAGAGGGGACGTATGGACCAGTTCATTACCGCGTTCGTCGATGGGATGCTCGTGCCCGTCATCAACGTCTTCGTCACGGGCGGCCTCGCCTTCGTCGTCTTCGTCGTCGTCTGGATCGGTTTCGCCGCCGCGCTCGTGGGCAGTCAGGGCAGCCTCGACGCCGCGTGGCACTGGATCCGCGGCCTGCCCTTCATTCCGCAGGCGATCGTGTGGCTGCTGTTCCTGCCCGTCGTCATCGCCCTGTGGATCTGGGAGACGACCTGGCCGCTAGTCCTGCGGATCGTCCTCATCGCGGGGATCGGGGCGTGGAACGTGTGGATCTTCCTGCCGAGGGCGCTCCTCGGGCGACCGTAGCGATTAGATCGGCGTCTGGATCGGCAGCCGCACCGTGACGCGCATGCCGCCGCTCACCGGGTAGTCGACGGCAATGACGCCGCAGTGCTGCTCGACGATCTGCTTCGTGATGAACAGGCCGAGTCCCATGCCGGGATGGTGGTCGCTCGCCTTCGCGCGATAGAACGGATCGAACACGCGGTCGCGGTCGTCAGACGGGATCCCCGGTCCGGCGTCGGCGACGCTCATGACCGCACAGGCATCGTCTCGCGTGACGGATACGGCGACCTGCGCGGAGCTGTACTTCAGCGCGTTATCGAGGAGATTCCGGACGACCTGGTCTAGGCGGATCGCATCGCCACGGACGATGAGCGGCTCGTCGACGTCGACATGCACGCGCGGGTCGCTGCCACCGAGCTCGCCGGCGACATTCCGAACGAGGGCGCCGAGATCGACGTCGCCGAGCTCGAGAGCGAGGCGTCCGAGCCGGATGCGCGAGACGTCGAGCAGCTGCGTGATCAGGCGTGACAGCCGACGCGTCTGCTCGTCGAGGCGTCCGAGCGCTCGCGCGAACAGCACTGGGTCGGGCGTGCCGCGGCGCGCGACATCGCGAAGGAGCAGCTCGGTGAACGCGCGGAGGCTCGTGACCGGCGTCTTCAGCTCGTGCGCGGCGACGGATAGAAACTCGTCCCGCAGCCGGACCGCCTCTTCGGAGGCCGCCCGCGCCGCGGTGACGTCCTGGATCGTGGTGAGCACGAAGTCACCTGATTCGCTCGACACGCGGTCGACGTTGAGCGAGAGCACGAGCCGCGAGCCGGACTTCGTCTTCCGCTCGACCTCCAAATCGCGGACGCTTCCGCGCTCGCGGAGCTCGGCGACGACGCGCGCGACGGATTCCGCCGGCGCGATGCCCAACTGCGCGCTCGTTTTGCCGATCGCCTCCTCGCGATCCAGCTCGAACAACGTCAGGAACGCCTGATTCACCGATACGAGCGTGCCTTCGGGCATCTTCGTCATGGCGATGCCGAAGGGCACCGCGTCGTGGATGAGCGAGAACCTGCGCTCGCTCTCGCGGAGCGCGGCCCTGAGGACCGCGACCTCAGAGACGTCGATCAAGCCGCCCAGCGGCCCCGACCCTCCGTCCGCGTCTGGTCGTGCTTCGGATGCGACCGCCCGGCTCATGCCTGCTGCCTCCCACTCCCGCGCGCCCCCGGCGCGAAACGGTAGCACTACCCACGAGGGATCGGTTGACCTTTCTTGACGGCGCTGGCCCGCTAACCTCTTGGGCGGAATCTCCGCAGGGTGGGGGCTTCTGTCCATGCCGAATCGCGAAACGATCTCCGTGCGCGACCACTTGACGAGGATCCCGGCCGCGGTGCGCCCGATCGTGCAGGCCGCGCGCCGCACAGTGAGGGCGGTCGCCCCGCGCGCGACGGAAATCGCATATCAGAGCCGGCCGCCGCGATCGAGCCGCTCGATGTGGAAGCTCGTCCGTTACGCCGTTGGCGGCGAGAACGTCGTCGCGATCGGCACGTTCCCGCGATACGCGACGCTGTTCTTCTCGCGCGGACGCGAGCTCGACGACGGATCCGGCCTGCTCGAGGGCTCGGGGAGGGAGTTCCGGTTCGTCCGGCTCCGCGCCGCCGCCGATGCCACTCGGCCCGAGGTGAGGCGACTCGTGCGCAGCGCGTTCGGGCAGACGCGGGCGAGAATGGGGCGCGAGGAGCGTGTCCGACGATGAGTCAAGCGGTGTGGACCGGCAGCATCACCTTCGGTCTCGTCGCGATCCCCGTGAAGCTCTACCCGGCGACCGAGCCGAAGGACGTGCGATTCCATCTGTACGACCGGCGCACCGGCAGACGTGTGCGCTACGAGCGCGTGACCCACGCCGAGGATCCGGAGATCTTCACGCCGGAGCTCTCCGAGCCCGTCGCTCCCGTCGATCGCGCCGCACCCGTCGAGCAGGCCGACATCCGGCCGGCGCGGGAGATCGCGCCGGCTCCGTTCGCCGAACCACCGCTCCCGGCGCGAGGCGTCGAGCGCGACGACGTCCTGCGCGGGTTCGAGTTGCCTGGCGGCGAGCTCGTCACCATCACCGATGCGGAGCTCGGCGCGATCGCGCCGGAGCGGAGCCGGACGATCGACATCGAGGAATTCGTGCACCTCGCCGAGATCGATCCGGTGTTCTACGAGAAGAGCTACCTCGTCGGTCCGGTACACGGCGCCGGCGCGGAGAAGCCGTACGTTCTGCTGCTCAAGGCGATGCAGTCCGCGGGGATGGTCGGCATCGGGCGCTTCGTGCTGCGGACCAAGCCGCATCTCGTCGCCATCCGCCCGCGCGAGAAGACGCTCGCCCTGGAGACGCTGTTCTTCGGCGACGAGGTGCGGAGCGCCGACGAACACACCCTCGGCGTGCTCGATCTCCCGATCGCCGAGCGCGAGCTGAAGACCGCGCGGCAGCTCATCGCCGCGATGGCCACGTCCTGGGCGCCCGAGCGTCACGCCGACACGTACCGCGACGAGCTCCTGGAGATGCTCCGGAGCAAGGCGCCGGAGGCGGCGCCGCCGGCGACCCAGACGATCGCCGCCGGGCGGATCGAGGATCTGATGGATGTGCTCCGCGCGAGCGTCGAAGCCGCCAAGCGCAAGCGAGCGGCGAAGCCGTCCGCCTCGAAGCGCGCCGGCTAGCTCGCCGCGCGGGTGCGATAATGACTTCCGAACCCCTCCCGGTGGGGGAGGGGAGAGGAGGGTTCACGTGAAGGCGGACAAGACGGAGCTCGATACTCGACTCGCGTCGATCGAGGGCCACATCAAGGGGATCCGCAAGATGGTCCACGACGACACGTACTGCGTCGACGTGCTGCGGCAGACCTTCGCCGTGGAGCGCGCGCTCCAGAAGTTCGAGGCCGAGCTCCTGCGCGGGCACCTCTCGACGTGCGTGCCCGACGCGTTCAAGCACGGGCGGAGCCAAGCGATGATCGACGAGCTCTCCGACCTCTTCGCGCTCGCCCGGAAGTGACGACCGCGGTAGCCGCGAGCAAGCGAGACCTCGCGATCACCGGGATGTCCTGCGCGTCGTGCGTGCGCTCCGTCGAGTCCGCGCTCGCGAGCGTGCCCGGTGTCGACTCGGCCGAGGTCAATCTCGCCAGCGAGCGCGCCACGGTGCGGCTCGACCCCGCACGCGTCGAGCTGCCGGCGCTCGTCCACGCGGTCGAGCGCGCGGGGTACGGTGCGCTGGTCATCCCCGAGGGCGAGCGCGAGCGCGCCGCCGCGACCGAGGCGGAGCGTGCCTTGCGGCTGCGCTACCTCACCTCGCTGCGCACGCGCCTCATCGTCGCCGGTGCGCTCGCGGCGCTGACGCTGCTCCTCTCGATGCTCGCGCCGCTGCTGCTCCCCGACGCCGAGCGCGCCGTCTGGCGCCCATACGCGCTGTTCCTGCTCGCGACACCGGTGCAGCTCTGGGCGGCGGCGCCGTTCTACCGCGCCGCCTGGAACGCCGCCCGCCATCGGACGAGCAACATGAACACCCTCATCGCCGTCGGCACCACCGCCGCGTACGGGCTCTCCGTTGCCGCGACGTTCCTGCCCGATCTCTTCCGCGCGAACGGCCTCGATCCGCGCGAGAGCCTGTACTACGAGACCTCCAGCGCGATCATCGCGCTCGTCCTCGCCGGCCGCTTCATGGAGGCGAGGGCGCGCGCGCATACCGGCGACGCTATCCAGGCGCTGCTCGCGCTCGGCGCGAAAACGGCGCGGGTCCGCCGCCCGGGCGGCATCGAGGAGGACGTCCCTATCGAGGAGCTCGAGGTGGGCGACGTCGTCCTCGTGCGGCCGGGCGAGCGGATCGCGACGGACGGTGTCGTCCTCGCCGGATCGTCCGCGGTCGACGAGTCGATGCTCACTGGCGAATCGATCCCAGTCGCGAAGACCGGGGGCGACGAGGTGACCGGCGGGACGCTGAACACGACGGGCGCGCTTCGCATCAGGACGACGCGCGTCGGCGCGGACACGACGCTCGCGCAGATCGTGCGCCTCGTCGAGGACGCGCAGGCCTCGAAAGCGCCGATCCAGCGCCTCGTGGACCGGATCGCGGCGGTGTTCGTCCCCGTCGTGTTCGCCATCGCCGCTGCAGCGTTCGTCGCGTGGTTGCTCTTCGGCCCAGCGCCGGCGCTGACGCACGCGCTCAGCGCGTTCGTCGCCGTGCTCATCATCGCCTGCCCATGCGCGATGGGGCTCGCCACGCCGACGGCGATCATGGTCGGGACCGGCCGGGGCGCGGCGCGCGGCATCTTGATCAAGAGCGCGCAGTCGCTCGAGACAGCACAGCGGATCGATACCGTCGCCTTCGACAAGACCGGCACGCTCACGGTCGGCCGGCCGGAGCTCACGGATCTGCTCGTCTGCGCGGACATCGGGGAGGACGAGGCGCTGCGGCTCATCGCCAGCGCGGAGTCGCGCTCGGAGCATCCGCTCGCGACCGCGGTGCTCGAGGCGGCGGGCGCGCGGAAGCTCGCGCTCGCGGAGCCCGAGCGTTTCGAGTCCTTCCCCGGGCAGGGCGTGCACGCCGTCGTCGAAGGGCACGACATCTACGCGGGCAACCGCGCCTTCGCCGTCGCGCACGGCTTCGCCGATCTCGGCGACGGCCTGCTCGCGCACCACGAGGCGGCCGGCAAGACGCCGCTCATCGCGACGATCGACGGCCGTCCGCTCGCGATCCTGGCCCTCGCCGACGTGCCCCGCGCCGCCGCGGCGGACGCGGTGAGCGAGCTGCGCGGCATGGGCCTGCGCACGATCCTCGTCTCGGGCGATACGCGGCGCACCGCCGCCGCCGTCGCGCAGGCGCTCGGCATCGACGAGGTCCGCGCCGAGGTCCGGCCCGACATGAAGGCGTCGCTCGTGGCCGCGCTGCAGCGCGAGGGGCACACGGTCGCGATGGTCGGCGACGGCGTGAACGACGCGCCCGCGCTCGCGCAGGCGGATCTCGGCATCGCGATCGGCAGCGGGACCGACGTCGCGATCGCGTCCGCGGGCATCGTGCTGATCGGCGGTG
>DASQXO010000046.1:0-5608 GCA_035639655.1 Candidatus Dormiibacterota bacterium
TCCGCACGCGGCGCTCGACCTCGGTCGGACCCGCGACGACGAGTGGCCGCGTGCGGTGCGCGAGCTGGCCGTCCAGGACGAGGAACGGGATGCCGGCGAAGTGGTCGCCGTGCAGGTGCGAGACGAAGATCGCGTCGAGCATTGCCGGGTCGATCGCGGCGCGCTTCATCGCGACGAGCGACGAAGCGCCGCAGTCGAGCAGCACGCGCCGCTCCGGAGTCGCCACGAGGATGCACGCCTGGAACCGCCCGCCGGAGGAGACGGCGTCGCCGCTCCCGAGGAACGTGACCGTCGCCACGGCGGACTACGCGGCGACGGGCGTGAAGCGCGCGGTGAAGTCGAGGATCCGCCGCCAGGCGTCGTCGCACGCCTTCCGGTGCGCGGTGAAGGTGCGGTCGAAGAAGCTGTGCGGCGCTCCGGCGTAGGTGTGCACCTCGACCTCGATGCCCTGCCGCCGCACGGCATCGGCGAACTCCTCGAACTCCTCGGGCGGCGTGCTATCGACGCCGGCGAGGAGCATGAGGAGCGGCGCGCGCATCCGCGGGATCACCGGCGCGACGCGCGTCATTGGCCGGCCGCCATAGAAGCCGATGCAGCCGGCGAGGTCGTGTCCCGCGGCCGACTGCCGCCAGGACAGCGCGCCGCCCCAGCAGAAGCCGACCGTGAAGATCGCGCGCACACGACGGTTTGCGCCGTGCCGCACGTACTCGACCGCGGCGCGCGCGTCCTGCGCGACCATCTCCGGCGTGGTCCGATCGACGTGCGGTTTGTACTCGAACGATTCGCCGCGATCGTCGTTCGGCGCGCTGCGACCGAAGTAGTCGATCGCGACGGCGTCGATCCCGGCCTCGGCGAATCGCACCGCGAGCTCCTTGTAGAACGGGTGCAGCCCGCGCACATCGGGCAGGATCACCATCGCCCGACCGCTCGGACGCGCGGCGCGCGCCTCGTACGCCGCGAAGTCGTTGCCGTCCGCCGCCGTCAGGCGAATGTCGCCGTGATCCTCCGCCGCGCCGCGGATCGGCGGGAGGGGCGGCCGTGCGCGGTCCGAGTAGCACATCGGCAGAAAAGGATACGGACGCTTTAGACGCGCCGGTACACGCCGCGCGAGCGCGTGAGGAGTCGCTCGTCGACGAGATAGCGGCGAAGCGAGGCGTAGTCCTCGTGGACCTGCCGGAGGATCGCGTTCACCTCCGCCTCGCGGTACTCGCGGCCTGGCGCGAATCGATCGGCGAGGTAGCGGAGCAGGATGAGGCGCTTCGCGTGCTGCGCAGGGATCTCGCGCAGGCGGACTCCCTGGAAGAACGGGCGGATCGGCGCCGGGACGTCGCCGGCGGGCTGTGGTCTCGCGCTGGCGCGGCGCAGGGCCTGCGCGAAGCGGTCGCGTTCGAGCAGCCACCGGCCGTCGGTCGCCCGCGCGAGTCCAGCGGTCTCGAGCGTTCGGAGCGCGCGGTCGACGCGCGTCGCGGGAAGCTCGCTCACGCGCGCGATCTCGGCCGTCTCGTCGACGCCGAGGGCGAGCGCAGCGACGATGCGGAGGAGGTCGTCCTTCGCCAGGAGCGCGAGCAGGCCGCGCGGGTCTCGCGAGGTCATGACGTCGCGCGAAGCGCCGCGAGCTCGTCCTTGCGGAAGCACGAGATGACATGATCGTCCACGAGGCCCGTCGCCTGCATGTGCGCGTACACGATCGTCGAGCCGACGAACGAGAAGCCGCGTCCGCGCAGATCCTTCGACAGCGCGTCGGACTCCGGCGATGTCGCTGGGATGCCCGCGAGTGTGCGTGGCTGATTCACTTTCGTGGCTCCGCCGACGAACCGCCACACGTACCGATCGAACGTGCGAAATTCGTCGCGCACGGCGAGGAACGCCTTCGCGTTGTTGATCGCCGATTCGATCTTCATCCGGTTGCGGATGATGCCCTCGTCGGCGAGCAGACGGCGTACGTCGCTCGCGCCGAAGCGCGCGACCGTCTCCACGTCGAAGTTCGCGAACGCCCGGCGGTACCCGACGCGGCGGCTGAGGATCGTGGACCACGACAGACCGGCCTGCGCGCCCTCGAGCACGAGGAACTCGAAGTGCTTGCGATCGCTGTGGATCGGCACGCCCCATTCGCGATCGTGATACGCGTTCATCTCCCGAGAACTGGACCAGCCGCAGCGCTGCTTCTCGCGATCGCCCGCCACGACTGCCGCCGTCAAATGGCCGTGATCAGTCGTTCGTGCGGCGACCGGGGATCTGCGGGCGCGACGGCGACGGCCCGTAGGGCAGCGGAATGAACTCGACGCCCGGTCGGCGCTGTGTCGACTGCGGGTACAGGTCCATGAGCTGGTAGATCTCGTTCGGCATGACGTCGGAGACGTCGAGGCCGAGCTCGCGGGCGTGCTCGACGTGGATCGCGAAGTCGTGCGTCCACCTCCCGCTCGAGAGCTCCGTCGCGATCCGCTCGGCGTCCTCCTTCGAGTGGTGCTCGAGAAGCAGCTTCACCACCGTCTCGTGGATCTGGTCGAGCGCTTTCCTCGACATGTCCCCGAGGATGAGCGTCTGGTCGTCGCGGTTCGGGTTCGGCTGCTTCAGCGCGGCGATGATCGACGACGCGGCGAAGGCGCCCTGCTGGTTCCCGAGCTGCGGATCGACGGGCCCGAGCACGGCATTCGGATCCATGACGATGGCGTCGGCGGCGAGCGCGATGAGCGTGCCGCCGGACATCGCGTAGTGCGGGACGAATACGGTGACCCGACCGGTGTGACGCTTCAGCGCGAACGCGATCTGCTCGGCCGCGAGGACGAGCCCGCCGGGGGTGTGCAGCACGATGTCGATCGGCACGGCGGATTCGGTGAGGTGGATCGCGCGGAGCACTTTCTCGGAGTCGTCGATGTCGATGTAGCGCGCAATCGGGATGCCGAGGAAGCTCATCGTCTCCTGGCGGTGGATGAGGGTAATGACGCGCGACCCGCGTGCCCGCTCGAGGGCGCGGATGGCGTTCGTCCGCGCGAGCGCGAGGCGGTAGCGCTGGACCAGCGGCAGGAACGCCTGGATGAGGAAGAGGATCCAGATGATGTTGAAGATGTCGCCGAGGCTCATCAGGTGAACCTCGCCGTGACCATCAGCAGCACGATGATCGCGCCGATCGCCATCTGCACGTAGCCGAGCGTCCGGATGCGCCGCGCGAGCGCGGGCAGCTCCGCCGTGCCGGACGCGTCGCCCTGCTGCGCGGCTCGGGCGACCGCGACGACGCGATTGATCGCCGGTCGCACGCGCGACTGGAGCATGACGTACAGGCCGATCGCGAGGATCGCGCCGATCCCGATCGCCCAGCCCCACAGCGTGCCGATCGTCTCGCCGAGGCGCGCGAGACGTCCGGTGAGCAGCGCGTTGATGATGCCGAGCGCGATCGTGACCTCCGCGAGACGGACGACGTAGCGCATCTGGCGCGGGCCGAGCGCGGCGATGGCCGGCATCCGCTGCTCCGGCGGCAGCGTGAGCAAGGCAGGGAGCTGGACGAGCGTCGTGTAGAACCCGGCGCCGAACCAGAGCACCCCGGAGAGCACGTGGAGGTACTGGATCGACCAGCGGAGGACGTCGAAGGGCACTGCCGGGGCAGTGTAGTCAGTAGGCTAGATGGAGCATGGCGACGACGAAGGGCGACCTCTACGAGATCCTCGGCGTGCCGCGCGACGCCTCCGACGAGGAGATCCGGCGCGCGTTCCGCAGGCTCGCGCGGCAGTACCACCCCGACGTGAACAAGGGCGACGGCGCGGAGCAGCGGTTCAAGGAGATCAACGCCGCGTACGAGATCCTCTCCGATCCGGAGAAGCGCCAGCGCTACGACGCGTTCGGCCTCGCGGGGGTCGACGTCGGCGCGGGCGTCGGCTTCTCCGGCGGCTTCGGCGCCTTCACCGATCTGTTCGAGACCTTCTTCGGCACCGACCTCCGCCGTCGCACGGGACCGGCGCGCGGCTCGGACCTGCGCATGGACCTCGAGATCGACTTCCTGCAGGCCGTGTTCGGTGGCGACACGAAGATCGAGGTCGCCCGCGAGCAGCTCTGTTCCCGCTGCGGCGGCAGCGGCGCCGAGCCCGGGACGAGATCGCGCCGCTGCGATCGGTGCGACGGGGCCGGCGAGGTCCGCGCCGTGCAGAACACGATCTTCGGCCGCGTCATGAGCGCGGTGCCATGCCCGCGCTGCAACGGCGAGGGTCGCGTCCACGATCAGCACTGTTCGCGCTGCCGCGGCAGCGGACGCGAGCAGGCGGCCCGCACGCTCACGGTGACGCTGCCCGCCGGGATCGACGACGGGCAGCAGCTGCGCTTGAGCGGCGAGGGCGAGGCGGGTCATCGCGGCGGCCCGCCCGGCGATCTCTACGTGCAGGTCCGCGTGCGGCCGCACCCGGTGTTCAAGCGTCACGCGAACGACATCGTCTACGAGCTGCGCGTCTCGCCCGCACTCGCCGCGCTCGGCGGGAGCGTCGAGATCCCCACCGTCGATGGGCCGCAGACGATCGACGTGCCCGCCGGGACCCAGCACGCGTCGCTCCTGCGCGTCCGCGGGAAGGGCGTCCCGCGCCTCGGCTCGTCGGGCCGCGGCGACGAGGTCGTCGTCGTGACCATCGTCGTCCCGACCAGGCTCTCGGCGAACGAGCGCAAGCTGTGGGAGCAGCTGCGCGCGACGACGCCGGAGCCGGACCGCGCGGCGGCCGAGAAGGGCCTGTTCGACCATCTGAAGGACGTCTTCCGCGGCTAGCCCGCGCGCGGAGTGGCTCGAGCTCCGCGTTCCAGCCTCGAACGAGGCCGTCGAGGCCGTCTCGGAGATCCTCTCGCGCGTCGGTCATGGCGGCGGCGTCGCCGTCGAGGAGCCGCTCGAGGCCGGCGAGCTCCACGTCGTGAAGGCGTACATCCCGCGCGACCGCCTCGCGCGCGTGCGGGTGCGGCGCGTGAAGGAGGCGCTCGGACATCTCACGGCGTTCGGCCTTTCGCCGATGGGCGAGCTCGCCGTCGCGCCGCTCGCCGAGCAGGAGTGGCTCGACGCCTGGCGCGAGCACTACCGCCCGCTCGTCGTCGGGCGCTTCCTGGTGAAGCCCTCGTGGATCGACGCCCGCGACGAAGGCCACCTCGTCGTCGAGCTCGACCCGGGCATGGCCTTCGGCACCGGTCTGCATCCGACGACGCAGCAGGTGCTGCGTGCGATCAGCGACCTCGACCTCCGCGGGGCGAGCGTGCTCGACGTCGGCACCGGCTCGGGGATCCTCGCGCTCGCCGCGCACGCCGCCGGCGCGGCGCGCGTCGTCGGCGTCGACGTGGATGAGGTCGCCGTGCGCACCGCGCGCGAGAACACGGCGCGCTACGCCGACGCGATCCGTATCGATGCCGGCAGCGCGGGCGACGTCGAGGGGGAGTTCGACGTCGTCCTCGCGAACATCGTCGCCAGGACGATCGCCGAGATCGCGCGCGAGCTGCGCGCGCGCACGCGCCGCGGTGGAGCGCTCGTCGTTGCGGGCATCATCGCCGAGGCCGAAGATGCGACCGCCGCCGCGCTCGAGCGCGCCGGGTTCGTCGTGCGCACGCGCGACGTGCAGGCGGACTGGGTCCGACTGATACTCGGTTAGCTCCC
>DASQXO010000047.1:0-9754 GCA_035639655.1 Candidatus Dormiibacterota bacterium
CGGGTACTCGTTGCGGATCGTGTTGAAGCAGTGCGGGCACGACGCGATGACCTTGCGGACGCCGCGCGCGCGGAACGTCTCGATGTTCGCCTGCGCCTGCGTCTGCCAGAGGTACTCGTTGCCGATCCGACGCGCCGGATCGCCGTTGCAGGTTTCCTCGGCGGCGAGGATCGCGAAGGACACGTCCGCCGCGCGGAGGATGCGCACGAGGGCGCGCGCGACCTTCTGATTGCGCCCGTCGAACGACGCCGCGCAGCCGACGAAGTAGAGGTACTCGGCGTCGGGCTTCTCCGCGAGCGTGGGCACGTCGAGTCCCCTCGCCCAGTCCGCGCGCGACTCGCGCGGCTGTCCCCACGGATTGCCCGAGCGCTCGATGTTGCGCAGCGCGGTCTGCGCCTCCGGCGGGAACTCGCCCTGCTCCATGACGAGGTAGCGCCGCATGTCGACGATCTTGTCGATGTGCTCGATCGTCACCGGACACTGCTCGACGCACGCCGCGCAGGTGGTGCAGTCGAAGAGCTCCTCGGCGCTGATCGCCCTGTCCGTGGGGGGCGTGCCTCGCTGCGACGCGTCCGCGCGCAGCGCGTCGCCGTCGTGAAGGAGCTGGTCCTTCACCTTGAGAACGATCAGCTTCGGATCGAGGACCTTGCCGGTGCTCGTGGCGGGGCAGTTGTCGCTGCATCTCCCGCACTCGGTGCAGGTGTAGCCGTCGAGATGCTGCTTCCAGGTGAAGTCACGCAGCGAGCTCGCGCCGAAGTGTTCCTGGTCCTCGATGCGCTCGATCGGGCGCAGCGCACCTCGTGGCCGCGTGCTGCGGAAGAAGACGTTCGGCAGCGTGGTGACGATGTGCAGGTGTTTCGAGCGCGGCAGGTACGCCAGGAACAGCGAGACGGCGACGACGTGACCCCACCACGCGCCGGCGAACAGCGGCGTCGCGAGCGGCCCGGCGAAGGCGGGCGCGAGGAGCGACGCGATCGGCGGCGCTGGGGCGCCCGCGGCGAGGAGCTTGCCGCCGACGGCGGCCGCCTCGAACACGAAGAGCGTGACCATGAGGAAGCCGATGAGCCCGAGGATGATGTAGCCGTCGAGCTGCACGATCATGCGCGGCGGCGGGAAGAACAGTCGGCGCACGAGCGCGACGACGACCGCCGCGAGGACCGCGAGCGCGAAGAGATCGATCATCCACGCGAAGGCGGCGGACTCGGCCCCCGGCATCCGCGCCCCGATCGTGCCCGCGAGCAGCAGGTCGACCGTGCCGTAGGTGATGACGATGAAGCCCCAGAAGATGAGCGCGTGGCCGAGGCCGCGGACGAGGTAGCCGCGCTTCAGGAGCTTCCGCTGCCCGAGGTACACGACGAGCTCGTCGCGCAGGCGCCGCGCGTAGACGCCGAAGCGCTCCGGATCGGGTCGTCCGAGGCGCATGAGGCGGTAGAGCCGCCACGACTGCGCGACGAACGCGACGACCGCGCCGCCGAAGACGATGGCGAGCAGCAGCCGCGACCACGCCTCCGTGTTCGGCGTCATTCGGCGATCGTGTCCTCGGCGATCACGAGACGCTGGATCTCGCTCGTGCCCTCGTAGATCTCGGTGATCTTCGCGTCGCGGTAATGCCGCTCGGCCGGGAAGTCCTGTACGTAGCCGTAGCCGCCGAAGATCTGCACGCACTCGCGCGCCGCGCGCACTGCCACGTCCGACGCGAACAGCTTCGCCAGCGACGCCTCCGCGCTGTACCGCGCGTGCGCGTCCTTCAGCGCCGCCGCACGGAGGGTCAGCAGCCGCGCGGCATCGATCTCCGTCGACATGTCCGCGATCTTCCACTGGATCGCCTGGAACTCGGCGATCGTCTTGCCGAACGCCTCGCGCTGCCGCGCGTATGCGACGGCGTCCTCGAGGCACGCGCGCGCGATGCCCACGGCCTGCGCGGCGATGCCGATGCGGCCGCCGTCGAGCGTGCGCATCGCGATCTTGAAGCCGGCGCCGACCTCGCCGAGGCGATCGGCGTCTCGCGCTCGCGCCTCCTGGAACACGAGCTGCGTCGTGTCGGAGCCGCGGATGCCGAGCTTGTGCTCCTGCTTCGCCACGACGACGCCCGGCTGATGCGTGTCGACGAGGAGGCAGGTGATGCCGTGGTGGCGCGCTCCGGGCTCGGTCTGCGCGAAGAGCACGACGACGTCGGCGTGCGCGCCGTTGGTGATGAAGTTCTTCGTGCCGCTCACGACCCACCCGTCGCCGTCGCGCACCGCCGCGCACTTGAGGTTCGACGCGTCGCTGCCGGCCTGCGGCTCGGAGAGCGCGAAGCAGCCGAGGAGCTCGCCGGTCGCGAGGCGCGGCAGCCAGCGCCGCTTCTGCTCGTCGCTCCCGTCGGAGAGCAGCGCCCCGCACACGAGCGAGTTCTGCACCGACATGATCACGCCGACGGACGCGTCGGCGCGATTGATCTCCTCCATGGCGAGGACGTACGAGATCGCGTCGAGCCCGCCGCCGCCAAGGTCGGTCGGGACCATCATCCCCATGAAGCCGAGCTCGCCGAGCTTCTTTACCGCCTCGGCCGGGAAGCGCGCCTCGCGGTCGATCGCGGCGGCCTTCGGCAACAGCTCGTTCGTAGCGAACTCGCGCGCCGTACGCCGCACGAGCTCCTGCTCCGCGGTGAGCGACAGGTCGAAGGCGGCGCGCGACGCGACGTCAGTCATACCGGTACACGCCGCGCCCGGTCTTGCGGCCGAGCCACCCGGCCGCGACGTAGCTGCGCAGAAGCGGCGCCGGGCGGTACTTGTCCTCGCCGAGGTCGCGGTGCATGACCTCGCACACGGCGAGGCAGACGTCGAGGCCGATGAGGTCGGCGAGCGCCAGCGGCCCCATCGGATGGTTCATGCCGAGCCGGAGCACCGTGTCGATGTCCTCCGCCGTCCCGATGCGCTCCTCGAGCGCGAAGAACGCTTCGTTGATGAGCGGCATGAGGATCCGGTTCGAGATGAAGCCCGGTGCGTCGCGCGACTCGACGGCGGTCTTGCCGAGCCGCTCGGCGAGGCCCCTCACGAACGCGATCGTGTCGTCCGAGGTCTGCATCCCGCGGACGATCTCGACGAGCTGCATCAGCGGAACGGGGTTCATGAAGTGCATGCCCGCGACGCGCTCCGGGCGGCGGGTCGCCGCGGCGAGCCTCGTGATCGAGATCGACGACGTGTTGCTCGCGAGGACCGCGTCGGGCTTGCACGACTGATCCAGCTTGCGGAAGACCTCCTCCTTCACCGTCACGTCCTCGAACGCGGCCTCGATCGCGAGGTCGACGCTGCGAAGGTCCTCGATGTTCGTGGAGGTGCGGATGCGTCCGGAGATCGCGGCCGGCTCGGCCGAAAGCTTGCCCTTCGCGGCGAGCTTCGCCAGCGAGGCGTTCACGTTGCCCTGCGCGCGCCGGAGCTGCTCGAGCGCGACGTCGATGAGCACCACCTGCAATCCGGCGGTCGCGCACGTCTGCGCGATGCCCGAGCCCATCGTTCCGCCGCCGACGACGCCGACGGACTGGGCCTCCTCGGCCTTCACGCCATCTCCACCGCGACGGCGACGGCCTCCCCGCCGCCGAGGCACAGCGAGACGATGCCGCGCTTCCCGCCGGTCTGCCGCAGCGTGTGGAGCAGCGTGACGAGGAGGCGCGCGCCGGAGGCGCCGATGGGGTGGCCGAGCGCGATCGCGCCCCCGCGCGGGTTGAACTTCTCCTCGGGGATCGCGAGCTCCTTGCGCACGGCCTCGATACCGGCGAAAGCCTCGTTGACCTCGAACGAGTCGACGTCCGCCACGTCCCATCCGGTCTTCTCCAGCAGGCGGCGCAGCGCCTCGGCCGGCGCGAGGAGGAACAGCTCCGGCTCGCGCGCCGCCTGCGCCTGCGCCACGACGCGCGCGAGCGGCCGCAAGCGAAGGTCCCGTGCGCGCGACGCGCTCGCGACGACCACCGCGGCGGCGCCGTCGTTGAGCTTCGACGCGTTCCCCGCGGTCACCGTGCCGCCCTCCTTGAACGCCGGCTTGAGCTTCGCGAGCGCCTCTCGCGACGTCTCGCGCGGCGTCTCGTCCCTCGACACGACCACGGGCGCGCCCTTCGGCTGGGCCACCTCGACGGGCACGATCTCGTCGTCGAAGAGCCCGCGCCGCTGCGCGTCGAGCGCGCGGCTGTAGGAGCGGAGCGCGACGTCGTCCTGGATCTCCCTTGTGACGCCGCAGCAGTCGGCGACGAGCTCCCCGCCCATGCCCATGTGGAAGTTGTGATACACGTCCCACAGGCCGTCCTTGATCATCGCGTCGACGATCGTCGCGTCGCCGAGCTTGTAGCCCGTGCGCGCGCGATCGAGGAGGTACGGCGCGTTGGACATCGACTCCATCCCGCCGGCGACGACGACGCTCGCCTCGCCGGCGCGGATCTGCGACGACGCGAGCATGACGCTCTTCAGCCCCGAGCCACACACCTTGTTGACGGTCGTGCATGGGACGGTATTCGGGATGCCGGCAAAGATCGACGCCTGCCGCGCCGGCGCCTGTCCGATGCCGGCCTGGATGACGTTGCCCATGTAGACCTCGTCGACCTGCTCCGGCCGGACGTGCGCGCGATCGAGCGCCGCGTCGATGGCGACGGCGCCGAGGCGCGGCGCCGGCACAGGCGCGAGCCCGCCGAGGAACGACCCGATCGGCGTGCGCGCCGCGCCGACGATGACGATGTCCTCCATCACTCTTCTCCCAAGCGCGTCGAGATGCGATCGCGCTCACTCTTGATCTGGTCGCGCAGGCCCTCGAGTTCCGCGACGCGGTCGCCGATCTGCGCGAGATGGCGATCGAGCATGTCGATCAGCTTCGGCAGCACGGCGCGGTTGGTGCGCTCGCGGCGGTAGAGGCGCTCGAGCTCGAGCATCTCCTGCAACGAGAGCCCGAGCATCTTCAGGCGCTGGATGAAGCGAAGCCGGCGCACGTCATCGCTCGTGTAGACGCGGACGCCGCCGTCGAGGCGCTTCACCGACTCGAGGAGCCCGAGCTCCTCGTAGTAGCGGATGGTGCGGAGCGTCAGACCGGTGCGCTTCGCGAGGTCGCCGATGCGCAGAGCGCCATCGGATGCGCGCGCCCTGTCCTTGACCGCCTTGACCGCCAAACGACCGCCTCCTGGTGCCACCTTACGTTAACTGGCAGGCGGCCACTATAGCGGCTCGGTACAGTGCCACGGGCGCGTCCGTATGGCCGAGGCACAGTCGAACCACCTACTCGTCGAAACGCCGCTGCTGCGCGTCTTCGACGTCACGTGTCGAGAGCGGCGATCGGGCTACGGCGCCGTCGAACTCAATCGCGTCGCCCAGATCGCTCTTCCTCGCCGCGGCGTGTTCCTGCTCGAGCGCCGCGGGCAAGAGGTCGTCGTCGATCCGACCGTGGCGGTCCTGCTCGCGACCGATGACGAGTACCGCATCGGCCATCCGAGCGACGACGGCGACGGAGGGATCGTCCTGGCGATGGCCACCGACGTGCTTGAAGAGGCGCTCGGCACGGTCGGCGGCGGCACCGGCCGCCTTTCCGCCGACGATCAGTTCGCCGTGTTCGTGCTCACACACACGCTTCGCGCCTCGGGTAACGATGCGTTGGAGACCGAGGACGCAGTCCTTCTTCTCGCCGCGCGTCTCCGGCCTGCGTTCACGAGACCCGAGCCGTGCCCCATCGGACCGGCTCAGCGTAGGCGGATCGCCCGGGCGCAGACGCTTCTCGCGAGCGCTCCCGCCGAGCGTTGGGATCTGCGGACGCTCGCGAGACGCGTCGACTGTTCACCGTTCCACCTGGCACGGCAATTCCGCGCCGTCACCGGCGAGACGGTCTCTCGCTACCTGCTTCGACTCCGGCTGTCGCTCGCTCTCGAACGACTCGCCCAGGGTGAGCGCGACCTCGCAGCGCTTGCGCTCGACGCGGGGTTCGCGCATCACAGCCACCTTACGGCGCGGTTCGGCGCGGTGTTCGGGATGACGCCGGCGCAGGCGCGTGACGCCTTGACGAAGCGAAGCCTCGCGGAGCTGCGAACGATCCTGGCGAACTGACGCACGCGCATCGAGCACGATCGTGATAGCGCGGAGCGTTCGCGCGCCATACGTTCAGGACGTGATCGAAGCACTTCGCGCCGACGCTGCGCATCCGGACCACGCGGACCGGTTGATGCTGTTCGGCCGTCTCGTCGGGAGTTGGGACATCGAGGGCCGGTTCTTCGACGCGGACGGGAACGTCACGAGAGAGAGCACCGGCGAATGGCACTTCGGATGGGTCCTCGAAGGCCGCGTCATCCAAGACGTGATCATCAGTCCGCCGCGGCACGGTCGCGCGCCGGGCGAGCGCGCGAAGGCGTACGACACGGCGATCCGCGCATACGATCCGAAGACGGACACCTGGCGCGTGACGGTCGTCGCTCCGATCTACGGCGTGACGGTGAACCTCATCGCCCGCGAACGTCGCGACGAGATCTGGCTCGAAGGCATCGGCCCGGAGAACAAGCCGGTGCGCTGGACCTTCTCGGAATTCAGTGACGAGCGGGTGCGCTGGCAGGGATACGTCACGAACGACGACGGCCGCAGCTGGATCCGCGAAGAGGAGATCATCCTGCACCGACGCGCCTGACTCGCGCGGCGACTTCCAGAAGAATGTTCGCGTGCCGCGCTACTACGGCTGGACGCTGGTCTTCGCGCTCGGGCTCATCACGATCGTCGCATACGGCACCGTCCAGTACTTCTTCGGCGTCCTCGTCGTGCCGATCGAAGCGGAGCTGGGCTGGAGCCGTGCCGATCTCTCGCTCGCGTATTCCACGGCGCTTGTCGTCGCCGGTCTCCTCGGGTTCCCGATCGCCCGATATGTCGATCGACACGGGGCGCGAGCCGTCCTCGCCGCGGGCGCGATGGCCGCGGGCGCGATGCTCCTCGCGCTCTCCCGGATCGCCGCGCTGTGGCAGTGGGAGGTGCTGTGGGGGATCGGCCTCGGCGTGGCAGGTGCGATGACGCTCTACCCGGTGACGTTCACCGTCGTCGCGAACTGGTTCCACCGCCGGCGCGGCTCGGCGATGGCGCTGCTCACCGTGCTCGGCGGGCTCGCCTCTCCGATCTTCATCCCGCTCGCGGGGTTCCTCGTGCCTCGCGTCGGGTGGCGGGACACGCTCGTCGTCTTCGGCCTGATCCAGATCGTCGTGGCCGCGCCGATCGCGCTGCTCGCGGTCCGGCGCCATCCGGAGGACGTCGGGCTCCTCCCCGACGGCGGCGCCGGCGAGGAGGAGGCGCCGCCCGGGCCGCTCGCGGGCATCCCACTCGCCGAGGCGGTTCGCGTGCTGCCGTTCTGGACGCTCACGCTCGCGACCTTCATCGGCCTGCTCGCGTCGAATCTGCTCTTCGCGCACCAGGTCGCGTACATGATCGATCGCGGGATCGATCCCTCCGTGGCAGCGAACCTCGCCGGGCTCGTCGGCCTCGCGAGCCTTCCTGGACGTCTGCTATTCAACGTCCTCAGCGATCGCCTCCCGGCGCAGCGCATCCTCGCGATCGGGCAGGCAGTGCTCGGCGTCGGCGTGCTGCTCCTCGCGCTTGCGACGTCGCTGCCGCTCGTCGTCGCGTATGTGGTGGTCTACGGCGCGGCGTACGGCGCCGGGGCGCCGCTCATCGCGTCGGTCCGCGCGGAGCACTTCGGCCGTCGCGCGTTCGCGGCGATCGGTGCCGCGCAGGGCATCCCCGCGCTCGCGGGTGCGGCCATTGGTCCGATCGCGGCCGGGTCCGTGTACGACCGCCTCGGCAGTTACGTGCCCGCCTTCGCCGTCGTGGCCGCGCTTTACTTCGTCAGCGCCGCCGCCGTGCTCGCGACGCCGCGACCCGCGCTCGTAGACTGGCGCGTTAAGGACCGTTGCACATGAGGCTGCGACGACCGCGATTCACGACGCCGACCGCGCTCGCGCGGCTCGCGACCGCGCTGTTCGCCGGCGGCGTCCTCGCCGGCGTGTTCCTCGCCATCCCGCCGTGCCCCACGCTCGTCGTCGCCGCGTCTGTGGAGAAGGCGGACCTGC
Organism: Candidatus Dormiibacterota bacterium; assembly: GCA_035639655.1. Taxonomy (GTDB): domain Bacteria; phylum Chloroflexota; class Limnocylindria; order P2-11E; family CF-107; genus CF-107. The sequence goes on from DASQXO010000047.1 coordinate 8,048, forward strand.
TGAAGGCCATCGCCGCCGACTTCGACCGCGGTCGATCGCTCGCGGCGCCGTGCGGGAACGTGCAGATCCTGCGCAAGGCTTCCGGCGAAGCGGAGACGGCGCTCGCGCGCGGTTGGAACGACGCCGTCGACGGGCCGCGGCCGGACGTGTGGTCGCCGGCGGCGACGACGTGGCTCCTGCTCCTCGAACGCCATCGGACCGTCGGGTCGCGCCCGAACATCCTGTCGGCGAGCCGGCCCAGCATCGCGCAGTCGCCGCTAGTGATCGCGATGCCGAAGCCGCTCGCGGACGCGATGGGCGCAAAGGAGCAGATCGGCTGGCGCGAGATCCTCGACCTCGCGCAGGATCCGCGCGGCTGGGCGCGCTACGGGCATCCCGAGTGGGGCGCGTTTCGGCTGGGCAAGACGAATCCGACCGTGTCGACGTCGGGACTGCACGCGCTTCTCGCGACGTACTACGCCGCCGGTGGCTTCGGCGCGATCGACGACCAGCGTGTGCGCTCGATCGTGCGGAGCGTCGAGTCCTCCGTCGTGCACTACAGCGACACGGTCTCGACGTTCCTGGAGAACCTCATCGCCGCGGACGACCGCGGCGAAGCGCCCACGTACGTGTCGGCGATCGCGATGGAGGAGAAGCAGGTGTGGGACTACAACCGCGGGAACCCGACCTTCGCCGCCACGCCGACGCGAGTCCTCCCGCGCGTTCCTCTCGTCCCGATCTACCCGCGCGAGGGCACGCTCGTCGCGGACCACCCGTATGTCGTGCTCACCGAGTCGTGGGTCGACGACGCGAAGCGGCACCTCGCCGGCGAGTTCCTCGCGTACCTCCAGAGCGATCCGGTACAGCGTCTCTTCCTCGACGCCGCCATGCGCGGGTATCAGGGCGCAACGGGCCGTGAGATCTCGGCGGCCAACGGCCTCGATCCGAACGGCGGAGCCGTGCAGATCCGGCTCCCCGATCCGCAGACGCTCGTGCGCATCCAGGACTCGTGGGGCGGATTACGGAAACGCGCCCGGCTCCTCGTCGTCCTCGATACCTCCGCGTCGATGGGTGAACGCGCCGCGCTGCTCGCACGACCGAAGCTCGACCTCGCGAAAGAGGCCGCGGCGTTCGCGCTCGACGAGCTCGTCGCCGACGACCAGGTCGGCTTGTGGTCGTTCTCGTCCGCTTCGGCCGGCTCGCCTCCGTACCGCGAGGTCGTGCCGCTCGCCGCGCTCGGCGACCAGAAGGCGCGCCTGAAACAGGAGATCAGCGCGCTCGCCCCGAGCGGCGGCGGGGGAAAGGGACTCTACGTCACGATCGACGCGGCCGCGGCCGCGATGAAGGAGCGCATCGACCGCGCGCGGATCAACGCCGTCATCGTGCTCACGGACGGCCGCAACGACGACCCGGACCACAACGACCTCAACGGCCTCGCGCGCCGGCTGCTCACGCAGCCTGAGGACGACCGCGTGCGTGTATTCACCGTGGCGTACGGCACCGGCGCCGACCGTGCCGCCCTCGATGCGATCGCGCGCGCCTCGCGCGGCGGCTCCTATGCTGCGCCGGATCCTGCCGCGATGACGAAGGTCCTCGCCGACGTGCTGTCGAGCTTCTGATGCGCGTCCTCCTCGAGCTCCGCGACCCGGTCGCGCTCATCCTCGCCGTCGCGACGGCCGCCGCGGTCATTCTGCTTCAGCGCCCAGCCACCGTGGCCGTCGGCGCGGC
>DASQXO010000048.1:0-15043 GCA_035639655.1 Candidatus Dormiibacterota bacterium
GATCCCGAGCAGCGGCAGCGCGACGCAGAGCAGGATGTACAGCCACAGACCAAGCGCGATCGGCCAGCGCATCGCCCCAAGCGCGACGACTCGCCCGCGGAACGCCTTGCCCGCGACGGTGACGAAGCGGCGCTCCTGGCCGGTCACGCGGATCTGCACCCACACGAGCAGGGTGATGACGACGAGCATGAGCACCGACACCGCAGCCACGGTCCCGTAGTCGTTCGGCGCGCTCTTCGTGCCGGTCGCGTAGAGGAATGTCGAGAGGACCTGGATGCCGACCGGCGTCCCGAGAACGAGTGGGATCGAGAGCAGCTCGATCGCGGAAACGAGCGTGAGGAGGGTTCCGTATGCCACCGCCGGGCGGAGCAACGGCAGCGTGATCGAGAGCAGCGTGCGCAGCGGTCCCGCCCCGGCGATGCGGGCGGCGTCCTCGAGCTGCGGATCGGCGAGCGCGAGCGAGCCGGTCGCGTAGAGGTACGAGTACGGGACGTAGTACACGGCCGCGACCATGGACATGCCCACGAGCGTGTACAGCTGCCACGTCGGAAGCCCGAGGAGGCCGCCGACGAAGATCGTCGCGAAGCCGGAGGGTCCGTAGAGGATCGCCCACGCGAACGCGAGCACGAGCGGCGAGACATAGAACGGCAGGATCACCAGGCTCTGCAGCAGCCCGCGTGTCGGGACGTCCGTGCGCGTGAGGAGGACGGCGAAGGCGATGCCGAGAACGACGGAGATCAGCGTCGTGGCGACGATGAAGGCGACCGTCGTCCCGACCGTCGCCCAGAACTCATCACTGCGCAGCACGAGCGCGTAGTTCGCGAGCGTGAACGCCTTAGCCGGCTCGTAGAGGCGATCGCTGAGAAAGCTCTGGTACACGATGGGAGCGAGCGGGATCGCCACGAGCGCCGTGAGGACGACCGCGAGCAGCCACTGAGCGGGCCGGTCCAAAGACCACGCCCGCGCCGTGGCGAGCTCGAGGCGTTCAGTCCGCGCGGTTATCTATTTTCCGAGCGCTTTCTTCAATTTCCCGCGGAAATCCTCGGCCTTCGTCGAATCGGCGAGGTCCGGATCGAACGAGAACGGGATGAGGTTCTGCTGACCGACGTCGGCGCTGAACTTGTCCAGGTGGATCGCCGCCTTGTCCGCGACGTCGGTGCGATACGGCGTGAGGCCGCCCTTGGCCCACGCGATCTGCCCCTCCTGCGAGAGGATGAAATCGACGAGCAGCTTCGCCGAGTTCGGCGCCTTCGCCTTCTTCGTGATCCCCATCGCGCGCGTGATCACCGGCGTGCCGTCGCCGATCAGCGTGTAGCCGAGGACGTCGTTCGCGGCAGGGAACTTCGGAAGGACCGTGATCGCGGACACGAAGTAACCGATAAGCGTCTCGCCGGCGAGCGTCGAGTCGACCATGCGCCCTCCGGACGATTCGAGCTTGGGCGCCGTCGCGCCTATCGCACTGATGGTTTGCAGCCATTTGTCCTGCCCGGCCTTCTTCGCCGCGAACCAGTTCGCCGCGAAGCCCGTCGCGTTCGTCTCGATGTACGTGGTGATCTTCCCGGGCTTGTACTTCGCCTGGTCCTTCGTGACGAGGTCGACGAGAGCCGCCATCGTCTTCGGCGGATTCGTCACGAGCTTCTTGTTCCAGATGATCACCATCGGATCGCTCGAGACCGTGTACACGCCGTCGGCGTGGCGGGACCACGCCGGCACCTTGTCGTGCTCCGCCGACTTGTAGACCTCGAGCTCGCCCTTCTGGATGAACTTCTGCCACGCGTCCATGCCGCTCGAGATCAACAGGTCCGCGGATTTCGCCCCGCCGGCGCTCTCGGTGTAGTACTTGTCGAAGACGGCGTAGGCGTCGTCATCGGTCGCGTCCATGTCGATGAACGAGTACTTCTTCTTGAATTCCTCGATCACGGGCGCCCAGTTCGTCTTGGACATGATCGAGTAGACCTGGAGCTTGGGCTCCTTCTTCGCGGCTTCGACGATCTGGCCGTACGTCGACGGGTAGTAGCTCGGGATTCCCGAGGCGGCGCCGGATGCGGCCGCGGACCCGGATGCGCTGGGGCTCGGTCCGGCAGTGCCGCCGCACGCGGCGATGAGGCCGCCGGCGCCGATGCCAAGGATCCGCAGCGCCTCTCGCCGTGTGACCAGATCGCGTCTCGTCGCGCTCATGCGTGGCTCACCCCTCTTCTTGCGTTGGGCCGGCCCGGCCGTCCGGAACGATCGTTACGCTAGCGCGAACGTGTCGCAACGCGGACCGCGCGCGGTGGCCAGGCGAACGAGAGCTCGATCACTCCGAACAGAGGTAGCGGCGTGTTCGCCTTGATCGTGTCGCTCCGGATCAGGCCGGAAAGACGCAACCAATTCCTGCAGGCGGCCGAGGAGAACTCGACGGCCTCTGTGCGCGACGAGCCGGGCTGTCTGCGCTTCGATGTCGTGCACGACCAGGCCGAGCCGGACCACTTCTTCTATTACGAGGTGTACACCGACGAGGCCGCATTCGACGCGCACAAGAAGACGCCGCACTACGCGCGCTGGCGTCAAGCGGCGGCGGAGTGCGTCGCCGAGGGCGCTCAGCAGAACACGCGCTGCGACGTGCTCTTCCCGCGCGACTACCGCTAGCTCGGAGGTTCGCGCCGCGCCTCGATCCTGATGTCGATGCGCGGCTGAAGCTTCGCGGCCGATAGCGGATCCCGCTCGATGACCGTCTTCACCGTCTGCGCGATCGCATCGACGAGCGCCTTCGTGTCGCCGGTCACCGTCATGCGGACCGCCTCCGGCTCTTCGGTCACCTCGGTCGCGTCAGCGCGGCCGCGCGCGAGCTCGGCGATCGCGTGGAGCAGCTGCGGCCAGTTCGACGTCACGACCACCGACGGCGCGCCGGTGACGCGATCGAGCAGATCGCCACGCATCGCGTCGCCGATCCCTTCCAGGCCCGTCGTCTTGCGGGTCTCGGTCGTCAGGAACTCGACACGGTGCGTCGCATGGTCCGCCCGAGCCTCGCCTTTCAGCGCGTCGACGAGCTCGGTCATCAATCGATGCTCGTCGACGCGGGCCCACTCCTCGAGCACGTCCCCGCTGCCGGCGCTCGAGAGTCCGACCCGCTCGAGGATCGAACGGCGCACCGCCTCATACGTCGCCTCGATCCGCGTGCCGGTTCCGTCGGCGGCGAGGGTGTAGCTGGCGCGAAACTCACGACCATCGCGAGAGAGCTGCAGGACGAGACTCGTCGGCGGCGTGCGCTCGGTAACGGTGAACGCGCCGAGCTCGCCCGCGAACGGCGGACGGGAAAGGATCGGCTCGATCATCGTAAACGCCTCGCTCGGCACGACATCGAGCCTGATGCTCAGACGCGGCACGCGATCAGCATGACGGAAACGCTGGTCAGCGCAGCGGGTCGGTGCCGAGGAGCTCCTCGACGGGGAAACCGTTCGCGCGGACGAGCTCGAGCACGGCGCTGGCGTGTGCGCGGTCGCGCGTCTCGACGATGACATCGAGTCCGACCTTGCCGAGCGCGGTGTAGGGCCCGAGGCGCTGAATGCCGACGTGCAGGATGTTGATGCGCTCCTCGGTCAGCACGCCCGTGAGCGAGTGGAGGCGACCCGGCTTGTCGTCGAGCCAGGTGCGGAAGGCGAGATAGCGACCGGCGCTCGCGAGACCCTGTTGCAGGACCTTGCCGAGGAGGTTCGGATCGATGTTGCCGCCGGAGATCACGACGCCGACCCGCGCGCCGAACGCGCCGGGATGCTCGAGCACGGCGGCGAGCGCAGCGGCGCCGGCGCCCTCGGCGAGGAGCTTGTGCCGCTCGAGCAGCAGCACGATCGCGCGCGCGATCGCCTCGTCGCCGACCGTGCGGACGTCGTCGACCGACTCGCGGGCGATCTCGAGCGTCCGTGCCGCCGGCCGGCGCACGGCGATGCCGTCGGCGATCGTGCCGTTCCCGTCCTCGACGATCCCGCCGCTCGCGAACGACCGCGCGAACGCCGGACTGCCGGCGGCCTGCACGCCGACGAGTCGCGGGCGCGGGTTGCGATCGCGGATCGCGAGCGCGATGCCAGCGAGCAGTCCGCCGCCGCCTACCGGCACGACGAGCGCGTCGAGATCCGGGGCGTCCTCGAGGATCTCGAGCCCGACGGTGCCCTGCCCGGCGACGACGTCGTCGTCGTCGAACGCGTGCACGTACGCGAGGCCGCGCTCGCGCGCGAGTGCGAGTGCCGCCTCGTGCGAGGCGTCGTAGTCCTCGCCGGTCACGACGACCTCCGCGCCGTGGCGCTGGATCGCCGTCAGCTTCGCGAGCGGGACGCCCGCCGGAAGGACGACGCACGCCGGGCTGCCGAGAAGCTTCGCGGCGAGCGCGACACCCTGGCCATGGTTCCCGGCCGAGGCGGTGACGACGCCCCGCGCGCGGACGCGCGGCTCCATCGACAAGAGCTTGTTCAGCGCGCCGCGGATCTTGAACGCACCGGTGCGCTGGAGGTTCTCGAGCTTCAGGTGGACCTCGGCGCCGGCGAGCGGTGACAGCGCTGGCGAGTGCTCCGTCGGCGTGCGCCGGATGTGCGGCGCGATGGCCCGCGCGGCGGCGGCGACGCGCGAGCTCGTGCCGACGCTCACGCGGCGACCCGCGCGAAGGCGCGGCGCAGTCGGCGCACGCCCTCGTCGATCCGCTCCGGCGTGGGTGAGCTGTACGAGAAGCGCAGCGCGGCGGAGTGATCGCGCTCGATCGCGAATGCGTCGCCGGGGACGAACGCCACTCCTTCTTCTAATGCGGCGTCGAGGAGCGTTCGTGCCGAGACCCCGCGGGGAAGCGTGACCCAGAGGTAGAAGCCGCCGGCCGGATCGTTCCAGCCCGCGCCGGTGTCGGCGAACTCGCGCGCGAGGGCGGCACGGGCGCGCTCCTGCTTCTCGGCGTAGAGCCTGCGCAGCGCGGCGACGTGCGCCCCGAAGCCGCCGCGGCGCGCGAACTCCAGCACCAGCCGCTGTCCGAGCGACGACGTCGACGAGTCCATCGTCTGCTTCGCCGCCGCCATCCGGCGCACGACGTCGCGATCGGCGATGCCCCAGCCGACGCGGATCCCGGGCAGGAACGTCTTCGAGAACGAGCCCGTCTGCACGACGCCGACGCCGCCGGCGAGGGCCGCGAGCGACGGCAGGTCGTCGCCGCGGTAACGCAGCAACCGGTACGGATCGTCCTCGACGATGACGGCGCCGTGGTGTCGCGCCAGCGCGACGAGCATCTGCCGCCGCGTCAGCGAGAGCGTGGCGCCGGTCGGATTCTGAAAGTTCGGCACCACGAAGAAGAGCCGCGCACGGAGCCCCTCGTCGCGCAGGATGCGCCCGGCGGCATCGACGTCGAGGCCGTCGTCATCGGCGGGGACCTCGACGACGCGCGCGCCGTGGTTCCGGAGCGCCGAGAGGGCGTTGGTGAAGCCGGGCGACTCGACGACCGCGACATCGCCGGGCCTGATGAACACGCGACAGGCGAGGTCGATGGCCTGCAGCGCGCCGGCCGTGACGATGACCTCGTGCGCGCTCGCGGCGAGGCCGTGCTCGCGCGCCTGCGTCGCGATCCATTCGCGCAGCTCGGGGTCGCCTTCGGTGATGCCGTAGCCGAGCGCCTTGGCGCCGTCGCGCGCGATGACCCCCCGAGAGAGCTCGTCCGCGCCGACGAGCGCGAGCGCTTCGGGCGCCGGCGAGCCCACCGCGAAGGAGACGGTGTCGCGCGTCTGGCGCGCGACGATGCCGATGGTCTCGTCGATGAAGGAGCCGTGCACCTCGCGCGGCTCGAGCCCCTGCCTCGTCTCGGTCGCGATCGTGGCGCTCATGGTCTCCTCCTCTTACAAAACATCGAGGCCTCCCAGCTGTTCTGGGAGGCCCGTTCGGTTCGCCGCGTTCGTGGAGCGAGTTGCTCGCTATCCTCCCAGCGCGATGCGCGGGCCCGGGATCGGGTCCTGCGGGATCGGCTGCGGGATGGCGATGCGGCGCATCGACGGCAACGCTACGGGAACGAGTGAAGGGCGGTCAACGTACCGGAGCCCGGTACTGTGCGGACTGCACAGCCAGGCGCGTCAGCTGACCTCGAAGATCTGCCACTCCTGCGGCACGCCCTTCAGCTGGCGGCGGCCGCGATCGGCGAACGCGAGCTCCGATCCCGTCACGAGGTCCCTCACCGTGCTCGAGCACAGCACCTCGCCCGCGCCCGCCTCCGCGCCGATCCGCGCCGCGATGTGCACGGCGATCCCGCCGATCTCACTGCCGCGCAGCTCGATCTCGCCGACGTGCAGGCCGCTGCGGATCTTCACGCCGAGTGGCTCGAGCTGATCGCGGATCGCGAACGCGCAGCGAATGCCGCGCGCGGGGCCGTCGAACGTCGCGAGCGATCCGTCGCCGGTCGAACGGTGCAGCCGCCCCCGGTACGAGTCGAGCTGCCGGCGAACGATGTCGTCGTAGCTGTCGAGGATCGAGCGCCAGCGATGGTCGCCGAGCTGCGCGGCCATGTCGGTCGATCCGACCATGTCCGTGAGGAGGACGGTCGCGAGGACGCGATCGGACTCCGCCACGCGCCGCGTGCCGGTCACGAACTCCTCGATCTCGTCGAGCACGGAATTCGTGTCGCCGAGGTAGATGAAGCCGTCGGCGCCGGGCAGCTCCTTGAACTTCGCGCCGGGGATGTGCTCCGCGAGGTAGCGGCCGAACTCGATCGGGAAGAAGCGAAAGTCCTTTCGATGCATCACGAGCGTCGGCACGCGGACGATCGCGAGCACGTCGCGCACGTCGATGTCGAAGGTGAGCCGCGCCATCGCGGTGCTGCGACCCGGGCTCGCCGCCATGCGCTGGTACTTCGCGAGCCACTGGTGGTAGCGGACGTCCTCGGCCGTCGACGGGCTGAAGACATCGGTGAGGCCGCCCGTGCCCCACGTCTCGCGCGTGCGCCGCAGGAACTCGGCCTTCTCCTCCTCGCCGATGCCCCAGGGGTAGTCCGGTCCCCGCACGAGCCGCGCGCCGGTGTTCACGAGCACGAGCGACTCGACGCACTGCGGGCGCGTCGCGGCGAACAGGATCGCGAGCGGCCCGCTGTCCCCGACGCCGACGAGGTTCGCGCGCTCCGATCCGGCCGCCTCCATGACCGCGGCGATGTCGTCGGCCCAGTCCTCCCACGTCGGTTCCGCGGCCGCGAGCGGATCGGACGCTCCCGAGCCGCGCTTGTCGAACACGATGAGGCGGCCCATGGTCGAGAAGCGCCGCAGCATCGCCGCGAAGCGCGGCTCCTCCCAGCGACCGTCGACGTGGCTGAACCAGGCGGACATGAACACGATGTCGCGCGGACCCTCGCCGATCGTCTGGTACGCGATGTAGTCCTGGCCGCGACACGCGTAGCGCGTCTCCGGAAGCACGGCACGAGCCTGCCGGACCCGCCCGTCGGCGTCAAAGCCGCGGACGCTCACCGCGCCAGGAGATTCGCGACGAGCGCGGTCCAGCCGGTCTGGTGGCTCGCGCCGAGGCCGCGCCCGGTGTCGCCGTCGAAGTACTCGTGGAAGAGGAGGTCGTCGCGCCAGCGGCTCTGCGCGCGCTCGTCGTCGCCGAATACGGGCCGGCGGCCACGCTCGTCGAGGAGGAACAGCTTCGTGAGCCGTCGCGCGATCTCGTCGGCGACCTCCTGGAGCGACAGGAGCCGGCCGGAGCCGGTCGGACACTCGACGCGGAAGTCCGGCCCGTAGTAGTGGTGGAACTTCTCGAGCGACTCGATGAGCAGGAAGTTGATCGGGAACCAGATCGGCCCGCGCCAGTTGGAGTTCCCGCCGAACACGGCGGTCGTCGATTCGGCCGGGTCGTAGCGCACGCGACGCGCGTCCGCTCCGTCGCCCCACACGAACGGATGCTCGCGGTGGTAGCGCGAGAGCGAGCGGACGCCGAAGTCGGAGAGGAACTCGGCGGGATCGAGCATGCGCCGCAGCAGCCGCTTCATGCGGTGACCGCGCACGAGCGCGAGCAGGTGACGGTCGTGCATGCCCGGCTCCATCCAGCGCGACACGAGCGCGGCGAGCTCGGGCCGATGCTCGAGGAACCACTGCAGGCGCTGGCGGAACTCGGGGACGCGCTCGAGCGTGGCCGGCTCGATCGTCTGCACCGCGAAGAGCGGAATGAGGCCGACGAGCGAACGGACACGGAGACGGTGGACGCTGCCGTCGGGCAGGTGCAGCGCGTCGTAGAAGAACTCGTCCTCGTCGTCCCAGAGGCCCACGCCCGTGCCGCCGAGATCGTTCAGCGCGTCGGCGATGTACAGGAAGTGCTCGAAGAACTTGGAGGCGATGTCTTCGTACGCGCGATCCTCGTGGGCGAGCTCCAGCGCGATGCGCAGCAGCTCGAGCGAGTACATCCCCATCCACGCCGTCCCGTCCGCCTGCTCGAGGTGTCCGCCGCCGGGCAGCGGCGCGCTCCGGTCGAACACCCCGATGTTGTCGAGCCCGAGGAAACCGCCCTGGAACACGTTGCGCCCCTCGCTGTCCTCGCGGTTGACCCACCACGTGAAGTTCAGCAGCAGCTTGTGGAAGACGCGCTCGAGGAAGAACCGGTCCGGCTTGCCGGTGCGCTTCGCGTCGATCTTGTACACGCGCCACGCCGCCCACGCGTGCACCGGCGGGTTCACGTCGCTGAAGTCCCACTCGTACGCCGGCAGTTGACCGTTCGGGTGCAGGTACCACTCACGCAGCAGGCGCACGAGCTGGTCCTTCGCGAACGCCGGATCGACCTCGGTGTATGCGACGGCGTGGAACGCGAGGTCCCACGCGGCCCACCACGGGTACTCCCAGGTGTCGGGCATCGACAGGACGTAGTGGTTGTTCAGGTGGCGCCAGTCCGCGTTGCGCCCATGCAGTCGCGACGGAGGAGGCGGCGGCTGCGCCGGATCGCCGTCGAGCCAGCGATCCACGTCGTAGTGGTAATACTGCTTGCTCCACAGCAGACCCGCGAGCGCCTGCCGCTGCACGCGCCGCGCGTCATCCGACGCGGCGCGCTTTCCGAGCTCGGAGTAGAAGTCGTCGGCCTCGGCCTGCCGGCGCGCAAAGGTCCCATCGAAGTCGCGAAAGGGCGCGTCGAGACGCTCCGGCGTGAGGCGCAGACGAAGGAGCCACATTTCGCCCGACGCGACGACGCCGAGCACGTGGAACGCCGCCTTCGTGCCACGATCGGCAGAGGCCGCGGCGCCGTCGCGACCGACGACGGCGGCGTGGAACGCGTCCTTCACGAACGGCGAGCCGTTCGGCGCGTCCCACAGGCGCCGCGCGTTCGATTCGTTCTCGGTGAAGAGGAGCGCGGCGGGCGTGTCGACCGCGAGCCACCGCGTGCCGAAGTCCGCGTGCGTCGCCCGCACGAGGGCGTCGCCCGCCCGCTCGATGCTCGGTTTCGCCTCGCGGCCGTCCCACGACCACGTGTTGCGGAACCAGAGCGTCGGCAAGAGGTGCAGCGGCGCGGGCTCGGGCCCGCGATTGGTCGCGCTGACGCGGACGAGGACGTCCTCGGGGGAGGCCTTCGCGTACTCGACGACGACGTCGAAGTAGCGATCGCCGTCGAAGACCCCCGTGTCGACGAGCTCGAACTCCGGCTGCTCGCGCGTGCGCCGGCGATTCACCTCGACGAGGCGGGCGTACGGGAAGGCGGCCTGCGGGTAGCGGTACAGCGCGCGCATGAACGAGTGCGTCGGCGTGCTGTCGAGGTAGTGGTAGACCTCCTTCACGTCCTCGCCGTGATTGCCCTCCGGGCCCGCCAGTCCGAAGAGGCGCTCCTTGAGGATCGGATCGGCGCCGTTCCACAACGCGAGCGCGAAGCAGAGCCTTCCGTGGTCGTCACAGATGCCGAGCAGACCGTCCTCGCCCCAGCGGTACGCGCGAGAGCGCGCGTGATCGTGCGGGAGATACGTCCACGCCGACCCGTCCGGCGAGTAGTCCTCGCGCACGGTCCCCCACTGCCGCTCGGCGAGGTACGGACCCCATCGCTGCCACGGGACGCCTCGCGCGATCGCGCGGAGGCGCGCAAGTTCCGCGTTCACGCGACCTCGACGTAGACCTTGATCGCCTCGCGGTCGTTCAGCAGGTGGTCGAGCATCTCGCGGTAGTTCTCGAGGCCGCGGATCGGCGTCGTGAGCAGTCCGCCGAGCCAGCCCGGGTAGAACGCCTCGGCGCGGACGAGGTCGGCGACGCCGGTCTCGAAGTCCTCGCGCGCGGCATTCACGGTGCCGACCATCACCTTGTTGCCGAGCACGAATCCCTCGTTGATTCGATCGGCGTCGATCTCGAGCTTGCGATCGCCGGCCGTGACGCTCGAGAGGACGAGCACGCCGTTCTTGCCGAGCACGGCCGCGGCCTCGAACGCGAGCGGGCTGAACCCCGTCGCCTCGAAGATGAGGTCGAACGGGCCGTGCGAGCGGGCGGCATCGGCGAGCGTCCGGCTCTGGGTGCTCTGGTACGTCGCGCCGAGCGCGACCGCGAGCTCGCTGTTGCGGTACGGCGGCGTCCGCCGCGAGAGGCAGGCGACCTCGATGCCGCGAAGCCGGAGCGCGAGCGTGGCGAGGAGCCCGATCGTGCCGGCGCCGATGACCGCGGCGCGCGCGGGCCGCCAGATGCGGAGCCGCCGCTGCAGCTCGAACGCCTGGCGGATCCCCTTCTCCGCGACGGTGAGCGGCTCGAGGAGGACGCCGACCTCGCGCAGGGTCGGCGGCAGCGGGACGACGTACCGCGCGTCCTCGACGTAGTACTCGGCGAGATACCCGTGGAGGAGATTGATGCCGCGCTCGAAGTACACGTCATCGGTCGTCATGTCCTGCATGCCGATCCGGTCGTACGGGCTGTTCCCCGGCCGGCGGACGGTCGCGACGACGTACGTGCCGGGCCGCAACGACCGCGGCACGTTCGCGCCCGTGTCGACCACCTGGCCGAAGTTCTCGTGACCGGTGATCAGGAAGTTGCATCCTGGCGGCGCGGTGCCGTACTTCGCCTCGCTGATCTCCTTGTCCGTGCCGTCGACGCCGACACGGAGCACTTTCACGAGCACGCCGCGGCCGTCGGCGACATCGTCGAGCGTCGGCATCGGGACGTCCTCGAGGTGCATCGAGTTCGGCACGCCCGGCGTGACCGCGACGGCTTTCACTCTCGCGTGGCCCTAGCGGTGACCATGACGACCGGCGCGAGGATCAGCTGGATCGTCTGCGCGACGGACTCGATGCTTACGGGAGGCGGCCCTTCATCTCGAGACGCGCGACCGTGCGCGTCCCTCGCGGCGTCTGCGCGATGGCGAGGAGCATCGCGTCGCACGCCGGGCAGCGGAGCACGACGCCCGGCGCGTGTGTGTAGGCGTGGAGCGTCGCGACCTCCCCCTCGCGTCCGCAGTCGGGACAGGTCGACATCTCGTTCGTCAGGTCCTCGCCGAACACCTCGATCAGCAGGCCGCCGACGGCGTTGCCGTCGAGACGCAGTTCGGCGTTCATGTCGATCGCCATCGCGTCCTCCTACGTCCCGCTCGGCCCGAATCGTTCGGTCCGGATGCGGTCCGGCTTCAGCCCGAGGTTCGTGAGCGCGTTCGCGGCGTTCTCCACCAGTGCGGTCGGACCGCAGATGAAGACCATCGCTTGCGCGCCGTACGCGCGGCTGACGTCGCCGAGCATCTGCTCGTCGATGCGCCGCGCATACCCCTTCCATCCTGTCGGCTGCGCGCGGGTGAGCGTGTGGAACAGCTCGAACCCATCCCGCTTCGCGGCGAATCGATCGAGCTCGTCGCGATAGATGATGTCGTCGTACGTGCGCGAGCTGTACAGCAGCCGCGCCGGCACGTCCGCGTCCGCGGCCGCGCGGTGTCGCAGCATCGACATGAGCGGCACGACGCCGGAACCGCCGCCGATGAGCAGGATCGGCCCGCCGCTGGACGCCTCCCACACGAAGTAGCCGCCGATCGGGCCGCGCACTTCGAAGCGATCCCCCTCGGCCGCGACCTGGTGGAGGAACGTCGAGACCTCGCCGTTCTCGACGAGCTCCACGGTCAGGTCGACCTCACCCTCGCGCTGCGGCTCCGACGCGATCGAGTAGCTGCGTTGCGCGCGATACCCGTCAGGCGCCGTCAGGCGGATGTCGTAGTGCTGACCGGCGCGATGCCGCTGCCAGTTCGGCAGGGCGAGGGTGAAGCTCTTGACCTTGGGCGTCTCCTGACGGATCGCTTTTACCGTCGCGATCTGCCACTCGAGCGCGACCCTCGGCTTAATCGCCGCTATAGCGCTCTTCCTTCCAGGGGTCGCCGTGGTTGTTGTAGCCGAGCGATTCCCAGAACCCGGGCTGGTCCTCCGCGATGAGGCGCAGGCCGCGGATCCACTTCGCGCTCTTCCAGAAGTAGAGGTGCGGCACCACCAGGCGCGCCGGACCGCCATGATCCGGCGGCAGCGGCTTCCCGTCGTACTCGTACGCGACGAAGGCCTGGCCGTTGACGACGTCGGGGATCGGCAGGTTCGTCGTATAGCCGCCCTCGGAGAACGCGATCACGAACCGCGCTCGCGGATCGAGCTCGACGTGCTCGAACAGGACGTCGAGCGTCACGCCACGCCACTTCGTGTCGAGCTTCGTCCACGTCGTTACGCAGGAGATGTCGACGACGAAATCCTCGGCCGGGAGCTTCTGGAACTCGGCCCAGGTCCACTTCCCCGGCCGTTTCACGAGCCCCTCGATGGCGAACGTCCACTTCGCGAGGTCCGTCTTCGGCGTGGGCCCGGCGGAGAGCACCGGGAAGTCGGTCACCACGTGCTGTCCCGGGGGGATGCGCTCCTTCGTCGCGGCGGGCGTGGCTCGCCGGCCGACGAAGCCGCGCGTGACGAAACGCTCCCCCATGACCGGAGAGCCTACCGCGCGCCGTCCTGACGCGCTCCGCCCGATACCGATCGATTCATCGCGAACGTTTAGGCGGCTCTCATCGGTGCCTCAACTTCGCCTTCGATGATCGACGGAGCGATCGACACACAGGAGGTCAGAGCGATGCAGACCACCGAAACACCGAAGGGCGGAAATCTCGCGAAGGCCGCGCTCATTGCGGCGCTCGCACTTGGCGGGATCTTCGCGACCTACACCGTCGCGTTCGCCGCCGATCCGACGCCGACGCCCTCGACCGCGCCGTCGACGCCGTCAACGCCGGCGAATCCGGGCGGCGCGACGCACGACTGCCCGAACATGTAGGCGGGTCGACGAGCCCGCGATGACGACGCTCGCCGCCGCGCGTCCCGCCCGGGCGATCCCGCTCCGCTCGCGGACGGCGCTGGTCCTCGCGGCCAGCGCCGCCCTCGGCGCCTTCCTCAGCATGGTGTGGTCGGCGCGGTTCGTCGATCAGACCATCGGCGAGGATCTCGCGAGCCGCATCCTCGGGTACGACGCCGTCGCGACGCCGATCGCGGGCGCGCTCGCCGGCGCCGTCTTCGCGTTCGTCTCCGGTCTCACGGGAACGTTCACCGCGTGCAACATCGCGGCATTCGGCGCGGTCGGGCCGCTCGCGCGGTCGCGAATGACCGCGCTCCGTTCGGCCGGATGGCTCGCGCTCGGCGCGACGGCGATCGCCGGTCTCTATGGCGCGATCGCGGCGCTGCTCGGTCCGAACGTGCCGCAGCTCTCGCCGGCGACGGTCGGCTCCTTTCCGGTCCGGCTGCTGCAGTCATCGGTGATCTTCGGCGCGCTCGGGGTCACCTTCATCGCGCTGGGGCTCGCGGCCGCCGGCATGATCCGCGACCCGTTGCGCGCGCTCGCAGATCGGTGGCCGCCGGTGCGCCTCGTCGTTGCGGGCGGCGTCGTCGGCGCGTTCCTCATCGGCCGTCCGTTCCCGCTCTTCCTGCAGCTCCTCCGCTACGCGGCCGCGAGGCACGACCCGCTGTTCGGCGCGGCCGCGTTCGCGCTGCAGAGCGCGGGGAACATCGCGCTCCTCACGTTCGCGTTCGTCGCGGCGAGCCGGCTCGCGCGCGGCCGCGGCGTCGGGTGGCTGCACGACCGCGCGGACCGCGTCTCCCACCTCAACGTGGCCGCGCTCGTGACGGCCGGCACGTTCCTCGTCACGTACTGGTGCCTCCGCGTGCCGTCGTTCTTTGGCATCGGCTGGTGGCCGAAGGCGCCCTGGACGTAGCGCGCGCCTCCGGCCCGACGGAAAATCCGCGCGATGCCGAGCGGCGTGGCGCTGCTCCAGGCGCAGCTCGACGAGGCGTACGAGCGGATCCGCGCGCGGGTCGAGGGGCTGACCGACGACGAGTTCTTCTGGGAGCCGGTGCCGGGATGCTGGACCGTTCGAGCCGACGAGCGCGGGCACTGGGCGGCGGATTACCCCGAGCCG
Source organism: Candidatus Dormiibacterota bacterium (assembly GCA_035639655.1). Taxonomy (GTDB): domain Bacteria; phylum Chloroflexota; class Limnocylindria; order P2-11E; family CF-107; genus CF-107. The sequence goes on from DASQXO010000048.1 coordinate 14,344, forward strand.
CCGCACCCGGAGCCGCCACCGTTCACGACGATCGCGTGGCGCCTCGTGCATGTCGGCGAGTCGAAGCTCATGTACCACGAGTACGCGTTCGGTCCGGCGAGGCTCACCTTTCCCGAGATCGACTCCGCGCATACGGCGAAGGATGCGATCGCAACGCTCGAGGAAGGTCAGCGCCTGCTGCGCGCCGATCTCGCCGTGCTACGCGACGACGATCTCGAGCGGCCGGTCCTGACGAACTGGGGCGAGACGTGGCCGGCGTGGCGGATCTTCTGGACGATGATCGACCACGATCTGCATCACGAGGCGGAGATCGCGACGCTCCGCGACCTGTATCGGATCGCTCGCGGAGCGCCGCTCACCCGCTAGAGCTACTCGGCCGCCTCCGCATCGAGCGCCGGTCCGCGATCGACGGGGGGCCGCCCGGCCGCAGTGGCAGTGACGCGCTCCTCGCGGAGGAACGCGACGACGGCGATCGCGACGAGTGCGCCGACGATACCGAACTGGAAGGTGCTCGCCGTCGCGAGCGAGAACGCGCGGTGGATCGCGTCGACGATGGCCGGCACGAACGGTTCGAGCTGCGGGCGCGCTGCGGCCGGGGCGCCAGCGAGGATCGCCTGCCCGAGGTTGCCGACGCCGGTCAGCTGCTGCATCGCCACGCCGGAGCGCGGCATGGCGTCGACGATCTGCGCCGGCACCGCCG
>DASQXO010000049.1:0-2752 GCA_035639655.1 Candidatus Dormiibacterota bacterium
GAATCCGGATAGCGGTTCAGCAGGATCGTCTCGAGCTCCGAGGCGGTGAGGTACCGGCTCACCGGATTCGGCTCGGCCCATTCGTTTGCCTGCAGCCGCACCTCGGCGGGCTGCTGCTGCGTTCGGTACGCCCGGAACGCCCCCAGATCAGGACGCGGCTTGGGGAGCCTGTCGGTCATTCGCGGACCTCCATCGACGCGGCGTGGTAGCGCATGCCCTCGTACCGCGCCACGGTAGCCGCCGCGCGCGCGAGGCGCCGCGAGCGGATCGTCACCCGCGTCTCGTACCGCACGAAGTCGTCGACGCGGAGCGCCGAGGACCATCGCGACGTGCCGCCGGTCGGCAGCGTGTGCTGCGATCCCACGACGTAGTCGCCGAACGCGACGCCCGAGCGCGACCCGACGAAGAGCGCGCCTGCCGTTCGCACGCGGTCGCGGAGGCTCGCGGCTCTCGCACCGGCGAGGAGGGCGTGCTCCGGCGCGATCTCGTCCGCGACCGCCGCGCCCTCGACGAGCGAGCGCGCGTGGTAGCAGCCGATCCGCGCGGTCGGATCGAGCCGCGCCAGGATCGTCGCGACCGTGTCGAGCAGACTCGCGTCGTCGGAGATGAGGGCCGCGAAAGCGCCCGCGCCGTGCTCGGCCTGCGCGAGGAGGTCGAGGACGAGCGTCGCGGCGTCCGCGTCACGCGACGCGACCACGACGAGCTCGCTCGGACCGGACAGCGCGTCGATGCCGACATCCGCGAAGACGAGCCGCTTCGCCGCCGTCGCAAAGGCGTTGCCCGGACCGACGATCTTGTCGACGCGCGCCACGCGCTCCGTGCCGTACGCGAGCGCCGCCACGGCGGCTGCGCCGCCGGCGCGGTAGATCGCGCCGACGCCGACGAGCGTCGCGGCGTACGCGAGCGCGGGATCGAGCCCGCCGTCGCGCGGCATCGGCGACGCGATGACGATCTCCTCGACGCCCGCGAGGCGCGCGGGCGCGCAGGTCATGAGCGCGGTCGAGGGATACGACACCGACCCGCGCGGCACGAGCGCGCCGATCCGCCGCAGCGGGAGCGGCATGAGCTCGACGATCGCATCGTCGTCGGCGCGCCGGACCGCTCGCGGACGCTGGGCCCGATGGAACGCGCGGATGCGTCGATGCGCGAGATCCAGTGCGCGGCGCACGTCCGCCGGGCAGCGGCGCGCGGCGCTGCGGATCGCGGAGGCGCCGACGACGAGCTCGCTCTCGCGCGCGCGTGGACGATCGAAGCGTCGCACGCTCGCGAGAACGGCGCGATCACGGCGGCGCCGGACGTCGCGCACGATGCGCTCCGCCGTCTTTGTCGCGTCGGACGAGAGGGTCCCGCCGGTCCGCCAGCGCGCAACGTCGCGGCGGAGCGCTGTGAGGTCGCCGATCCTCACGCCGCGGCGGCCCAGGCCGCGAGCTTCTCGACGATGGGCTCGAGCTCGCGCCGGCGCGCCTGGTACGACGCGGGGTTCGCGACGAGGCGCGCCGTGCTCGCGGCGATCTCCTCGACGATCGCGAGGTGGTTCGCGCGCAGCGTCGCGCCGGTCGCCACGAGATCGACGATCCAGTCGGCGAGGCCGACCTGCGGCGCCACCTCGGCGGACCCGGCGACCTTGACGATCTCGACCTGGATGCCGCGCCGCCGGAAGTACGCCTCGGCCACGCGCGGATATTTCGTCGCGACCTCGAGCGAACCGAGATGGCGGTAGTCGTCGAGCGATCGCTCGAGCGCGTCGCGAGGCGCGGCGACGACGAACCGGCACGCGCCGAACCGGAGGTCGACGAGCTCCAGCACGCGCGCGCCGCTCTCCATGAGCACGTCCTTCCCGACGATGCCGACGTCCGCCGCGCCGCGTTCGACGTACGTCGCGATGTCTGCCGGCCGCGCGAGCACGAACTCGAGCGCGCCGGCGTCCACGACGAGACGCCGGCCGCCCGGCGTCACCTGCGAGACGTCGAGGCCGACCGCGCGAAGCGCGCCGAGCGCGTCCGGCAACAACGCGCCCTGCGCGAGCGCGAAACGTACGGGTCGGTGCGTCACGGTGCGAGCTCGCGCGCGAGCGCGGCCGCGTCGACGCTGCGTCCGTCGGCGAGCTTCACGGTGCGCTCGTCGACGACGTCGGCGACGACGATCGGCTGGCCGGCAGGTTCGGCGACGTCGCCGATCGCGACCGCGAGACCCGACGACCGGAGGACAGCCGCGCAGCGGAGCGAGACGCGCTCGTCGCCGTTCGGGCGCAGCGTGACGAGCGGGCGGTCGACGGCGGGTCGCCATCCGTCCGCGTACATCGCCTGATGCAGCCGCGCGACGTTGATGGCGAAGCCGGTCGCCGGGCGCGGCGCGCCGAAGGCCGCGAGCAGCAGGTCGTACCGGCCGCCCGATGCGATCGGCGCGCCGAGCGCCGGATGGACGATCTCGAAGACGACGCCGGTGTAGTACGGCAGCTCCGGAACGAGCGAGAGGTTCGGCAGACCCCACAGCGGTTTGCCGGGATACAGCTCGCGCGCGAAGTGGATGACGTGGCGGATCGCCATGACGTCCGCGTCATCCGGCATCTCCTCGACGCGCCTGCCGATGAGCGCGAGCGTGTGCCGCGCGCGCTCCACGGCGTCGTCGGGCAGGCCGGCCTCGCGGGCGATGCGAAGCGCGCCGACGTGATCGCCGCCGCGCAGCGCGGCGAACACGAGCTCGCGGTGGTCGTCGGGAAGCGACTCGAACAGGCGTCGCACCAGGCCGACGT
>DASQXO010000050.1:0-11059 GCA_035639655.1 Candidatus Dormiibacterota bacterium
GCGTGGCCGAGGATGAGCGCGCCCCAGGACATCACGAGATCGACGTACTCGCGTCCGTCGGCGTCGCGGACGAACGGACCGTTCGCGTCGACGATGAACGGCGGCGTGCCACCGACCGCGCGATACGCGCGCACGGGGCTCGAGACGCCGCCCGGCATCACGCGCTCGGCGCGTTCCAGCAGGTCGAGGTTCGCGCTCACTCGCGTAGCCATGCGGCGACCTCCATCGCGAAATACGTGATCACGAAATCGGCGCCGGCACGGAAGATCCCGGTGAGCGACTCGAGCGCGGCGCGCCGCAGGTCGAGCCAGCCGTTCGCGGCCGCGGCGTGCAGCGCCGCGTACTCGCCGGAGACCTGATAGGCCGCGAGCGGCGCGTCGAAGCGATCGCGCGCCGCGCGGAGCACGTCGAGGTACGGACCGGCCGGCTTCACCATCAGCGCATCCGCGCCCTCCTCGAGGTCGGCCCGCATCTCCGCCAGCGCCTCGCGCGCGTTCGGCGGATCCATCTGGTACCCGCTGCGATCGCCGAAGCGCGGCGCGCAGTCCGCGGCGTCACGGAAGGGACCGTAGAAGGCGGAAGCGAACTTCGCCGCGTACGAGAGGATCGCCGTCTCGGTGGATCCGCGGCCGTCGAGCGCGTCGCGGATCGCGGCGATCCGGCCATCCATCATGTCGGAGGGCGCGACGACGTCCGCTCCGGCGTCGGCGTACGCATGCGCGGCGTCGGCGAGTCTCGGCAGCGTCGCGTCGTTGTCGATCGAGTCGCCGCGCAGGACGCCGCAATGTCCGTGCGTCGTGTACTCGCAGAGGCAGACGTCGGCGATGAGCGCGATGTCGCGATGCGCCGCGCGAAGCCGCCGCAGCGCCCGCGGCACCGGGCCGAGCGGATCGGCGGCCGCGCGGCCGTCGTCATCTTTCTCCTCGGGCAGGCCGAACAGGAGGAAGGCGCGCACGCCGGACCCGACCGCGCGCTCCACGACCCGCTCGACCTCGTCGGGCGGCCACCGCGAGTGACCGGGGAGCGACGCGATCGGCGTCTCGCGCGACGCGTTCGCGTCGACGAAAAGCGGCAGGACCAGCGCGGTGGGGTCGAGCCTCGTCTCTCGCACGAGCCGGCGGAGTGCGGGCGTCCGGCGCAGTCGGTGGAAGCGGCGGAACGAAGCCGTCCTCGTTCGCTCAGGCGCTAGCGACATGGCGCACCTCGATCGACGTGATGGCGCGGAGGAACCCGTCGACGGACGGGGTGTCGGCGACGATCGGCTCGCGTCCGAGCGACGCGCGCACCGCCCGCGCCGTGGTCGGGCCGATGGCGACGACGACGTGACGCGCGATGTCGTCCGGTCCGCACGCGGTCAGCAGGCCCTCCAGCGCCGACGGTGACGCGAATACCACCGCGTCGACCGCGCCTGGCGCGAGCAGCTCGGCGGCGCGCACGGCATCGACGACGTGCGGCACGGTGCGATAGGCGACGACGTCCGCGACCGCGAATCCGCGCTCACGGAGCCGCGCCGGAAGTTCTGCGCCGGCGCGATCGGCGCGCGCGAGGAGCGCGCGTCCGGTCATCCGCGGCAACTCGTCCGCGAGCGCCTCGGCGTTCTGGCGCGAAGGCCGCCACACGCCCAGACCCGCGCGGCGCAGCGCGCTCGCGGTCTGCTCGCCGACCGCGGCGATCCGCGCGCGGATCTCGGCCGGCGGCACGGCGCGAAGCACCGCATCGGCTCCGTTCGCGCTCGTGAGCACGAGCCAGTCTTCGGGTCCGAGCGCGCGGACCGCGGACGCCAAAGGACGCGCGTCGCCGAGAGGCTCGATGCGCACGCAGGGCAGCTCGAACACGGTCGCGCCTCGATCGCGGAGCGCGGTCGCGAGCGTCGCGTCGCGCTCGGCGCCGCGCGTGAGGACGACGCGCAACCCGCGGAGGCTAGACACGCGACGCCTCGAGCTCGCGCGCGGCCTGCCGCGCGATCGCGATCGGATCGACGCCGCGCAGCTGGACGCGGTGCGCCCCACCCTCGACGAGGATCGCCTCGAGCGCGATCTCGCCGTCGGCCGCGTGGGCGTAGGCGCCGAGCGCGAGGTCGCAGCTTCCACCGAGCAGGCGCAGGAGCTCGCGCTCCGCGTCCGTCGCACGGTGGAGGTCGCGATCGTCGATGCGCTCGGCGAGCGCGCGCGTCCGGGAGTCGTCGGCGCGGCACTGCACCGCGAGCGCTCCCTGGCCCGGCGCCGGGAGCATCTCGCCGAGCGACAGGACCTCGGCGTCCGCGACCCCGACGCCAAGGCGACGCAGACCCGCGAGCGCGAGAACGGTCGCGTCGTACTCGCCACGCGAGACCTTGGCCAGGCGGGTATCGACGTTGCCGCGGATGTCGGCGAACTCGAGGTCGGGCCGCACGACGCGGAGCTGCGCCGCGCGCCGGGCGCTGCCCGTTCCGACGCGGGCGCGGGGCGGCAACGTCGCCAGGCCGCCGCGCTCGCGGGTCACGAGCACGTCGCGCGGGTCCTCGCGCTCCGGGATGGCCGCGACCACGAGGCCGGCGCGATCGTCGGTGGGGAGGTCCTTCAGCGAGTGCACCGCGACGTCGATCTCGCTACGTCGCAGCGCGTCCTCCAGCGCGGTCACGAAGCTGCCGTCGCCGAGCTCGCGGATCGGTCGCGGCGAGTCGTCGCCGTGCGTGCGCACGATGCGCAGCTCGACGTCGTCGCCGAGCCGCACCGCGACGCGCTCCGCCTGGGCCCGCGCGAGCGCGCTGCCGCGCGTTCCGAGAACGAGCGTCATCGCTGCCCGCGACGGAGCGCGAGCGTCGGCTCGTGCAGCAGCTCGTTCACGAGCGCGGTGGAGAACGCCTCGACGACGCGGCGGTCGCGCTCGCCGAGATGCCGAAGCTTGGCGAGCGCGCGCTCGACGCGCGCCCGGCGGATCGCCTCGGCTCGCTCGCGCAGCGCGCGGATCGCCGGCGCAGCCTCGCGCTCGCGCCGCCACGCCGCGAATGCCGCTGCCTGCTCGGCGCAGAGTCGCTCGACGGCCGCCACGTCGGCCGGTGGGGTGTGGCCGTCGCGAAGATCGTCGACGGTCAGGTACGTCAGCCCGCGCAGCTCGCGCGCGTCGTCGGCGACGCTCCGCGGCACGGCGACATCGACGATGAGGAGCGGACCGCGTTCGAGCCGGCGCGTCAGCCGTTCGCGAACGAGGAGTCGCCCGCGGGTGTCGGCCGCGGAGATGACCGCGTCCGCACGCGCGAGCCCGGCATCCAGATCCGCGACGTCGAGGGAGGTGCCCCCGATGCGCGACGCGAGCGCCTCCGCACGCGCTCGGTCGCGGTTCGCCACGACGACGTGGCCGACGCGCATGGAGAGCGCGCGCGCCGCGAGCGTGCCGATCTCGCCCGCACCGACGATCAGCACGCGCCGCTCGCGCGGCGCCTCGATGCGGCGCGCGAGCTCGTCGACCGCGAGCGAGCCGATCGATCGGGACGATCCGAGGAGGCCGCGCGCGCGGGCGCGGCGGCCGAGATGGAGCGCCCGTCTGATGAGCTCCGACAGCTCCGCGCGCAACGTCGTCCCCGAGCGCGCCGCGTCGTGCGCCCGACGAAGCTGCCCGAGGATCTGCCGTTCGCCGACGACGACCGAGTCGAGTCCGCACGCGACGCGGAACAGGTGATGCGCGACGGGCTCGTCTCCGCGGAGGCGGTTCGTGAACAGCGCGTCGAACGCCGGCGTCACGCCGCCGTCCCCCAGCGCGTAGACCTCGACGCGGTGGCAGCTCGTGATCGCGAACGCGTCGCGCCCGGGTGTCAGTCCCTCGACCGCTCGCGCGGCGCGCTCGCGCGCGTCGAGGGCGGCGTCGCGCTGATGCACCGAGCGGAGCACGAGCGGAGCGTCGATCACCGGTACTCGACGTGTACGTCGCATCGCTGAGCGGCGCAAACGAGGTAGGGAGATTTGCCCAGCTTCGAAACAGGTCCCGGGACCGCGCGCGCTACAGGATCGTGAGACCCAGCGCGCTGGCGATGAGCTCGACAGCGAGCGATGCCGTCGCGTTGGCGCGATCGAGGATCGGATTCACCTCGGTGACTTCCATGGCGATGAGCTTCTCCGTCGCCGCGATCATCTCCATCGCGAGCTGCGCCTCGCGATAGCTGATCCCGCCGCGCACCGGCGTCCCGACGCCCGGCGCTTCGTTCGGATCGATGACGTCCATGTCGAGCGAGAGGTGGATGCCGCCCGCCTTCGACGCGACCGCGATGGCCCGCTCCATGACGGCGGCCATCCCGAGCCGATCGACGTCGGCGATGGTCAACGCCGTCACGCCGCTCTGCTTGATGTGCGCGCGCTCGCCGTCATCGACGTCGCGGATGCCGACGAGCGTGGCGCACCGCGGATCGGCGGTCGCGCGCAGCGATGTGGGGAACGGCGCCGTCGCGATCCCGAGCGCGACCGCGAAGGGCATCCCGTGCACGTTGCCGGACGGCGTGGTCTCCGGAGAGTTGATGTCGGGATGGGCGTCCATCCAGATCACGCCCGGCCGCTTCCCCGCGCGGGCGAGGCCCGCGAGCGTGCCGATCGCCACGGAGTGATCGCCGCCGAGGACGAGCGGCATCCCGCCGCGGCGCACGATCGCGGCGACCCGCTCGGCGAGCTCCTCGGCGACGGCGACGATCTCCTGGTGGAAATGGGCCTTCGGCTCCGGCTCGTGGGCGCGCTCCTGCCCCGGATCGGGCACGTGGAGGTTGCCGTGATCCTTCACCGCGAGGCCCATCCGCCGGAGGCGGCCCTCGAGGTCGGCGTAGCGGATCGCCGACGGTCCCATGTCGACGCCGCGACGATTGCCGCCGAGGTCCATCGGGACGCCGACGATCTCGACGCTGCGCGTGGCGGTCTTCACTTCTTCTTCTGCAGCACGAACAGGATCTCGCCCTCGGCGGAGACGTCACCGTTCACGGAGGCCGTGACCTTCGCTCTGCCGAACGCGCGATGCAGCTTCAGCATCACCGCCTCGAGCCGCAGCGTCTCGCCCGGGACGACGATGCGCTTGAAGCGGATCTCGTCGATGCCGGCGAAGAGGCCCAGGCCGCCCTGGAACTCGGGCATGGCCATCGCGCATACCGCCGCCGTCTGTGCGAGCGCCTCCACTTGCAGCACGCCAGGCATGATCGGCTGGTCCGGGAAGTGACCGGCGAACCACCAGTCGTCGCCGCGGACGTCCTTCTCCGCGACGGCGCGCACGCCGGGCTCGAGCTCGACGACGCGGTCGAGCAGAAGGAACGGCTCGCGATGCGGGATCACCTTCTTGATCGCATCGCGATCGAGCACGGCGGGCATCGCGGGCATTATCGGCGGCCTGCGATCGCCTGCCACCACGACATCACGCGGTCAGGAGGATGATTCAACCAGAAGGAGGTGCTCTGGGGTGGAGCGAGGTGATCCCGCGCGCAACGTCCTGCTCATCGGCGGCGGCGTCCTCATCGCGCTGCTCGTCCTTCCCGGCGTCCTCATGGGGATCGTCGCCGCGGCCATGGGACTCGGCGTCATGAACCCGTTCTCGGGCGCGATACCGGTCGGCATGGCCGGAATGGGCGTGCTCATGTCGCTCTTCTGGGTCGTCGTGATCGTCGTCGGCGTCGCGCTCGGGCTGTCGCTCCTCGGGCGCGGCACGACGCGCGCCGCGCCGACCGAAGACGAGTTCGCCGTGCTGCGACGGCGCTACGCGGCCGGCGAGATCGGCAAGGACGAGTACGAGCGCATCCGCGGTGACCTCACGCGAGACCGGGCGAGCTGATCGCGCGCCGAGCGCGGCGCTGCGCCGAGCCTACCGCGAAGAGCGAACGCCGGCGGGCGGCAGGAGCGTCGTGCGCGGGCGGAAGCCCATCTGCCCCTTGATGCGCGGCAGGTCGATGTCGCCGACCGGGATCAACGGCATCGACTCGGAGGTTCTTTATCGCCTCGCGATCGATCGGCAGCCGCGCAGCTGGATTATCGGGCGACGGCACCGGACAAGAGCCCGCGGCGGCGCTGACGCAGGCGCTCGCGGACTCCGGCATAGCGACTGCATCCGCGGCTGCCGTGATCATCTGGACCGGCTGGGGCATCCTCGTCTTCGTCTTCGGACTCGGCGCGCTCGTTATCGCGCAGGCGCTCGCGAACGCCGTGCTCGGCGCCGGCTACTACGAGACGAACGCCTGGCCGAAGATCGCCGCGGCCGTCGTTGCGGCGATCTTGATGTGGCTCGTCGGCCGACGGCTCAACGGCGCGCCCGGACGCACCGTCGTCGACAAGCAGACCGGTCGCGAGATGACCCTCCGGCGACGACACACGTTCTTCTTCATCCCGATGGAGTACTGGGCGCCCATAGTCGTCGTGCTCGTCGTCGCCTTGGAGTTGTTCGCGCGTTAACCGACTGCTGCCGCGCTCCTCGTTGCATCATCGCGGCGCGCGACGAGCGGCCAAAGCGCCGCGGCGGTGAGAACGCCGTACGCGGCGGCGAGCGCCATGCGCGCGAGCGCCATCTGCGCCGCGGCCGCCGGATCGGTCGTCAGCCACATGACGGCGACCCCCCAGGTGAGACCGGGCACGGGCAGCGTCAGCAGCCAGCGCTTCCCGCCACGTTCGCGCAGCGCGAAGTGCTGCGCCACGACGACCGGAATGCCGCCGCCGATCAAGCCGATCACGACGGCCGCATACAGGAACCAGCCCCCGGCCGGCGCGCCGAGCGTCGGTGCGATGCCGAGCTCGACCGAGCCGAGCACCACGAGCGCGACGACTCCAGCGACGTAGCCGATCAGCGGCGCGAAGGCAACGAGCGGGCCGGTGACGCGAAACCATCGCCAGAACACGCCGGCATCGACGAAGCGGCGCAAGACGAGGCCCTGTAGCGCGGCGAGCGAGAACGCGGCCGGAAGGAGCCACGTTTCGGGGAACACGCCGGGCGCGGCCAGGTCCGGTTGCAGATAGCTGAGCGCCGCGGGCAGGACGCTCGCAGCGATCCACGCCACGGTGAATCGAACGCGTCGCGCGTTGTCGGCGCCGACGTCGTTCAGCGCGACGAGCGGACGCCCGCCGGCGGCAGGAGCGTCGTGCGTGGCCGGAAGCCCATCTGCCCCTTGATGCGGGGCAGGTCGATGTCGCCGACCGGGATCAACGGCATCGACTCGAGGGGCGTCCAGTACGTGCGCGCCTGGATCCACATCGCGTCGATGAGCCGGCGCGCGATCGTCTCCATCTCGAGCTTCTCCAGCGGGGCGCACACGCCCTCGCAGTGCACCTCGCCGCTCTTCGACACGAGGAACCGCTCGACCGGCACGGCCTGGCCGCTGACGTCCGAGACGAGCATCGCGTAGAGCGCCGCATGCGCGCCCGTATGCTCGAGCACGTACGCGACCTGATGCTGCGTCATGAATAGGATGCGCTCGTTGAGGCTCTCAGCCTTCAGCTCGAGCCGCTGCGAATCCTCCACCTCGACGCGCCGCGCGTCGACGTCGAGTCCCGCGGCCTTGAGCTCCGGAAGCACGCCCTCGACCGCGGCGTAGAGCGCCTCGGCAAACTCGGTCAGCTTCTCGCGCGCGGCGTTCTCGTCGACGACGCGGTCGGCGATCGCCTTCGCCAGGGACGTGAGCGGCAGGGTGTCCACTACGCGATCGCCTCGACGCCGAGCGTGTCGAGCAGGTGCGTGGTGACCTCGCCGCTGCGGAAGATGTCGCTCGCCAGGATCCGCTTGTGGAACGCGACGTTCGTGACGATCCCGGTGATCGTGAGCTCGTCGAGCGCGCGCTGCATCCGCGCGATCGACTCGGCCCGGTCGCGGCCCCACGACACGACCTTCGCGAGGAGCGAGTCGTAGTACGGCGGCACCTCGTACCCGGAAAAGAGGTGCGAGTCGATGCGCACGCCCGGGCCCGAGGGCGCGAGGAAGCTCTGCACCGTGCCAGCCATCGGCGCGAAGCTGTTCGCCGGATCCTCCGCGTTGATGCGGCATTCGATCGCGTGCCCGTTGATCCAGACCTGCTCGGGCGAGAACGAGAGCGGGTCGCCGGCGGCGAGCCGGATCTGCTCCTTCACGAGATCGATCCCGGTGATCATCTCGGTGATGGTGTGCTCGACCTGAAGCCGGGCGTTCACCTCGATGAAGTAGTAGTTCCCGGCGCGGTCGACGAGGAACTCGAACGTGCCGACGCCGCGGTACCCGAGCTCGGCCGCCGCGTCGGTCGCGGTGCGCGCGATGGCGCGCCGCAGCTCTTCCGATAGCGTCGGCGACGGCGCCTCCTCGAGGATCTTCTGGTGCCGCCGCTGGATCGAGCAGTCGCGCTCGCCGAGGCACACCGCGGTGCCGCCGTCGTCGACGACGACCTGGGCCTCGATGTGGCGGACGCCTTCGAGGTTCTTCTCCAGGTAGACGCGATCGTCGCCGAACGCGCTCTTCGCCTCGGCGCGCGCCTGGTCCCACATCCGCTGCAGCTCCGACGGGCTGCCGACGCGGCGCATCCCGCGACCGCCGCCGCCCGCGCGCGCCTTCAGCATCACCGGGTAGCCGATCGCCTCGGCGACGCGAAGCGCCTCCGACGCGGTGCGCAACGGACCCTCGGAGCCCGGGACGACCGGGACGCCGATGTCCTTGAGCGCCTGCCGCGTCTCGGCCTTGTCGTGGAAGCGCTGGAGGACCTCCGGCGGCGGACCGATGAACACGAGGCCGTGCTCCTTGCAGACCTCGGCGAAATCGAAGTCTTCGGAGAGGAACCCGTAGCCGGGATGAACGGCCTGCGCACCGGAGATGAGCGCGGCCGAGATGATCGCAGGGATATTCAGATAGGAGTCGCGCGGCGCGGCGGCGCCGATGCAGATGGCCTCGTCGGCGAGGTGCACCGGGAGGCTGTGCGCGTCGGCCTCGGAGTACACCACGACGCTCGCGATGCCGAGCTCGCGACAGGCGCGCACGACCCGGAGCGCGATCTCTCCGCGGTTCGCGATGAGGACCTTATCGAAGGACAGTCGTCGCCTCCTCCAGCGAACGGGGATCCTGCACCGCGACGGCGCGCGCCGCCGGCGCGATCCGCCTCACGAGCCCGGCGAGCACCGCACCGGCGCCGAACTCGACGAAGCGTGACACGCCCTCCCCTTCCATGCGCCGGACCGAAGCGACCCAGCGTACGGGCGAGTACGACTGCCGGGCAAGAAGCGGCGGGAATTCGCTCGCGCGGATGTGCGTCTCGGCGTCCACGTTCGACACAACGGGGACGCGCGCGTCCCGGAACGGGATTCGCGTCATGGCCTCGGCGAGCGCGTCGCCGACGGGTCGCATCGCCGGCGAGTGGAACGCGGCGGAGACGCGAAGCGGCAGCACGCGTTTCGCACCGGCCGCGGTCAGCGCGACGGACGCCTGCTCGAGTGCTGCCTTCGGTCCGCTGACGACGACCTGTCCGGGCGCGTTGTCGTTCGCGACGACCCACGACGTGCCCTCGATCGCGCGCGCGATCGTCTCCGCATCGAGACCCATGACCGCGAGCATCCCGCCGGAGGGATCGGCCTCCTGCATGAGCTCACCGCGGCGACGGACGAGGCGGAGCGCATCCGCGAACCCGATCGCTTCCGTCGCGACGAGCGCGCTGAACTCGCCGAGCGAGTGCCCGGCGACGACCGCCGGGGCGGCAAGGTCGCCGGCACTCTCTCGCGCGGCCGCGAGGGCCGCGATCGAGGACGCGAGCAGCGCCGGCTGCGCGTTCGCGGTGCGCTGCAGCTCGTCGTCGGGGCCCTCGAAGCAGAGGCGGCGGAGGTCGAACCCGAGGACGTCGTTCGCCTCGTCGAAGACCCGCCGCGCCGCAACGAATGCCGCGGCGAGCTCCTTTCCCATACCGGCCTTCTGCGAGCCCTGACCGGGAAAGATCCAAGCGACGGCCACGGGCCGAGGGTAGTCGGTCGGGGCCATCCGCCGTCCGGTGGCGTCGTGCTGAACGAGAGGTCGCCGGACGGAGAGTTAGGTGGTGCGGCGGCGGAGCGGGAGAACGCGCGAGCCGACGCGCACGAACTCGCGCTCGATGGGCGGGGCGTACTCGCCGCGGATGAGATGGATCGCGAGCGACGCGAGCCACAGCCAGACGAGGACCCCGACCTTCGTGTGCGAGAGACGCGTGATCGTCGGCGGGCGCTTCGTGAGGAGCGCGAGCGCTTCGTATGCCGCCAGGACGATCGAAATCCCTGCCACCATTCCAGCAATTATCAACGGACCAGCCGACCGAGCCGTTCCGAACTTTCGGGGGAGGCCGTTCGGATGCGGCCGACTACACAAAATTCAGTAGGCGGCGCTATGACAGAATCACCGTCCCCATGCTCCATTTCGGCCTCGACTTCGGCACGTCCAACAGCGCGCTCGCCGTCCGTGATGATGGCTCCGCGCGACTGCTTCCGCTCGATCGGGTCGCGGGCGCGGTCATGCCGACGATGCTGTACGTCCGCCGCGACGGCTCGGCGCTCGTCGGTCAACCGGCGGTGGACGCATATCTCTCGGACAACGCCGCGCGGGGTCCGATCCGCCGGCGCTTCAAGCTCCTCGACGTCTTCGTGCCGTCCACGGACAAAGAGCAGCCGGTCGTCCAGGCGCACATCCTCACCGACCTCGACGCCCCCGGTCGCCTGTTCCAATCGCTGAAGTCCTTCCTCGGCGACCCGCTCATCGGCAGGACGAACGTGTTCGGCGAGGCGCAGGGATTGGAGGAGCTCATCGCCGCCATCCTCGCGCACGTCCGCGAGCGCGCCTTCGAGCTCACCGCCGAGCGGCCGCGCGGGATCACGCTGGGGCGCCCGGTGCGGTTCGTGGGCGACGACGCCGGCGCCGAGGCGCGCGCCGTGGAGCGCCTTAGCGCGGCGGCGCAACTCGCCGGATTCCGCGACGTGCGCTTCGCGCTCGAGCCCGTCGCGGCAGCGCACGCCGCCGGCGTCGTGAGCGGCAACGCGCTCGTCTTCGACTTCGGCGGCGGCACGCTCGATCTCTGCGTCGCGCGTCGCGAGGGCGGCGACGTGCGCGTGCTCGCGACCGCGGGCGTCGACGTCGGCGGCGACCGCTTCACCGAGCTGCT
>DASQXO010000051.1:0-4644 GCA_035639655.1 Candidatus Dormiibacterota bacterium
GACGCGGTGCTCGGCGCGCAGACGGTGATCCAGGCGGTCGCGCAGGGCAAGCTCGCGGCGAAGGCGATCTCGAGCTACCTCGCCGGCGAGGACATGGCCGAAGTCGCGCGGCGCATCGAGGACGAAGAGAAGGTCCCCGAGCTGATCGACATCGTGCCGTACAAGCCGGAGGAGCCGCAGGTCCGGATGCCGATGCTGCCGTTCAAGGACCGCGAGCTCTCTTTCGAGCTGATCGAGACGGGATACGACCGCGATGCGGCGTCAAAGGAGGCCGCGCGCTGCCTGCAGTGCGTGTGTCCGGACGTCGGCCGGTGCCACCTGCAGCGCGAGTCCGTCGAGCACGGCCTCACGTCCAACCGCTTCCACCGCGCCGAGCCGCGCGACTACCACGACTACGAGTACGACTTCACCCACTCGTTCATCCTTCGCGACCTCAACAAGTGCATCAACTGCACGCAGTGCGTGCGCATCTGCCGGGACATCATCGGCGCCGACTGCTACGGGCTGATGGGACGCGGCTGGGACTCGATCGTGACCACGCCGTGGAACGTCTCGCTGCACTACACCGACTGCGTGTCGTGTGGCGCCTGCGCCGAGACGTGTCCCACGGGCGCGCTGATGATGCGCGAGCGCGACCTGCAGACGTACGAGCTGGACATCGATCGCTGCATCTTCTGCGGCGACTGCGTCGAGGTGTGCCCGCACCAGGCGCTCGGAGAGACGCCGAACTTCGAGATCTCGACGTACAAGCGGCTCGGCGCCGTGATCATGGGCAAGGAGGAACTCGCCGCGGCGCGCACATGGCATCCGGTCGAGCCGATCCCCCTCGATGGCCATCCGGCGACGCGACCGCCTGAGGTCCGGCCGCCGGCCCCGCCGCGGTGGAGCGAGTAGCCGCCTACTTCGCGAGCGTGAACGTGGACGCGATCTTCGTGAACGTGCTCGCGTACGTCGTCGCCTGCGCCGGCGTCGTCGTGAAGGTGAGGACGTAGGCGGACAGGCCGCTGACGATCGCGTACTGCGTGATCGAGGACGTGGACTGTCCCGACGCGGTGGTCAGCGTGATGCGGTACGTCAGCTTCGTGAACGTGCCGGCCGGGAGCGTCACGCGTTGGTGCGCCACGGGCTTCGAAACGGCGTCGAGCTGCGAGAGCTGCGCGAGCGCGAGCTGCTCGTACACGTCCAGGGACACGGTGTACGGGAGCGCTTCGAGGATGACGTTCAGGTTCGTCGTGAAGCCGGTCGACGAGACGTTGCTCGGCGTGAAGTCGAACGCGAAGACCTTCACGCCGCTGGTGAGCAGGCTCGACGTCTGCTCGCGGAGGAGGGCCTGGTACTGCGGGTCGTCGATGCTGCGGAGGCTCGCGTCGAGCGTCTGCGGATCGAGGTCGATGTCGCGCCACCGCGGCGGCAGACCGATCGCGAACCCGTCGGCGGAGCGATCGACGGCGGTCCAGTTCGCGTCGAGCTTGAGGCGGATCGTCGCCAGCGGCGACGGCGTCGGCGTCGGCGCGCCCGGCGATTCGCTGACCAGCGGCACCGGCACGGCCGCCTGCGGCCGGGGCGTCGCGGAATCGCTCGCAGTCGCCGCGGCGGTCGCCGACGGCTGAGAGCTCGCCGGACTGCACGCCGCGAGGAACGCGATCGCGAGCGCGAGTGCGGCTTGCCTCACCTCGTGAATGCTTCGCCGCGCGCTGCTCGACGGTCAATCCCTCTTACGCGTGAGCGCGCGTCGCGCGCCGGCGGTCAGTCGGCGGCCGCTCCCGTCGCTCGCAACCGCTTTGTCACGGCGTACAGCATCTGCCGCGCGATCTCGCTGTCCTGGAACAGCACATCCTGAAACTGGGCCGGGCCGAGCACGAGCGCGCGCATCGGCGCGGTCGTCACCACGGTGGCGCTGCGCGGGCCCTGGTCGAGCAGCGCGATCTCGCCGAAGAAATCGCCGGGCCCCATCCGGTTCATCGTGTTGCCTCGACGCCGCACGTCGGCCGTGCCCGAGAGCACGATGAAGAAGTCGCCGCCGCTCTTGCCTTCCTCACACAGGACCTTTCCGGTGGGGAAGTCGAGCTCCTCGACGCGAGTCGCGATGAACGCGAGCTGCTTGTCGGTGCACCCGGAGAAGAGCGGGACGGACCGGAGTCGCGAGATGCGTTCGTCTTTGCCCACGCGGGCGCGAGCGTAGGCGCTGCCTCCGGGGGTCGCAACCGTGATACTCGCGAGCGTGCCGGAGCCGCGATCGTGAGCGCCGCCGCGCGCATCCGCGAGCGCATCCGCCGTGAGGGCCCGCTCACGTTCGCCGAGTTCATGCGCGCCGCGCTGTACGAGGCCGACGGCTACTACGCGACGCGCTCGCCGCAGGGCTTCGGCGGCGACTACCTCACCGCGCCGGAGACGACGCCGCTGTTCGGGGCGACGCTCTCGCGGCTCGCGACCGCGGTGTGGAACGCGCTCGATCGTCCGGAGGACTTCGAGATCGTCGACGTCGGCGCGGGCACGGGCGCGCTGCTGCGATCGCTCGTCGAGGCGCTCCGCGAGGACGATCCCGCCGCGGCGGCCGCGGCGCGGTGCGCGGCGATCGAGGTGAGCGCCGCGGCGGATCGCGTGCAGGCGAAGACGCTCGCCGGCATCCCGGTGATCCGCGCGCGCTCGCTGGAGGCGCTCGGCCCGGTGCGCGGGCTCGTGATCGCGAACGAGCTGCTCGACGCGTTCCCGTTCCACCTCGTGACGCGGCGGGATGGGACGTTGCGGGAGCTGCGGGTCGCGCTCGCCGGCGACGCTTTCGCGTTCGCCGACCTCGAGCTCTCGGATCCTCGCCTCGCCGACGAGGCGACCGCGGTCGGCGAGGGCGAGCGCGTCGCGGTGCCGCTCGCGGCGTACGGCTGGTTGGGCGCGCTCGCCGCGTCGCTCGAGCGCGGCATCGCGCTCGTGATCGACTACCCGACCTCGGCGCGCCCCGACGTCCGCACGTACTTTCGCCACACGGCGGGTGCCGGGCCGCTCGAGCGGGTCGGCGGCCAGGACCTGAGCGCGGCGCTCGACTTCGATCGCCTCGCGCAGCACGCCGCACGCGCCGGGCTCGAGGTGCTCGACCGGCGCACGCAGGCGGAGCTCCTCGCCGAGCTCGGCTTCGAGGACCGCATTCGGGCGATCGCCGATCCCGGGCCGCGCGATCCGCTCGGACAGGTCCGCGCCGCCTCGGCGCGCAACGCCGCGCGGACCGTGATCGACCCCGAGGGCATGGGGGGCTTCAGCGTGCTCGTCCTGGGCAAGGGCCTGCGCCTCCGATGAGCGCGCTGGCCCGGTTCGACGCGACCGACCTCGCCGGATGGTCGTGGACCGGACTCTCCGAGGCGACCGACGAGCGCACGATCGAGGGACGGCCGATGTACAACGGCGGAGCGCATCTCGTCGGCACGCTGCGCTCGCCGGTCCTCGAGCTCGCGCCGTTCGACGAGGTCGTGCCGTCGTGGACCGCGCTGACGCCGCCGGGCACGTGGCTCGAGGTCCGCGCGCGCGTCGCGTTCGTGAAGCGCTGGACACGCTGGTACTCGCTCGGCGTGTGGGCCGAGCGCGACGAACCCGTCGCCCGCCACAGCGTTCCCGGGCAGCGCGACGCGGACGCCGAGGTCGCGACGGACACGCTGCGGGTCGCGGTCGCCGCGCAGACGCTTCAGGTCGAGCTCGGTCTCTTCACACTGTCGCCGCAGGCGCTGCCGGTCGTGACCTCGCTCTCGCTCGCGTCGTCGTCCGAGGCGGAGCCGCCGGCGTTCCGCGCCGAACGCGCCGCGTGGGGCCGCGTGCTCGAGGTTCCGCCGCGTTCGCAGATGGTGCACCGCGATGGCGGGGAGGCGTGGTGCAGCCCGACGTCGGTCGCGATGGTCCTCGCGTACCACGGCGTCGACGTCGGCGTGCCGGCGGCTGCCGCCGCCACCTACGACTGGGCCTACGACGGCTGCGGGAACTGGCCGTTCAACACCGCCTTCGCCGCGCGCTTCGGGATGGACGCGCACGTCGCGCGCTTCTCGTCGATGTACGAGCTCGAGCGCAGCATCGCCGAAGGCCTGCCGCTCGTCGCGAGCTATGCCTGGAAGGAGGGCGAGCTGCCCGGCGCGCCATTACCGGCGGTCGACGGTCACCTGGGCGTCGTGATCGGGTTCGACGATCGCGGGGACCCAGTGGTGAACGATCCGGCCGCGCGAACGGACGACGAGGTTCGGCGGACGTACCCGCGCGTGGAATTCGAGCGCCAATGGCGCCGGTCGCGCGGGACCGTCTACGTGATCAGGCCGCGCGGCTGACGTCTTCGGGCGGATCGGCAGGGACGACGATCGGCCGGTGGCGGTCGGCGAGGGCATCGCGCACGATGCCGACCCCTGCCACGCACACGCCGGCGAGCATCCCCACGAAGACGATGAGGTCGCCGCCGCTCACATCTGCCACCGGAGTGCGGCGGAGCATCGGGCGTGCCGCGCGACGCTCGCGCCTGTGTGCGCGGTCGGCGTCAGACTTCTGGCTGTTGCGTGTAGGTCTCGGGACCGGTCGTCCATGGGCGTGGAGGTGCGCACACAGTTCGCGCGGGGGCACGCTGGCTGCAGCAACGTACGGCGTGCAGACCGGCGGTGACCTGCCCGTCGTCGCCGACGG
>DASQXO010000052.1:0-4455 GCA_035639655.1 Candidatus Dormiibacterota bacterium
GTGCCGCTAGCGCTGCTGCTAGCTGATCGTCTGCACCGCGCGTAGCGGGATCCGCACGACGAGCACGTGCGTGCCGTCCGCGCGCGCCTCGTTCGAGGAATCGGCGTGCAGCAAATCGAGCCGCTCGCTGCGGCGCAGGCCTGAGGCGAGCTCGGCGTCCGGCGGCAGCTCTCTGCCGTCGGACTGGAGGAAGATCTCGAGCGTCTCCTCCTTCCAGGTCATCCCGAGCGAGATCTTCTTCGCCTGACCGCGCTCGATCCGCTCGACCAGCGAGTCCTGGACGAGGCGGAAGATCGCGACCTCGTCGTCCGACGGCAGCCGGCGGTCCCGGCCGCTGGAGGAGAAGTCCAGCCGGACTTGGTGCTTGTCGATCATCGTCTGCACGTAGCGCCGGAGCGTCGGCACGAGGCCGAGGTCGTCGAGGATCATCGGCCGCAGCTCGAAGATGAAGCCGCGCAGCTCCTGCAGCGTCTTGCCGACCTGCTGCCGCAGGCTGCCGAGCTCCACGCGCGCGCGCGCCGCGTCGCTGTCGAAGAGTCGCTCGCTGATCTCGGCCTGCAGCACGACGTTCGACAGCGCCTGCGCCGGACCGTCGTGGACCTGTCGCGCGAGGCGGCGGCGC
The DNA here is from genome assembly GCA_035639655.1 of Candidatus Dormiibacterota bacterium. Lineage (GTDB taxonomy): Bacteria > Chloroflexota > Limnocylindria > P2-11E > CF-107 > CF-107. The sequence continues at coordinate 623 of DASQXO010000052.1, forward strand.
TCCTCCTCCTGCGTCTCGACGACGGCCTGGAGGAGCTTCGTCTCGTCGAGCGGCGCCTGCGCCGGAACGCCGTTCGTCGGCTCGGCGCTCGGCAGATCGCGCGCGGCGGAGGCGGCCTCGACGACGAGCGGGTTCACGCGGTCCATCAGCTTTCGCTTCGATTGGAGCGCGGTGAGCTGGCCCTCCATCGTGACGCGCTTCTCCATCGCCTCGGCGAAGGTGCGGTACGCGCCGAAGATCTCATCGCGTTGGAAATTGGCCGGGTTCTTCTGCATCTCGACGACCTTCGCCGCCGTCTGCTCCTCGCGCGCCTTGAGCCGGTTCACCTCGGTCGAAGTCGACTCGATGAGCAGATCGAGCTCGCGCGTCTCGGCCGCAAGCTGCTGCGCCTGCGCCTGCAGTTTCTTCGCGATGTCGGCCTCGGCCATGCCTAGGCGCCCTCGGGCCCCTTGATCCACCCCTGCTTGATCGCGTAGACGACGGCCTGCGTGCGGTCGTTCACCGAGAGCTTGCGCAGGATCGAGGACATGTGGTTCTTCACCGTCTGCTCCGAGATCGCGAGGGCGTACGCGACCTCCTTGTTGGTCATGCCCTGCGCGATGTTGTCCAGGATCTGCACCTCGCGCGGCGACAGCGGCGCGAACACGTGCGCCGAACTCGGGCCGTAGACGGAGAGCTCGCGGAACTCGGCGAGCACCTTCGACGCCACCGCCGGACGGCTGAAGACCTTCTCGTTGATGGTGAAGACGCCGGAGCGGACCTTGCGCAGCGTGTCGACCAGCTCGGCGGGCTCCGCGCTCTTGGGCAGGTACGCCGATGCGCCAGCCTTGATCGCCTCGAACAGCGTCTGCTCGTCGTCGTTCTCGGTCATGACGATCACGCCGACGTGCGGCAGCTCGCGCTTGATTCGCTGCGTCGCCTTCAGGCCGGAGAGCTTCGGGAGGTGAGCGTCGATGATCACGACGTCGGGCTCGGCCTCGACGGTGATGCGGACAGTCTCCTCGCCGTCGGCGGCGCTCCCGATGACCTCGATGTCCTGCTCGCCCTCGAGCGCCTTCTGCATGCCGAGCACGCTGAACTTCTCGGCGTCGGCGATGAGGAGCCGGATCTGCTTCGGATCCGAGTTGTTGTTCCGGTCGACCGTCACGCCGCATGCTCCCGCACCGAGAGCGTCACCGCGGTCCCGCCGCCCGGCGATGAGCGGATCTCGAACGATGCGCCGATCACCTCGGCGCGCTCGCGCATGGTCACGAGGCCGAAGCTCTTGGCGCGGCGCGCGGCGCGGACAAGGTCGAAGCCCTGACCGTCATCGACGATCGAGAGCGTCCAGCGACCGAGCTCGCGGCGCCAGGCCACTGTGATCGATCGGGCGTTGGCGTGCTTGTGCACGTTCTGTAGCGCCTCCTGCAGGATGCGGTAGATCGCGAGCTCCTGGTCCGGACCGAGGCCGGTCGGCCCCGCGCGCAGGTCCGTCTCGACGGTGAGGCCGAAACGTGACTCGAACTCGGCGGTGTACGCGCGCATCGCCTCGGCCAGGCCGAGCGTGGCGAGCGCCGGCGGCCGCAGGTCGAAGATCATCCCGCGGACGTCCTCGAGCGACTCGCGCAGCTGCGAGCGGAGCGTCGAGAGCTCGGTGAGGAGCTGGGCACGGATTTCGGCGGACGCGCGGTCGGCGATGCGCTCGAAGAACTCGATCTCGAAGATCGCGTTCGTCAGCACCTGGGCCGGACCGTCGTGTACCTCCCGGTACAGGCGCTGCCGCTCGTGCTCGATCCCCTCGAGCATGGTCACGGCGAGCGCGCGCGTCTCGTCATTGTCGCCGGGCGCCGTGCCGAGACCCGTCAGGTACGCCAGCGAGTACGCGATGTGCGCGGCGGCGAGCTCGAGCTTCTGCAGCCGCGCGCGCGATTCGTGCAGCAGCTGCATCGACGGCGCATCGTCGGCGCGCGCGACCGCCGCGAGCGACTGATACGCCCCGCGGTAGTCGTCGAGACGCCGGTTCAACTGCTCGAGACCCGTGCGCATCGCGTCGGCGATCTCGTTGAAGCGCGCGTCGAGATCGTGAGAGAGCGCTATGGGGTTGGCCTCCATCGCGCGGCGAGTATAGAGATGAAGTACTCCCCCAAATGGGTTGCGTCGGCGTCGAATGGGCTACGGTCGGGACAACAGAACGGTGTCGTCATCGCGGTAGAGCGATGACCATCCGGCCTCGCGCAGCCGCACGGCGAGCGCGCTCGCGGGCCGCACGAGCACGAGACCGATCCGCCATTTGTCGAGGACCGCGGACCACCGCGCATGCGCGCCGATCGCTTCGCGGTAGTCGTCGAGGATTGCCGCGGCGTACGGCTCGAGGCGACCGTCGATGAATACCGGATGCTCCGGTGCGAACCAGACGAGGAATCCACCCCAGTCGTACTCGTTGAACAGGGCACCGTCGTGCGCGTGCAGCGCGTCGAGCGCACCCACCGGGTAGCCGCTGAGGTCCGGCTCGCGCGGTGCGCTGACGAGCGCGGCGACCAATACGACGGTGGCGAGCGGCGCGGCGACGATCCACGGCTCGCGCGCGCGGCCGCGCGACGCGAGGCGCGGCCAGAGCGCGGAGATCCGCTCGGCGAGGAACGGCGCGCTGGCGATGGCGAAGAGCGGCATGTGGCGGAGCGCCGCGAGCGACAGGAACGCGAGCGGTGCGAGGATCGCGGCCTCCGCGGTGCGCCCCGATGGACGCAGCAGCGCGAGCGCGAGCGCACCGAGGAGCGTCGTGGCGAAGAGGAGGCCGGGGAACGTCGTCACGTCCGGCACGCCCCACTCCTGAATGAAGCGCGGCGGATTGGCGAAGTGCCACTCCGGAGAGGCGTACACGCCCGCGCCAAGCGGATTCAGGAAGGTCGCGAGGATCGCGAGCGCGGTGAAGCCGAGGAACGCGCGGCGGCGTTCCGCCTGCGCGAAGATCGCGGCCTCGAGGCCGAGGACGGCGAGCAGGACGACGCCGACCACGAAGCCTCCATGGACGTTCGGCCAAAGCGCCATCAGCGCGACGAGCCCGACCTGCGCGCGGCGATCACCCCCGCGCGCGGCGAGCGCCGTCGGGACGAAGATCGCGAACAGCGCGAGGCCGAGGAGTTCCGGCCGGTCGGCCCACACGAAACGCGAGAGCGCGAGCCCGGGGAACGCCGCGACCGCGCCGATCGCGGGGCGCGAGGAGCGAGCGATCGCGGCCCACGCCGTCACCGTCGCGAGGACGAACACCGTGACGACGCGCACCGCGAGCACGCCCCACCACGATCCGACCGCGAACGCGAGCCAGAGGATGACCTGGCCGAGCCACTGGTTGACCGGCACCGGCGCGCCGCCGAGCGTCGACGAGAACGTGTCGTGCGTGTACAGCGCGCCGTGATCGACGACCCATCTTCCGATCTGCAGCTGCCAGAACAGGTCGCTGTCGTTCACCGGGAACCGCGACGCGACGGCGGCGAAGACCGCGCCGATCGTCACCGCGAGCGCGAGGCCTCGGGTCACGGCCGCCGCAGCAAGACGGCGCGAGCGTCCTGCGACAGCACCATCCATCCGGCGTCGCGCAGGTACGCGACGAGCGGACGGTCGGGCTTGAGCAGCACGGTCTGGATCCGGCGCGCTTCGAGGACCGCGCGGAAGTCGGGGCGCAGCTCGACGAGCCGGCGATACTCGTCGAGGACCACCGGCACGTACACGAAGGTGCGGCCGTCGATGAAGACCGGATGCTCCGGCGCGTTCCAGATCAAGTAGCCGCCCCAGTCGTACTCGTTCAGCATCTCGCGCGGCGACGACCGGAGGGCCGCGAGCGCGACGACGGGATA
>DASQXO010000053.1:0-2314 GCA_035639655.1 Candidatus Dormiibacterota bacterium
GTCGATGAGATCCGGGTCGCAGTTCGTGTCGACCATCGCGACGATCGGGATCTCGAGCCGGCGCGCCTCGGCCACCGCGATGTGCTCGCGGTGCGGATCGACGACGAACAGGACGCCGGGGAGCTTGCGCAGGTCCTTCACGCCCTGGAACACGCGGTCGAGGTGCGTGAGCTCGTCCTCGAGGCCCTGCGCTTCCTTCTTCGGGAGACCGGAGAACTCGCCCCGCTCCTTCTTCTCCAGGAGCTCGTTGTAGCGCGCGATGCGCCGCTGGATCGTGACGAAGTTCGTGAGGAAGCCACCCAGCCAGCGCTGGTTGACGTAGTGCATGTTGGCGCGCTTCGCCTCTTCGGCGATCGACTCCTGCGCCTGCTTCTTCGTCCCGACGAAGAGGACCTGATCGCCGCGCGCGGCGGCCGCGCGCACGAACGCGTACGCGTCCTCCAGGTGCGAGAGCGTCTGCTGGAGATCGATGATGTGGATGCCGTTGCGCTCCATGAAGATGAATCGCTTCATCTTCGGATTCCAGCGGCGGGCCTGATGGCCGAAGTGGACGCCGCTCTCGAGGAGCTGTTTCATGGTGACGACGGGCACGTGTCAGGGGACCTCCCTTTTTCTGTTGGCCTCCGTTCCCGTCATCCCGATCGAGGGGCGCGTGCACCCCTGCCAGTTCGGCGTCGACTCCCCCAGCTAGGACGGGTGGGAAGGAATCGTCGCGGGGCGCGCGGTCAGGGCTCGAGTTCCGGTCGGGGAACGTGCGTAGTGAACCGAAGTATACGCAGGCCGGTATACGAAAGAAAGCGCCGGCACCCGGAACTGGCACGACCCCTGCCGTGTTGTATGGATATGCCTAGATACGACCAGATGAAGGTTCCCTCCGGTCCCACGCGGAAATGGGAGATCGTCATGGACGATGCGCGCGAGCGAGAGGCCGCCACCCTGACGGCCGCGGACGTGAAGAGCGAGCATCGCGTCCTCCGCGACATCGCCGAAGACGAGCTCCGCGAGCTTCCGCTCGTCCCCGTGGGCGCCTTCCTCGAGCGCGGCGAGTGGTACCTCGACCTGCACAACCCGGCGCGCGGCGAGTTCCCCGGGAACGGCCGCGAGCACGTCCGGCCCGGCCAGCGCGTGATCGCCCGCAGCGCCGCCTCGCGCGACCTGTGGCGCCGCCTGGTCGAGGCCTGCGACGACGTCCTCGGGCGTCGCCGGAGCTCTCCAGCGGCATAGGTCCTCCCTCCTCCGCGACCCACGATCGCCGGCTCACTCGAGCCGGCGATCGTTTTTCTGATCGCACCATTCGCCGACGACCCCGGCGACGCCGGCGCGATCGGGCCGCGCGATCTCGCAGTCGGGCAGCGAGCGCAGGAACGTCTCGCCGTAGGTCCGCGACGACAGCCGCCGATCGAGCAGCACCACGGCCCCGCGATCCTCGCGAGTGCGGATGAGACGGCCGAACCCCTGCCGGAGACGGAGCGCCGCGACCGGCACGTGGTACTCGCGGAAGGGATCCTCGTAGCGCTCCGAACGACCGGCCACGAGCGGATCGTCGGGCACCGGGAAGGGCAGCTTCGCGATGACGACGCAGCGCAGGAGGTCTCCCGGGAGGTCGATGCCCTCCCAGAACGTCGACGTTCCGAGGAGGACCGCGCGGCCGGTGACGAACTGCTCGAGGAGCTGCCGTCGCGACCCGCCGGCGCTCTGCGCGAGCACGACGATGCGCTCGCGCTCGGACCACTCCGCGAGTCTCGCGTGGACCGCGCGGAGCATCGCGTGCGACGTGAAGAGCGCGAGCGTGCGGCCCTCCAGCCGCCGCGCGATGTCGGCGACCACCTCCGCGGCCTGATCGACGAACCAGCGGTCGTACGGGTCGGCGAGATCGCTCGGCAGCACCAGCAGGGCTTGCCTCCGGTAGTCGAAGCCGGATCCGACGCGCAACGTCGCCGCCCGATCCCCGAGGCCGAAGCGGTCCAGCACGAAGCCGAACGAGCCCGCGACCGCAAGCGTGGCTGAGGTGAACACAGCGGCATGCCGTTCCCGCGCGAGCGCGCGGTCGATCTGCGCGCCCGCGTGCGCGGGCGCGGACTGCAAGGCGAGCGCGCCGCCCTGATCGAGCGCGAGCCAGCAGATCTCCCCGCGCGGCGGAAGGTGCACGACGCGGCCGACGGCGGCGTCGAGGCCGCGCACCTCCGCGAGCGCGGACTCGAGCTCCGCGGCGGCGTCGGCTCGATCGGGGTCCCGTGCGCCGCCGAGGACGCTCGTCGCCGCGCGGTCAACGGTCGCGAGCGCGTCGCGAAGGCGCTCGGCCGCGACATCCGCC
>DASQXO010000054.1:0-5683 GCA_035639655.1 Candidatus Dormiibacterota bacterium
CCGATGGCTTGTACGAGTTCGATATCCCGGGAGAGGTCGCGGCGCAGCTCGGCGACGCCGGGGTCACCCGGATCCAGGCGCTGGGTCGCTGCACCGAGGAAGAGGTCGACGTCTTCTTCTCGCATCGCGGCGAGCAGGGCAAGGCCGGGCGCGGCCTCGCCTTCATCGGGTGGACCCTCTCGGAGCGGGCGTGATCAACGAGGTCGCCGTCCGGCCCGACGAGCTGCGCGGGAAACGCGTCACGATCGTCGGGCTCGGGAAGGGGCGCACGAGCGCGGGCCTCGCGCAGTTCCTCGCACGTGCCGGCGCGATCATCAGCGTCAGCGACGCGCGGCGCGCGAGCGAGCTCGGCGAGGGCATCGAGCGTCTCGGCGATCTGCCGGTCGTGCTGCGGCTCGGCGTTCGCGACGACGACGCGATCGGCGATGCCGACTACGTCTTCGTCATCCCGGGGATCTCGCCGACCGTCTCGACGATCGTCCGCGCCGAGCAGCTCGGGATCCCCGTGCTCACGGAGATCGGCCTGTTCTTCCGGCTCTGCCCCGCGCCGATCGTCGGCATCACCGGCACGAAGGGCAAGACGACGACCACGACGCTGATCGGTCGCGTCCTCGCGCAGGGCGATCGGCCGGTGATCGTCGCGGGGAACATCGGCGAGGCCGTGATCCATCGACTGCCGGAGATCACGCCGCGCCACTACGTCGTCCTCGAGCTCTCGTCCTTCCAGCTCGAGACGCTGCGCACGAGTCCGCACGTCGCGGTGATCACGAACGTCACGCAAGACCACCTCGATTACCACGGCAGCGAGGAGGAGTACGTCAAGGCGAAGCGCTCGATCATCGCGTGGCAGCGGCACGAGGACTTCGCCGTCCTCAACCTCGACGATCCCACGGTCGTGGCGATGCACACCGGCTGCGACGGCCAGCTGTTCCCGTTCTCGCTCCTCCAGCGCCTCCGGCGCGGCGCGTTCCTCGACGGTGACCGGCTCGTCGTGACCGACGGCGCGGCGCGGCGGCCCATCGTCACCACGGGGGAATTGCGCATCCCTGGACGGCACAACGTCGCGAACGCCCTCGCCGCCTCCGCCGTCGGCGTCATCGCCGGTATCCCGGCGGAACGGATCGCGGAGTCGCTGCGAACCTTCGAGGGCGTCCCGCATCGGCAGGAGCGGGTCGCCGAGCGCGGCGGCGTGCTGTACGTGAACAACTCGCAGGGCACCACTCCCGACGCGACCATCACGGCGCTCGAGACGTATGACCGTCCCGCCGTCGTGATCCTCGGCGGGGTGGGGAAGGGCGTCGACTTCGGCCGCATGGCCGAGGTCGTCCAGCGTCGCGCCCGCGGCGTCGTGCTGATCGGCCAGGTCGCCGACGAGATCGAGCGCGCGCTGCGCCGCGCGGCCACGGCCGGCCGGGAGAAGCCGCTCGCCATCGAGCACGCTGCGTCGATGCGCGACGCGGTCGCACGCGCGCGTGCGATCGCGAGGGACGGCGACGTCGTGTTGCTGAGTCCGGCCGCGGCGTCGTTCGACATGTTCAAGGACATGGCCGATCGAGGGGATCAATTCCGCCGCGCGGTCGAAGAGCTGAGCGGCGAGGAACGACCGGTGAGACCGTGAAGCGAGACCCGCTCGCCGGCTACGACCTCGGTCTGCTCTTCTGCGTCCTCACGCTCCTCGCGCTCGGCGTGCTCATGGTGTACTCGGCCTCCGGGGCGCCCGCGTTCGACGCGCTCGACAACCCGCAGTACTACCTGATCCAGCAGTCGGCCTGGGGCGCCGTCGGCCTCGCCGGCCTCGCGATCGCCGCGCGCATCGACTACCACCGCTATCGCGTGCTGGCCGTCGTGCTGCTGGTGCTCGCCGTCGCGCTCCTCGCCGCCGTGCTCGTGCCGTCGCCGCTCCGGGTGTGCTCGAACGGCGCGTGCCGCTGGCTCCGCGTCGTCGGACCGGTCTCGCTGCAGCCCGCCGAGCTCGCGAAGCTCGCGCTGACGCTGTACCTCGCCGCTTGGCTCGCGTCGAAGCGCGCGGAGCTGCGCGCGGGCAAGCTCATCCTGCCGGTCCTCGCGATCGTCGGCGTGATCGCGGCGCTCGTCGTCGCCGAGCCCGACCTCGGGACGACGATCGTCATCGTCGGCACCGCGCTCCTCGTGTACTTCGCGGCGGGCGCGCGGCTCATCGAGTTCGGTGCGGTCGGTGCGCTCGTCGTCGTCGGCACCGTCGCGCTCGCGGTGGCGCAGCCGTATCGCGCCGATCGCCTGCGCGCGTTCCTCGACCCGTGGTCGTACGCGACGAAAGAAGGGTTCCACACGCTGCAAGCGCTCTACGCGCTCGCGCTCGGCGGACCGTTCGGCGAGGGGCTCGGCGCCGGACGCGAGAAGTTCGGCTACCTGCCCGCCCCGTACACGGATTCGATCTACGCGGTGCTCGCCGATGAGCTCGGACTCATCGGCGCGCTCGCCGTCGTGTTCCTGTTCGCCGCGATCGTCCTGCAGGGTCTGCGCATCGCGCGCCGCGCCCCCGACGCGCACGGCGCGCTGCTCGCCGTCGGCATCACCGCGTCGCTCGGATTGCAGGCCTGGATCAACATGGCCGTGGTCGCCGCGCTCGTGCCGGTCACGGGGATCACGCTGCCGTTCATCAGCTACGGCGGCTCGTCGTTATTGGTGAGCCTCACGAGCGTCGGTATTCTGCTGAACGTCGGCCGACAGGGATCACTGGAGAAGAGAGTCCGTGAAGACGCGCATTCTGCTCGCGGGCGGCGGGACCGCCGGTCATACAAGTCCACTGCTCGCGGTGAGCGACGCCCTGGGCGCGCTCACACCGTGTCGCTTCGTCTTCCTTGGCGGTAGGCGCGGCCTCGAGAACCGCATCGTTCCCCAGAGCGGCATCGAGTACCACCGCACGCTCATGCCCTCGCTGCGCGATCCGGAGTCGAAGCTGTCGCTCGTCCTCGCGGCGCTCGCGCTGCCGATCGCGATCCTGCAGGCGCTCGCGGTCTGGTTCCGCGCGGGACCGCATGTCGTCCTCACCTCCGGCGGGCTCGTCTCGCTGCCCGCCGTCGTCGCCGCCGCGGCTTGCCGGACGCCGGTCGTGATCTGGAATGGCGACGCCGTGCCCGGCCGGGTCAACCGCCTGCTCGCGCGCTTCGCGCGCCGCGTGGCATCGACGTTCCCCGAGGAAGAGCGTTACTTCGCGGCAGGCAAGGTCGTGGTGACGGGGAATCCGATCCGCGCGGACCTCCTGCAGTGGACCCGCGCGAAGGCGCGCGAGGCGCTGGACCTGCCCGCCGACGCGCGGGTCGTGCTGATCGGCGGCGGCAGTCAGGGCTCGCAGATCATCAACGGCGCCGTCGACGCCGCCCTCGTCCGCCTGCTCGCGACGACGTACGTCGTGCACCTCACCGGCGAGTCGTACTTCCCGCGCGCGCAGGCACGGCGCGGATCGCTCCTGCCGCCCGAGCGGCGCGAACGCTACCGCCCGTACGCATTCCTGAACGAGCAGATGGGCGCCGCGCTCTCCGCCGCGGACCTCATGGTCGGCCGAGCCGGGTCCGGGACGATCGCCGAGGCGCTCGCCATCGGCCTGCCGCTCATCCTCGTGCCATTCGGCGTCGCCGCGAGCGGTCATCAGCTCGCGAACGCTCACTCCGTGGTCGACGCCGGCGCGGCGATCATGCTGCGCGAGAGCGAGCTCGACGGCGATCGCCTCGCCGCGGAGATCATCGGCCTGCTCGGCAACCAGGAACGGCTCGCGAAGATGCGCGCGGCCGCCGCCCGCGCCGGGCGCCCGGACGCGGCGGTGCGCATCGCAAACCTGGTGCTCGAGCTCGCGCAGCCGAAGCCGGCCGTCCGCGAGCGCGAGCATCGACCCATGGCCGAAAAGCGTCCCTAGTGCGCTTCCACATCATCGGCATCGGTGGCGCCGGCATGAGCGCCGTCGCGCAGCTCCTCATCGCCGGCGGGCATGAGGTCACCGGGTCGGACTCGAAGCCCGATTGGCCGCTCGCGGAGATCGCCGCGCACGCCGGCGCGACGGTCGTGGGGCGCTTCGACCGGGACAACGTCGCGGGGGCCGACGTCGTCGTGCGCTCGTCGGCGTACCGCGAGAACCACCCCGAGGTCCTGGCCGCGCGCGAGGCGGGGATCCCGGTGTGGCGCCGTCAGGACGCGTGGGCGTTCCTCGCGCGCGACAAGAAGGTCGTCGCCGTCGCGGGGACGCACGGCAAGACGACGACGACCGGGCTCGTGTTCAACGCGCTGCGCGCCGGCGGACTCGACCCGTCGCTCATCTGCGGCGGCGAGCTCGTCGACCTCGGCTCGAACGCGTACGCGGGGAAGGGCGAGCACCTCGTGATCGAGGCGGACGAGTACGATCGCGCGTTCCTCGCGCTCGCGCCGATCGTCGCCGTGGTCACGAACGTCGACCACGACCACGTCGACGTGTTCCCGACGCGCGAGGACGTCGAGGCCGCGTTCCGCGAGTTCGCGAAGCGCATCGCGCGCGACGGCCGGCTCGTCGCGTGCGCCGACGATCCCGGCTCCGCCGCGCTCGCCTGGTGGAGCCGCCGCGAGCTCGACGCGACGTGGACCTCGACGTATGGCACCGACGAGAAGGCCGACTGGCGGATCCGCAAACCGCAGCTCGCGGCGGACGGCGGCGCGTTCGAGCTCGCGGCGCCGAACGGCGCGACCGTCGCCGTGCGCGTGAAGCTCCTCGGGATGCACAACGCACGAAACGCGGCCGCCGCGATCGTCGCCGCCGAATCGTGCGGCGTCGCGCCGAGCGAGGCGGCAGCGGGCGTCCTCTCGTTCTCTGGGACGAAGCGCCGTCTCGAGATGCTCGGCGCGACGAGCGGTGTGCGGATCGTCGACGACTACGCGCACCACCCGGCGGAGATCCGCGCGTCGCTCGAGGCCGCGCGCGCGCTCACGAGCGGCAGGCTCATCGCAGTGTTCCAGCCGCACACGCCGAGCCGCCTCGTGGCGTTCCTCCCGGACTTCGCGACGGCGCTGCGTCTCGCCGACACGGCGATCGTCGTCGAGACGTTCGCCTCGGCCCGCGAGGCGTCGGACGAGGGCAAGGGCGCGCGCGAGCTCGCGCGCGTCGCCGGCGCGTTCTACGCCGAAACGAACTTCAAGGCCGCGCGGCGTATCGCGAGCATCGCGCGCGACGGTGACGTCGTGCTCGTGCTCGGCGCCGGCGACGTGCGCGAGGCCGGACAGAAGGCGCTCGCCTTGCTCCGGGAGGCGACGGCGTGAGGTCGCTCGTGCGGGGCGTGCGCGGGGAGCCGCTGTCGCGGCACACCTCTTGGCATATCGGCGGCCCGGCCGACTACTTCCTCTCGGTCTCAACGACGAACGACCTCCTCGAGGGCGTCATCGCCGCGCGCGAGCAGGGGCTGCCGGTGTTCATCCTCGGCGGTGGCACGAACCTGCTCGTGGCCGACGCCGGCATCCGCGGCGTGGTCGTCCAGGACGAGGTCGACGACACGAAGGTCGAGGGCACGCGGATCACCGCGACGGGCGGCGTCACCATGGCGCACGTCGCCGCGGTCGCGGGGCGGAACGGCATCGGCGGGCTCGAGTTCGCCGCGACGATCCCGGGCACCGTCGGCGGCGCCGTGCACGGAAACGCCGGCGCATTCGGCACCGAGACGAAGGACGTCGTTGAGGAAGTCGCGCT
>DASQXO010000055.1:0-4248 GCA_035639655.1 Candidatus Dormiibacterota bacterium
CGAGATGATCACGAGCTTCTTGTGCTCGTCCTTGTTGGCGATGACGCTATTCACGCAGAGCTCGGCGCCCGTGCCCGCGGTCGTCGGGATCGCCACCACCGGCGCCGCCGGCTTCGCGACCTTGTCGATGCCGACGTAGTCCAGGACGGACCCGCCGTTCGTCGCGAGGACCGCGGCCATCTTCGCCGTGTCGATCGACGAACCGCCGCCGACGACGACGATCGCCTCGGCGCCGGTCTCGCGGTAGCGCGCGAAGCACCGCTCGACCTCGGCGACGCCCGGATCGGGCACGACCTCGTCGTAGATCTCGTAGCGGAGGCTCGCGTCCCGCAGCGCCTGCTCGATCGGGTCGAGCAGCTTCGCCTTGCGCACGCCGCGGTCGGTGACGATGAGGACCCGCTTCGCGCCGACCTCCTGGAGCGGTTCGGCGACGCGCGACGCGACGCCCCTGCCGAAGGCGATCCGCGTGGGGATGCGGAAGAGGTTGACGCTAGCGCTGGCGAGGATCGTCACGGCGCACGGTGCCCTCCACGGCCGACGAAGCATCCGGCGGTGTCCCGCGACGGATCCTGTCCCCGCGCCAGGCGCGATACGCGCGACCCGCTGGATGCGATCCGTAGCGCCGCTCGACGTACGCGTCGACGCGCGCGAAGAGGATAGCGAGGATCGCCGCGATCACCGCGCGCCACAGCAGGAGCACGAGGAAGCGGAACAGGCCGACGAGGCATCCCATCGGCTACGCCGCGACCGTCGCGCCGAGGACCGGCAACGTGTGGACCGCGCGCGGCACGAGCAGCACGCTCGCGCGCGCCGGACGACCGATGTGCTCGTGCGCCATCACCAGCGCCTCCTGCACGTCGCGGGCCGAACGCATCAGCATGCGCGTCGGCAGTTCGCGATCGATGCAGCCGGCGATGATGAGCGCGCAGTGCTGCAGCGTGAGCGCGACCATCACGGAACGCTGCTCGCCCGCGGTGAAATGCACGCGTGCGCGCTCGACCACCGCCTCCGCCGAGGGCGCCGACGCGAGCGCGTCGTGGAAGCGGCGCTCGCCCGCGCCCTGGCCCGCGCCCTCGGGGCAAGGCGCCGGCACGATGATCGCGCCGCCCTCGCGCACCGCGGGCACCGGCGCGAAGCGAAGATACGTCGCAGCGCGTGAGGCCTGGTAGAGGTTCACGTCCTTCGGGTGGCCGACGCCGCCGATGGCGATGTCGTACTGCTTCGTGATCGGCTTCGTGAACAGCGGCTCAGCGCGCCGCACGAGATCCGTCAGGACCTGCGTCGGCTCGCCGGCCGCGACCGCGATGACGCGCTCTTGATCGTCGTTGACGACGTTCACGCAGAACGCCAGTCCGGCGCGGCGCGCGATCTCGGTCGCGGTCTCGTGAAACGGGTTGCCGGCGAGCTTCGCCAAACGCACGCCGGGATCGAGGATGAAGCGGAGGCCGTGCGTCGCCTGGATCACCGGCTCGCCGGAGCAGCCGATCGCGACCGTCTTGCGGCCGCCGGACCAACCGGCGTACTGGTGCGGCTCCACGACGCCCGTCGCGAGCAGCAGGTCGGCGTCGACGAGTCGCTTCTGCACGAACCCGCGCACGCCGTAGGGCGGGACCTCTCCGAGATCCGACCACTTCGTCGCGTCGAGCCCGTCCGAGTCGAACACCTCATGGCGCCGGACGACCTCTTCGCCGAGCTTCTCGCGTTTCTCGCTCTCGGTCGTCGCGCGGTGCAGGCCGACCGCGACGCAGATCGCGATGTCGTCGTCGCGCAGGCCCCCGGCACGGAGCTCCTCGAGCATCGGCGGGACGAGGAGCGCATCCGGCGACGCGCGCGTGAGGTCGGTGACCGCGATCACGACGCGCGGTCGTCGTCCGCTTGCGCGGGATGCCGCGCGGCGCGCGAGCTCGCGGAGCGGCGCCCCGCCGAGCGGATCCCGCAGCGCGGCGCGCACCGCGGCGGGCACGTCCGCGATCGGCGTCGCCTGCGACGACTCGAGGACGTCGACGTCGGCCCACGCGGGTGCATCGAACGTCATGAACCCGTCGCCGAACGGAACGCGATGCGGCATCGCTAGCGCACCATAGCGCCGCGCGCCGAGACCCACCGCGCGCCCGCGACGAGCGCGAGGAGGACCGCCGTCGCGACCAACTCGATCGCCCAGTGCTCCGGCACGCGCGCCGCGAGCGTCGGATCCTCGAGGATCATGTCCGCGGCCGTCCACACGAGCGCGAACGCGCCGACCCAGACGAGCGCGGGCCATCGCTCCAGGAGCCCGACGACGATCCCGCTGCCGAACAGCACGATCGGGATCGAAAGCGCGAGGCCGAAGGCGAGCAGCGGCAGATCGCCGTGCGCGGCCGCGCCGACGCCGAGCACGTTCTCGAGGCTCATCGCCGCGTCCGCCACGACGATCGTCGCGATCGCCTCGCGCATCGTCCCGCCGGCGCGGACATCGCGCGCGTCCTCGCTCTTGCTCACGAGGCGATACGCGATCACGACGAGGACGACGCCGCCGGCGAGCTGCAGGTACGGCACGGCGAGCAGGAGCGTCACGAGCGCCGTGCCGACGATGCGCAGCAGGACCGCCAGCGTGCCGCCGATCACGATCGCGCGGCGGCGCTGCGCGTGGGGCAGCCGCCGCGCGGCCATGCCGATGACGACGGCGTTGTCGCCGGAAAGCGCGAGGTCGATGAGGACGATCGCGAGGACCGCCTGGAGCGTCTCGAACGCCATCTACGCGACCATACACACATGTCTGCGCCGTTCGCTCGCTTCGCGGAGACCGCCGAGCGCGTGCGCGGGACGTCGAGCACGCTGGCCAAGGCGAACGCGCTCGCGGAGCTCCTCCGCGAGCTGGACGACGAGGACCTCCCGATCGCGTGCCGCTTCTTCTCCGGATCGCCGTTCGCGACCGCGGACGAGCGCGTCCTCGGGATCGGCTGGTCCGCGATCGTGGACATCATCCTCGAGCTCTCGCGCGCCGACGAAGGCGAGCTGTCCGCGTCGTACCAGCGCCACGCCGATCTCGGCGACGTCACCGAAGAGCTGCTCGCCGCGCACGGCCGCGTCGCGGATCCGCCGCCGCTGAACGTCGCCGACCTCGCCGGCGCGTTCGAGCGACTCGCCGCGACGCGCGGCGCCGGCGCGAAGCGCGCGATCCTCGAGGCGCTGCTGCGGCGCGCCACGCCGGTCGAGGCGAAGTACCTCGTGAAGATCGTCACGGGCGAGATGCGCATCGGCCTGCGGGCGGGGCTCCTCGAGGGCGCCATCGCGAAAGGCACCGGCGCCGCTCGCGCCGACGTCTCCCGCGCGGCGATGCTGACCGGCGACCTCGGCGAGACCGCGATCCGCGCGCGCCGGGGCACGCTCGACGAGACGCAGCTGCGGCTCTTCCATCCGCTCGGGTGGATGCTCGCGACGCCGGTGCTCGAGCTGGGCGAGGTCGCGAAGCGTTTCCCGCCGCCGTACCTCGTCGAGGACAAGTACGACGGCGTGCGGGTGCAGGTGCACAAGGAGGACGATCGCGTCGAGATCTACTCGCGGACGCTCGACGTCGTGACGCACCGGTTCCCGGAGCTCATCGAGCCGATCCGTGCCGTCCCGGGGGCGTTCATCCTCGACGGTGAGGTCCTTGCGTGGCGCGACGGCCGCGCCATCCCGTTCGTGCAGTTCCAGCGACGGCTCGGCCGCAAGAACGTCGACGAGCAGCTGCGACGCGACCTTCCCGTCGCGCTCTTCGCGTTCGACATCCTCGCCGAGAACGGCGACGTGCTCTTGGAGATGCCCCTGTCGGATCGCCGGGCGAAGCTCGGCCGCTACCCGTTCGCGGCTCCGCTGTACCTCTCGCGCTCGCAAACGATCGACGGCGTGAGCCCGGAGGAGCTGCCGGCGCGCCTCGACGCGCTCTTCGTCGCCGCTCGCGAGCGCGGCAACGAGGGATTGATGGTCAAGGATCCGCGATCGCCGTACCGCGCCGGGCGGCGTGGCATGGAGTGGCTCAAGGTGAAACGCGCGCTGCGGACGCTCGACGTCGTCGTCACCGCAGTCGAGTGGGGTCACGGGAAGCGCCACGGCGTTCTCTCCGACTACACCTTCGCGGTGCGCGAACGGGATCAGCTGCTCGACGTCGGCAAGGCGTACTCCGGTCTCACCGACGAGGAGATCGCGGAGATGACGAAGTGGTTCCTCGCGCACACGATCCGCGATCTCGGTCGCCTGCGCATCGTCGAGCCGACGCAGGTCATCGAG
>DASQXO010000056.1:0-3723 GCA_035639655.1 Candidatus Dormiibacterota bacterium
CGGGCGGCTCGGCGACTTCCTGCCCCGCCCCTTCAAGCTCGAACCGAGGGATTAAGCGGACCCGGTCGCCTCCGCGACGAGGCGCACGACCTCGGCGCGCGCCGGCTCGTGCAGATCGACTCGCGCGAGCGCCGCGAGAGCGCGCCCGCGCTGCGTCGCGACGAAGCGGTCGACGTCTTCGCGCACCCCGAGCTCGTCGATCACCTCGCGCACGCGCCGGACCTCGTCCGCCGCCAGCGTGCCCTCGCGCGAGTACGCAAGGCGCACGAGCTCGGCGCGGTCCGGCGCCGCGCGCGTCATCGCCATCACGAGCGGGAGGCTCATCTTGCGCTTCGTCAGATCGTGCATCTCGGCCTTGCCGGTCTGGGAGGCGCTGCCCCACAGGCCGTTGCGGTCGTCGTGCGCCTGGTACGCGAGGCCGAGCGCCTCGCCGAACGCGACCAGCGCCTCGCGCGTGCGCGCGTCCACGCCGGAGAGGATCGCGGCGACCTCCGCCGGCGCGCGGAAAAGCGCTCCCGTCTTCCGCGCGATCATGTCGCGGTAGCGCTCGGCGGACACGTCGACGCGCCCCTCGAAGCTGATGTCGAGGTACTGCCCCTCGCAGACGCGGAGGCAGGCGCGGTCGAGCGCGGCGACGGCTTCGACGATCCAGTCGGCGGGGAATCCGCGGCCGCGCAGGCGCTGCATCGCCACGCGCGAGATCGCGTACATCGCGTCGCCGGCATTGATCGCCTGCGGCACGCCGAAGCGCGTCCACAGCGTCGGGCGATGGTGGCGCGTCTCGTCCTGATCCTCGATGTCGTCGTGGATGAGGGTGAAGTTGTGCAGGAGCTCGATCGCCGCCGCGGCGGGGAGCGCCGCCGCGGCGTCGCCGCCCGTGCCCTCGTGGAGGAGGAGGCAGAGCAGCGGTCGCAGCCGCTTGCCGCCGGCGCGCGAACCGGCGTCGAGCCCGAGGTGGTAGCGCATCATCTCGTAGAAGGGCTCGAGCGCGGGGAGGTCGGCGGCGAGCTGGGCGCGCATCTCCTCGTCGATCGCGGGGAGGTATCGCGCCGGCTCGCCTGCCGAATTCCGCTTTCGACGCTCGTTCTTCGAATTCGGCAGGGTCGGCGTCACCGTCCCGGAGTGATCGCCTGGGTCAGCTCGCGGTGGAAGACGTCGGAGTGCTCCATCGCGATGCGCTCCTCGGACTCCTTGCCGGCGGACTCGATGCGGAGGATGCCGTAGCCGCGCAGCGTCGACAGCGGGAACGGCCGCTCCAGCGTGACGTCCTGCAGCCGGTCGAGGAGGATCGCCGACTGGATCCTATCGAGGATGCCGGAGCGCGTGATGATGCGGCGGTCGGTGAGGATGTACCACCGGGCGCGCCAGCGCAGCCACGCGGCAACCGCGACGACCGTGAGCGCGACCGCGACCACGACGAGCGTCGCCAACGCGGCGGTGGATCCGGTGGTCCACAGGTACAGCACCGCGATCCAGAGGGCGAGGAGGACGATCGTGACCGGTAGCCACAGCGCGAGCGGCTTCGTGGCGAGGATCACCCGCTCGTTGGGCTCGAGGACGATGTCGCGGGGGATGCCGTACGTGCCGAGCCGATCGGTCTCAGCCGTCATGTGCCGATGCTAGTTGCGCGCGCGGGGCGGCGTAAACCTCGCGCGCCCGATGTTCGGCGCATCATGGCGATCTCGCTCCGCGCGTGCGAGCTCTTGCGAGAAAGGCGGGAGACGAAGACATGACGATCACGACCGCTCCCCGCGAGACCGGCTACGCGCCGGTGAACGGGCTCGAGCTGTACTACGAGATCCACGGCGAGGGAAGGCCGCTGATCCTGCTCCACGGCGGCGTCGTCGGCATCGCCACCTTCGGTCCGAACGTGGCGATGCTGGCCGAACGGCTGAAGGTCATCGGCGCGGAGCTGCAGGGCCACGGGCGCACCAAGGACATCGACCGGCCGCTTTCGTTCGAGGCGATGGCGGACGATGTCGCCGCGCTGATCGAGCATCTCGGCGTCGGACCAGCGCACGTGCTCGGCCTGTCCCTCGGCGGCGGGGTCGCGCTACAGCTCGCCATCCGGCATCCCGACACCGTGCGGAAGCTCGTGGTCGTCTCGGCGGCGATGAAGCGCGCGGGGTGGTACCCGGAAGTGCGCGCCGCGTTCGACCGGATGGGTCCGGACGCCGGCGACGCGATGAAGCAGTCTCCATTGAACGCGCTCTATCCGAATATGGATTGGCGACGGCTGTTCGGGAAGCTCGGCGAGCTCCTGCGGAAGGAGTACGACTGGTCGGCGCAGGTGGCCGCGATCAGGGCGACCGTCCTCATCGCGTTCGCGGATGCCGACGCCGTCACCACCGCGCACATCATGGAGTTCTTCGGCGCGCTCGGCGGCGGCAAGCGGGACGCCGGCCTCGACGGCTCGGCGCGACCGACGGCACAGCTCGCGATCCTGCCCGGGCTCACGCACTACAACATCGCGACGTCTCCCGCGCTGCCGGCTGTCGTCGTCCCGTTCCTCGAGGCGCCGATGCCGGAAGCGTGAGCTTCGCTTACGTCTCGGGTCCCTCGATCAGGCAGGTCGTCGTGCCGTGCGCGAGGGTCTTCCCGGTGCGCTCGGCGATGACGCGGCCTTCCGCGGTCGCGACCTTCCGGCCGCGGTAGAGGATCGTGCCCTCGCACCGCACGGGTCCCGTGCCGACGGTGAGCGGACGTACGAAGTTCACCTTCGTCTCCAGCGTCGTGTAGCGCTCGCCTCGAGCGAGCGTGGTGTGCACCGCGCAACCCATCGCGGAGTCGAGCAGCGTCATCGCGAACCCGCCGTGCACGACGCCGATCGGGTTGTACAGGAACTCGCCGGGCTCGCTGCGGAAGACGGCTCTTCCTTCCTCGGCCTCGGCACCGGCGAAGCCGAGCGTCGCCGCGATCGGCGGATGCGGCAGCCTCCCTTCGAAGATGGCGCGGACGTACTCGAGTCCGGTCATGCCGGCAGCCGCCGCGAGACCCGGCGCGGGATCCTCCCAGCTCATCGTCCGCGTGCGCGCGGTCGGCGACTTCACCACAGGGACGCTCAGTGTGCCTGCCGCCGCGCCGCGCTGTCATCGCCCGGTCCGAACGAGATGGATTCGCCGGGGGCGAGGATCCGCACCTCGGTGCGCGGCGCACGTTCCGCCATCGCACGGGCGAACCGGATCGGCGGATCGGCGAGCGGCTTGGGCCACATGCGCGAGAGCGCAAACGGATAGAAGGTGCCCCAATGGATCGGCACGGCGATCCGCGGACGGATGAGCGCGGCCGCTTCCGCCGCGCGCTGCGGGTCGAGATGGCCACGGCCGAGATTCGGGCCCCAGCCCCACACCGGCAGGAGCGCGACGTCGACGGTCCCGGCGAGCTGCGCCATGGCGGGGAAGAGGTCGGTATCGCCGGCGAAGTACACGCGCGACTCCCCGACGATCCGGTAGCCGAGCGCATCGGCGCGCGGACCGAACAGGCCGCGCCGCCCGTCGTGCACCGCGGGAACCGCATGCACCCTGAGCGGGCCGATCGTGATCCCGTCACCGGCCACGATCTCCGTGACGTCCTCCGCGCGATCGCGCATCGCCCTGCCGAGTCCTTTCGGCACGACGATCGGCGGGTGCCCGCGAAGGTGCCGGAGCGAGGGCAGGTGCAGGTGGTCGTGATGTCCGTGCGAGATGAGCACCGCGTCGATCTCGAGGTCCTCGATGAGATGCG
>DASQXO010000057.1:0-3526 GCA_035639655.1 Candidatus Dormiibacterota bacterium
AACGACGGGGCCGGCGCGGCCGAGCTCGTGCGCGCGACGCACGCCGATACGGGGAAGGCGACCGTCATCGGGATCACCGGCCCGCCCGGCGGCGGGAAGTCGACGCTCACGAGCGGTCTCGTGGGCGTGTACCGCGCGCGCGGTCAGCGGGTCGCGGTCGTCGCCGTCGATCCGTCGAGTCCATTCTCGGGCGGCGCGATCCTCGGCGACCGCATCCGCATGCGCGAGCGCTTCCTCGACGAGGGCGTGTTCATCCGCTCCATGGCGAGCCGCGGGCACAGCGGCGGTCTCGCGCGCGCGACGAAGCGCGTCGTCGACATGCTCGACGCGCTCGGCTACGACGTCGTCATCGTCGAGACCGTCGGCGTCGGGCAGGAGGAGGTCGACGTCGTACGCGTCGCGGACACCGTGTGCCTCGTCACCGTGCCCGGCCTCGGCGACGGCATCCAGGCGATCAAGGCCGGCGTCCTCGAGGTCGCCGACGTGATCGTGGTGAACAAGGCGGATCGCCCCGGCGCGGACGAGACCGTGCGCGACCTTACGCTCGCGCTGTCGCTCGGCGCGGACAAGGCATCGTGGCGGCCGCCGATCGTCCGCACCAACGCCGTGAGCGAGGAGGGGATCGACGCGCTCGCGGCGGCGATCGCGAAGCACCAGGAGTGGGCGCGCGCCTCCGGCGAATCGGAACGGCGCGCGACGGCGGCGGCGCGCGCCGAGATCGAGGCGCTCGCGCGGGAGACGCTTTTCCGTCGCTTCGTGTCGCGCGCCGGTGCGGACCGCGTGGCCGATGCCGCGCGCGCGATCGCGCGGCGCGAGCGAGATCCGTACTCGGCGCTCGAGGACCTGCTCCGCTGAGTCGGCGCCGCTTAAGATGCGGGCGGTGTCGCTTGTTCGGTCCCTCGGCTCGCTTGCCGCGCGGGACGTCGCGCTCGCCGGCGGAAAGGGAGCGAACCTCGGCGAGCTCGTGCGCGCGGGCTTCCCGGTGCCCGACGGCTTCGCGCTCACCACCGAGGCGTACGAGATCGCGTCGCGCGCCGCGGGCGTCGATCACGCCGATCCTCAGGTGGCGGCGGAACGCCTCCGCGGCGCGCCGGTGCCCGCGCCCATCGCCGATGCGGCGCGTCAGGCGTACCGCGACCTCGGTGGCGGCCGCGTCGCGGTGCGCTCGTCGGCCACCGCGGAGGATCTGCCCGGAGCGTCGTTCGCCGGCCAGCAGGACACGTTCCTCGACGTCGCCGGCGAGGACGCGCTGCTCGACGCGATCCGCCGCTCGTGGGCGTCGCTCTTCAACGACCGCGCCGTCGCGTACCGCCGCGCCAACGGCATCGACGAGGCCTCCGTCGCGCTCGCGGTCGTCGTGCAGCGGATGGTCGACGCCGCCGCCGCCGGCGTGCTCTTCACCGCCGATCCGGTGACCGGCGAGCGACGCCGCACGGCCATCGACGCGATCGCGGGGCTCGGCGACGCGCTCGTGTCCGGGCGGGTGAATCCGGACCACTACGTGGTGCGATCCGGTGCGATCGTGGACCGGCGCGGGCGCGTGCTCGACGACGCCAGCATCCTCGCGCTCGCCGCGACCGGCGAGCGCGTCGAGCGGCACTTCGCTGCGCCGCAGGACATCGAGTTCGCCTTCGATCGTTCCGGCGCGCTCTGGCTTCTCCAATCGCGTCCGATCACGACGCTGTATCCGCTGCCGGTCGGCGCGCCCGACCCCGACCGCGACCTCCGCGTGTACTTCTCGGCGAACGTCGCGCAGGGAATGTTCGAGCCGTTCACGCCGATGGGCGTGCAGACGTTTCGCCTCATCTCGGCGTCGTTCGCCGCCGCGCTCCGGCGGCCGGTGCGAGATCCCGTCGCGGGCGCCCCGGTGCTCGTCGTCGCCGGCATGCGGATCTTCGCCGACGTAACCGCGCTCGTGCGCAACCCGGTCGGCCGGCGGATCGCGGGCGCGGCGCTCGGCGTGATGGAGGCGCGCACCGCGATTGCGATGCGGCGGCTCGAGCACGACCCACGCCTGGCGATCCGCGGCTCGACCCGCGCGACGATCCCCATCGTCGTGCCCGCCATCGCGCGCACCGGTATCCCGTGGATCGTCCTGCGCGCGCTCGCGCGTCCGGACGCAACGCGACAGCGCACGCTGCGTGAGATAGACGCGGACCTTCGCCGCGCGGCCGCGGTCGCCCCGGCCACCGCCGCCGAACGCATCGACGCCTTCGAGCGCATGTTCCTGGACCTCCCGCGTCGGCTGTTTCCGAAACTCGTCGGGCTCGTCGCTGCGGGCGCGCTCGCCTACAACCTCTCCGTCCGTCTGTTGCGGGGTCGCGCCACGACCGACGAACTGCGGACGATCCTGCGCGCGCTGCCACACAACCCGACGACCGAGATGGACCTCGCCCTGTGGGCGCTCGCGCGCGACGCGCGCGAGGATCGCCGCTCGGCCGCGGCGGTGCGGGATGAAAGCCCGGAGGCGCTTGCGGAACGCTACCGCGCGGTGACGCTGCCGCCGTGGCTGCAGCAGCACCTCGTTCGTTTCCTCGAGCGGTACGGCCACCGCGCGATCGGCGAGATCGACCTCGGCGTGCCGCGCTGGTCCGAGGATCCGGCGCACCTGCTCGGAGCGATCTCGAACTACCTGCGCCTCAGTGACGAGGCGCAATCGCCCGACGCGCAATTCGCGCGCGGGGCGCGCGACGCAGAGGCGATGGTCGACACGCTCCTCGCGCGCGTGCACGGGCCGAGGCGGCTCGTGGCGCGCGCGCTGCTCCGACGCATGCGCTCGCTGTTCGGCCTGCGGGAGCAGCCGAAGTTCCAGATCATCCGGCTCTTCGCGATCGGCCGCGCACTCCTCGCGCCGGTCGGCGAGGAGCTCGCCCAGGGAGGTCGTATCGCGGCGCCGGACGACATCTGGTTCCTGACCCTCCCCGAGATCCGTCGCGGGCTCGCCGGCGAGGACCAGCGCGCGACGGTCGAGCAGCGTCGCGGCGAATACCGACGCGAGCTCGCGCGCCGGCGGATCCCGCGGCTGCTCCTCTCCGACGGGACCGACGTCGAGGCCCTCGGCGCGGGCGCCGCCGCGGCCGGTGCGCTCGTCGGCACCGCCGCCGCGCCGGGGATCGCGAGCGGAAGCGCGCGCGTGATCCATTCGCCGCAGGGCGCGCGTATCGATCCCGGCGAGATCCTCGTCGCGCCCTCGACCGACCCGGGCTGGACGCCGCTCTTCCTCACCGCCGGGGGCCTCGTGATGGAGATGGGCGGGATGATGTCGCACGGCGCGGTCGTCGCGCGCGAGTACGGCATCCCCGCGGTCGTCGGCGTCGCGGCCGCCACCGAGCGCATCGCCACCGGAAGGCGCATCACCGTCGACGGGTCGGCCGGGACGGTGTCGCTCGACGGCGAGGATCACGCATGAGCGGGAGCACCCTCGCGAAGAAGCTCCTCGTCAAGCCCGGCTACCGTGCGGCGCTGGTGAACGCGCCGGCTGGATTCGCCAAGCGGCTCGAGCCGCTGCCGGAGAGCGCGTCGGTCG
>DASQXO010000058.1:0-2882 GCA_035639655.1 Candidatus Dormiibacterota bacterium
TCGCTTCCCGCGACGTGATCGTCATCGTCGCGTGGGTCGCGCAGACGTTCCTGCAGCTCGTGCTGCTGCCGATCATCATCGTCGGGCAGAACGTCATCCAGGCCGCCAACGACACGCGCGCGGAGGCGGACCACAAGACGCTCACCGCGATCCATCGCCTCACCGTCGAGGTACATGCGATCAACGAGGGGCAGACCGCGATCTTGCAGGAGCTGCAGCGGGCGCGAACGACCTGAGGGCCGCGCGGCCCTCACTTCACCGCCGCTGACATGCGCGACACCACTTCGGTGAGGATCTCCGTCGAGGTGCCCATGTTGACGCGGACGAAGCCCGCGCCGACGTCGCCGAAGTCGAGGCCCCGGTTCACGGCGACGCGGCCTCGTTCGAGGAACACCGCGGCGGGATCCGGCCCGAGCCCGAGCGGCGCGCAGTCGAGCCACGCGAGGTAGCCGGCCTGCGGCGGAACGTAGCGCACCGCCGGAAGCCCGTCGGCAAGCAGCTCGGAGAGGAGCCGCCGGTTTCGGTCGAGCTGCTCGAGCGCTGCGCGGAGCCACGGCGCGCCGTGCCTGAACGCGGCGATGCCGGCGATCACCCCGAAGTGACCGGCGCGGTCGAGCAGGCCGCTGGGGAGCGACGCGAGCGTCGCGCGCATCTCGTCCGACCCGGCGACGAGGAGCGCGCACTTCAGGCCGGCGACGTTCCAGGCTTTCGACGCGGAGGTGACGGTGACCGCCCGGCGCGCCGCGCGATCCCCGAGCGAGACGAACGGCACGTGCACCGCACCCCTGAGCGTGAGCAGGCCGTGGATCTCGTCCGCGACGACCACGACGTCGTAGCGCTCCGCGAGCTCGGCGATGCGCTCGAGTCGGTCGCGCGGGAACACGCGGCCGGTCGGGTTGTGCGGATTGCAGAAGAGGTAGGCCCTCGCCCCGGCGGCGAAGGCCCGCTCGGTCCGCGCGAGGTCGAGGTCCCATCCCGCGGACGTCCGCAGCAGCGGCACCTCGATGACCTCTCGCTCGTACTCGCGCAGCGTCTTCCAGAACGGCGGGTACGCCGGCGTATCGATCACCACACGCTCGCGCGGCTTCGTCACGAGGCGGATGACCTCCGCGGCGCCGACCATCACGTCCGGGACCATCACGACGCGACCGGGATCGACCGACCAGTCGAACCACGACCGCGCGAACTCGGCGAACGCGTCGGCGATCCGGTTCGGATGCGCGTAGCCGGTGTCGCCGAGATCGACCGCCTCGTGCAACGCCTCGCGGATCGGCTCCGCGAGGGGGAAGTCCATCTCGGCGACGAACGCGGGCAGAACGTCGTTCGGGTAGCGCGCCCACTTCTCGCTCCGCCGCCGCCGCAGTCGCTCGAGCGAGAGTCGATCGAAGGGATTGCTCATCGCGTTGGCGATGGCCACACGACCCGCTTCGCCCCGACGAAGACCGCCAGCTCACCCGTCGCGCGCCGGATCGCGGGCATCGCCGAACGCGGCGCCCCCGGCGCGAGGACGACCCGGTTCACGACGAGCTCGCCGCGCGCGCGGTCGACGCGCGGGTCCACGCTGCCGACGATGCGGTCGCCGTGCAGCACCGGCATCGCCCAGTACCCGAGCTTCCGCAGATGCGGCGGCACGTAGATCTCCATCCGGTACCGGTAGCCGAACAGTGCCTCGGTGCGATCGCGGTCGATGATGAGGTTGTCGAACGGAGACAGCAGCGTCGTCCGTTCCTCCCATTGCTCGCGCACCTCGCGCAGCGTCGGCAGTTCGGCCAGGCCGTAGTACGCGGCGCGCGACGGAACGCCGTCGATCTCGACGCGCACGATCTCGCCGGCGCGTTCGAGCGCGTCGACCGCGCGCTGCGTGACGTGGCGGCCGAAGGCGTACTGCGACCTGAGTTGCTTCAACGTGCCGACACCGAGCGCGCGGATCGCCCGCCGCGTTGACTCGCGCGACAGCGCGTCACCCGCGAGCGGTCGTGTTCGCGGGTACCAGCCGCGGGCGATCCCGAAGAGCTTCTGCCCGTTGCGCCGCCCCGCGACGACGACCTCGCCGCGCCGCTGCAGGATCGCCAGGAGCATCGTCACGTTGCGCTCGTCGTTCCATCCGCCCGAGGTCCAGCTCACTACGGCGCGGTCCTCGAACGCGGCGAGCGGCAGCGGTCCCTCGCGCCGCAGTCGCGACAGGACCATCGCGCGCATGTGCGGGTTCTTGCGCAGCCACGCGGCGGCGCGCTTCGGCCACGTACCGCCGCCCGCGCCCTCGAGGCGTCCGCGCGTCGGCGCGGCGGCGCCCGGCTCCGTCGCCCTTCGGTACGCGCGCATCGTCGCGCCGTGGATCGCGAGATCGCTGGTGGGGAGGATGAGCGACGGCGTCTCGAAGAGCTCGCGCCGCGCGAGCAGGTCCTCGACGATCACGCGGTCGTAGACGCCGAGCCGGCTCCACAACACGAGCAGCGGGTTCCGCGCGACGACGTTCGTCGGATCGAGCTGCAGGTAGCCGATGTCGCGCGTCACCTCGAGCACGCCGCCTGGCGTCGAGTTCGGCGGCGCGACGAGGCGCTGCGCGGCGATCGCCATGCGTCGCGCGTCGGTCGCGCTGATCCGAACCGGCGCGCCGGTCATCGCGACGAGTATGCGTGCTCGGATCTAGCGATCGATCGCCGCGCCGCGGAGCCGGAGCGAGTTCGTCACGACCGTCAGCGACGACACGGCCATCGCGCCCGCGGCGAAGATCGGCGAGAGCACGAGGCCGAAGAACGGGAACAGGGCGCCGGCCGCGAGCGGGATGAGCGCGACGTTGTAGAAGAACGCCCAGAAGAGGTTCGTGCGGATCGTGCCGACCGTTCTCCGCGCGAGCCGCAGCGCACGCGGAACGCCGCGCG
>DASQXO010000059.1:0-3274 GCA_035639655.1 Candidatus Dormiibacterota bacterium
CGTCACCGATCCCCGGCGCCGCGGTCTCCTGCACCTCGCCGTAGCGAAAGCCGCCGACCTCCTGGCCGGCATACGCCTTGAACCCGGATGCGCGTGCGGCGAACCAGCGTTGCGCCGCCGTTGCGTCGACCATAGCGAGCACGAGCTGTCGTACCCATTGCACGAACGGCGTCGCATCTTGCTTTGCGAGCTGCGCGCGGATCGCGTCCATGGAGCGATCCCACTGCAGCATGTATTGCGCGATCGCGCCCTGGCGCCGTTCGGCCGGACTCGCCGTGATGACACGAGACTGCCGCTCGTCGCGCTGATACCCGGCCACGAACGCGCCTGCCTCCGACTGCGGGACGACGAGCTCGGGCAGCCGCTCGACGAGCGGGTCCGGCGGCGCCTCCGTCCGACCGAATAGACGTCCGAGGAACGACACGAGCGCGTGAACCTATTCCGCTCGCCCGCGCCTGTCAACGAACCGCCGTAGTAGGCTCGTCGCTCGGCCGCCATGTACAGCACGAAGGCGCAACGGCACTACGCGACGCAGCTGGACGAGATCCGCGACGCCGGGACGTGGAAGGACGAGCGGCTCATCGAGTCGCCGCAGGGCGCCGAGATCGTCGTCAACGGCAAGCGCGTCTTGAACTTCTGCGCGAACAACTATCTCGGCCTCTCGGATGACTCGCGCGTCGTCGCCGCGGCTCGTCGCGGACTCGACGAACGCGGCTACGGGATGTCGAGCGTGCGCTTCATCTGCGGCACGCAGGACCGCCACCGCGAGCTCGAGCGGCGGCTCGCCGAGTTCGTCGGTGCCGAGGACTGCATCCTCTTTCCGAGCGCGTTCGACGCGAACGGTGGCGTGTTCGAGGCGCTCCTCACCGAAGAGGACGCCGTCATCTCGGATGCGTTGAACCACGCCTCGATCATCGACGGCATCCGCCTGTGCAAGGCGGAGCGGCAGCGCTTCGCGCACGCCGACATGTCCGCGCTCGAGAAATGTCTCGTCGCGACGCGCGCGAAGCGGCTGCGGCTCGTCGTTACGGACGGCGTGTTCTCCATGGACGGCGACGTGGCGAAGCTGCCCGAGATCTGCGCGCTCGCCGAGCGCTACGACGCGATGGTCATGGTCGACGACTCGCATGCGACCGGTTTCATGGGCGCCCGGGGCCGCGGCACGCACGAGTACACGGGCGTCATGGGTCGTGTGGACCTCATCACCTCGACGCTCGGCAAGGCGCTCGGCGGCGCGTCGGGCGGCTTCGCCGCGGGCCCGCGCGACGTCGTCGAGCTGCTGCGTCAGCGCGCGCGCCCGTACCTGTTCTCCAACTCGGTCTCGCCGGTCATCGTCGCCGGCACGCTCGCGGTCCTGGACCTCCTGTCCGAGACCGGCGAGCTGCGCGAGCGGCTGATGGCGAACGCGAAGCGCTTCCGCGACGGAGTGGCGAAGGCCGGCCTCGAGATCAAGCCCGGCGAGCACCCGATCGTCCCGATCATGATCGGCGACGCACGCATCGCGAACGAGATGGCGCGCGATCTCCTCGCCGAAGGCATCTACGTCATCGGCTTCAGCTACCCGGTCGTTCCGAAGGGACAGGCGCGGATCCGCGTGCAGCTTTCGGCGGCGCACACGCCGGAGCACGTCGAGCGCGCCGTCGACGCGTTCGCGCGCGTCGGCAGACGCCGTGGGCTGCGGCCGCTGCCGATCTGAGCTCTGTAGGTTCGGAAACGGACCGATCGGGAGCAGCGGTCTCGCCGCCTACGACCCGCGGCGAAGCCCGCGCAGCGGCGATCGCACGGCTGCGGGCGGCGCGCATCGAGACGGCCGCGCTCGACGCCGATCTCCTGCTCGCGTTCGCGCTCGGCATCCGCAAGGAGGACGTGTACGCGCATCCCGAACCCGCGCTCGCGCCGGACGACCTGGCGCGGTATGCCGCGCTCGTCGACCGCCGCTCCCGCGGCGAGCCGGTCGCGTACCTGCGCGGCGTGAAGGAGTTCTACGGGCTCGAGTTCGCGGTCGATCGACGCGTGCTCATCCCGCGCCCAGAGACAGAGCTGCTCGCCGATGAGGCGATCCGCCGTCTCTCCGCGCGAGCGTCGCCGCTCATCGCCGATCTCGGGACCGGGAGCGGCGCGATCGCGATCGCGCTCGCCCGCGCGCTGCCGGGCGCACGCGTCATCGCGACCGATGCATCCGTCGCCGCGCTCGAGGTCGCACGCGCGAATGCCGCGCGTCACGGCGTCGCGGCGCGGATCGACTTCCGCGCCGGCGACCTGCTCGAGCCCGTGCGCGAACCCGTCGATGCCGTCGTCGCGAATCTCCCGTACCTCAGGACGGACGAGGTGAACGCGGCGCGCGGCACGTCGATCGAGTTCGAGCCGCGCGCGGCGCTCGACGGCGGACACGACGGCCTCGACGTCATCCGCCGAGCGATCGAGCAGCTCGCGGAGCGCGTCGCGCGACCCGCGCTGGCGCTGTTCGAGTGCGCGCCCCAACAGGCGGACGTGATCGCCGCGAGGCTCGCCGCGGCGCGCTTCAGCGCCGAGATCGTCGCGGACCTCGCCGGCCGCGAGCGGGTCGTCGTCGGGATCGCGGGGTGACCCGCCGCGGCGCGCCGAAGTAGGATCTGTCGACGTGGGGAGCGGATGGTTGCGGGCGGCCGTCCTGCGCGCGACCGCGACGCCGGCGACCCTGGGCTTCACATTCCTGCTGCTCGCGCAGACGGCGCACCTGCTCGAGCACGTCGCGCAGATGATCGAGATCCACCTGCTCGGCCTGGCCGCCGCGGATGCGCGCGGGATCGTCGGCCAGCTCGACGTCGAGTGGGTGCACTTCATCTGGAACCTCGGGGTGTTCCTCGCGCTCGTCGCGCTCGTCGCGATGCTCGGCCCGAATCGGATCCTCGTGCTCGTGACGCTCTTCGCCGGCTGGCACCTCCTCGAGCACGACGTGATCATGCAGGCCTTCCTCGCGACGGGGCTCGCGGGCGCTCCAGGACTGCTCGCTCATGGCGGCGTCATCGGCGGCGGCCTGCCGATCTCGCGGCCCGACCTGCACTTCGTCTACAACCTCATCGAAACGGCCGGCATCTTCGCCGCGTGGAGCTATCAGCTGCGCCGGACCACGTCGCCCATCGCGCGTCGCTCCACCGTCTAGCGGTCCGAAGCGCCCGAAACGCGCGCGGCGATGCGGCCGCAAGCTTGACCGCCGCTCGCGCTCTGAGCGGAAACCCGCCACCTCGCGGCGACACGCTGATACGTCGCGATTTTTGCTATACCCGCGCCCCGA
>DASQXO010000060.1:0-4517 GCA_035639655.1 Candidatus Dormiibacterota bacterium
CGCGATCTTCGCGCGCGACCCACGCGTCTTCGCGCTCGGCGAAGACGTCGGCAAGCTCGGCGACGTGAACCTCGTCTATGAGGGTCTGCAGAAGAAGTACGGAGAGCGGCGCGTCACCGACACCGGGATCCGCGAGGCGACGATCGTCGGCGAGGGCGTGGGCGCGGCGCTCCGCGGGCTGCGTCCGATCGTCGACATCCAGTACATCGACTACCTGCTCTTCGCGCTCGAGGTGCTGTCGGACGACCTCGCGACGCTGCGCTACCGCACCGCGGGCGGCCAGGCCGCGCCGGTCATCGTGCGTACGAAGGGCCACCGGCTTCAGGGCATCTGGCACACCGGCTCGCCGATGGGCATGATCCTCGGCTCGTGCCGCGGCGTGTACCTGTGCGTGCCGCGCGACTGCACCCGCGCGGCCGGCTTCTACAACACGCTCCTGCGGGGCGACGATCCGGGGATCGTGGTCGAGGTCCTCAACGCGTACCGCTTGAAGGAGCGCCTGCCCGCGAACCTCGGCGAGTTCACCGTGCCGCTCGGCGTCGCCGAGGTCGTGCGCGAGGGTCGCGACGTCACGGTCGTGACGTACGGCGCGTGCGTGCGCGTCGCGATGGAGGCGGCGCAGGACCTCGCCGCGCTCGGCGTCGAGGTCGAGATCGTCGACGCACAGACGCTCGAGCCGTTCGACCTGCGCGGCGTCGCGGCGCGCTCGATCGAGAAGACGAACGCGGCGCTGTTCCTCGACGAGGATTTCCCGGGCGGCGCGACCGCGTACATGGCGCGCCACGTCCTCGAGCGCGACGGCGCGTGGGATCTCCTCGACGCGGGCCCGCGGTCGGTCACCGCGCTTTCGAACCGCTCCCCGTACGCGCAGGACGGCGACTACTTCGTCAAGCCGCAGCGCGAGAACGTCGTCGAGGCGGTGTACGCCCTGATGCGCGAGCGCTTCCCGGATCGCTATCCCGCGCTCCGATAGCGTCGACGTCTCGACGCCACGGCTCGACCTCGTGTGGCTCTCGCCGGACGAACTGCGCGCGCTCGCGGTCGGGCCGGCGACGCTCCGCGGCGCGGCGGTGCCGGAGGCGTGGCGCGCGCAGCAGCTCCCGCTCATCGAGATCCGCCTCGCGCAGCTCGCACGCGCGCCGGACCATGCGCCGTGGCTGATGCGCGCGATGATCGAACGGGACAGCGCCGCGTTCGCCGGGCAGATCGGCTTCCACGGCGCTCCCGGCTCCAACGGTCTTGGCGCGCCGGACGCGGTCGAGCTCGGCTACTCCGTCGACGAGCCGTTCCGCGGCCGCGGCTACGCGACCGAGGCGGCGCGGGCGATGATCTGGTGGGCGCGCTCGCGCGGCATCCGGCGCGTGTTCGCTTCGGTCGCGCCGGATAACCACGCCTCCCTGGCGGTCGTGCGCAAGCTCGGCATGCGCGAGGTCACCGTGGTCGTCGACGAGGTCGACGGCCTCGAGATCGTCTTCGAGCTGCGCGGCTCCTGACCCGCGCGCGAGCCTACTGCGGCGGCGACGCCTCGGGATGACGGCGCAGGAGCTCGCTCACGGTCATGTTCGCCAGGCGCGGATCGAGCCGCGGCTTCGTGAGCGACCAGAGCTCGCGGAGTTCCGCGGGACCGCGGACCTCGAGATCCGACAGCCGGAGCGCGCCGAAGCGGGCGATGCCCGGGACGCGCTGCAGGTGCTCCGCGAGCCAGCGCTCGATCGCGCCGTCGACCATGCGCTCCGCCTCGCCCTCGCCGTTGGCCTTGCGCTCGGACGATGCCGCGTGCGCCGCGGCGGCTTCGCCCGCTGACGCCGCCGGAGCCGGCGCGGGCGGTGCGGACGCTGTAGGCGGCGGCGCGACCGGCGTCGTCGCCGCGGGCGCGCCGTCGCCGCGCAGCTCGGGAACGGCGAAACGATGCATCGAGCGCTGGATGAGCGCCGGCACGTCGATGCCGGTCAGCCCCTTGATCGCCGTCGACGATTCCGCGACCGCGCGCGCGCCGTTGCGCACGAGCTCGGACGCGCCGTCCGCGCTCATGACGGTGAGGTTGTCGATGCGCGACATCGGCTCCGCGGCCGCCTTCACGATCTCCGGGAGCGCGGTGAGCACCGTCTGGATGATGGCCGCCTCGTTGAACTGCTTGTACGCGTCGGCGCGCATCGCCAGCGCCTTGGCCTCGGCCTCGCCCTTCGTCAGGACCACGGCCGCCTCGGCCGAACCCTGCAGCCGCTCGGCCTCCGCGCCCGCCTCGGCCGCGGCGATCTTCGCGCGCTTCTCGCCCTCGGCGCGCTTCGCGACGGCCTCGGCCTCAGCCTCGGCCGGACGGACCGTGGTCGAGAGCAGCTCCATCTGCTTGCGCGCGGATTCGAGCTGCGCGAGCTCGGTCTGCTTGCGCACGACCTCCTGCTGCGCGTCGGCCTGCGCGAGCGGTCCCGCCTGCGCGGCCCGCGCCTCGGCGGCGGCCGTCTGCACCTGCGCGTCCGCACGCTTCAGCGCGACGTCGCGCTGGGCGTTGATCTTCACCTGCTCGGCCTCGGCCTCGCGCACCGCGGCCTGCTGATCGTTCGTCGCCTTCGCCATGCGCGCGTCGCGCTCGACGATGGCGAGCTTCTGCTGGCCGAGGAGCTCCACGTACCCGGACTCGTCGTTGATGCTCTGGATCGTGAACGCGTCGATGAGCAGGCCGGTCGTCGCGAGATCGCCCTTCGCGGCGTCCTGCACCTCCTGCTGGAGCTTCTGCCGGTCCATGATCAGCTCCTCGATCGTGAGCCGGCCGACGATCGAGCGGAGGCTGCCCTCGAGGACGTTCTTCACGATCGAGTCGACATGCTCATCCTTCGCGTCGAGGAAGCGTTCGGCCGCGTTGCGCAGCGACTCGACGTCGCGACCGATCTTGAACGTCGCGACGCCCTGCACCTTGACCTTGATGCCCTGGCTCGTCACGGCGTCGTCGAGGTGCACGTCGATCTGCCGGACGGTCAGCTTGAGGCGGCCGACCTTGTGTACGAGCGGCAGGACGAACGTGCCGCCGCCCACGACGACCTTCACACCCTTGTCGCCGACGATGCCGACGAGCTGTCCGCGCTCGTCGCGCACCTTCGCGCCGCGCGAGCCCGCGACGATGAGCGCCTCGTTCGCGTTCGCGACGCGGTAGCGGCTCGCGACGTAGAACGACAGCAGCGCGAGGATGACGACCGCGACGAAGACGAGGATCGGTCCGCCGCCCGAGAAACGGATGAAATCGAGGATGTTCACGCTAGGTCCCTCCCCCACTTTGCGCTCCGACAGAATCCGACGCCGTCCGCTCGCGCGGGGACTCCGGCACTTGCGGCGCGACGATGAGATGCGATCCCGCGACGCCGGTCACCGTGACCGTCGCGCCGTTCGGCACGTCGGTGTCCGCCGTCGCCGTCAGGTTGTGCGAGGCGCCGGCGTAGGTCAGGTACACGCTGCCGTAACGGCGCGCCGGGATCGCCACGGACACCCGCGCGCGCTGCCCGACGAGGTCGTTGAGGCTGAACGGCGGCGGCGCCTCCGATCGTCGCAGCATGCTGAACATGACGAACACGAACGCCGCGCCCACCGCGCCGGCGAGACCGCCGACGAGCGACGCCCTGCCGCTATCGAGCTGGAGCAGCTGCGTCCCGATGAGACCGCCGACGCCGAACATCGACACGAAGCCGAGCAGGAGCGGCATCAGCGAGACGCCGGCGAGATCAAAGCCGACGTGCAGCGAGTCGAGGATGCCGCCGAGGAGGTCATCGAGCACGACCGTGACGAGCAGCAACGCTCCGCCGGCGAGCAGACACACGAGGAAGATCGCGTTCGCGACGTCGATCGTGATCACGCTGTCCCCCAGTCCCCTAAGCGACAATTGTCGCGCCCAGCGTCAAGAGACGGCTTTGGCGCGGGACGCGTTACGGCCGCGCGGGATCGAACGGCCGGAGCTCGCTCGGCGTCTCGCCGCACACGAGCGCGGCAAGGCGCTCGCTCGTGGCGAGCGCGAAGCCCATGCCGTGGCCGGTGAAGCCCGCGTTCACGAAACTCCCCTCCGCGAGTCGGCCGACGTACGGCAGGCCGTCGTGCGAGAACCCCATGATCCCGGCCCAGCGATGCGTCACGGGCGCGCTGACGCCGCACTCCCGCAGGAAGGCGTCGAGCTGCGCCTGGACACGATCGTTCAGCCGCTCCTCCTCGCCGACCTCCTCGTCCACCGCGATGTCGCGCCACCCGCCGACGACGACACGCAGATCCGCCGTCTGGCGCCAGTAGCGAAAGCCGCGGTGCGCGTACACCGGCCGCATCAGGAGGCGCTCGCGTAGCGGCGCGGTCGCGAGCATCTGCCCGCGCACGGGCCGGATGCGCGCATCGACGAGGTGCGGAGCGTACGCGTTCGTGCACACGACGATGGATGCCGCGCGCACGCTCGCCTCCCCCGCGCGGACCTCGCCCGGCACGACGCGCGTGACGTTCGTGCCCTCGAAGATCCGCACGCCGGCCGCTTCCGCCGCCGCCGCGAGGCC
>DASQXO010000061.1:0-26275 GCA_035639655.1 Candidatus Dormiibacterota bacterium
ATCTTCCCGCCGGAGTCGCGCGTAAGGTCGAAGGTGATCGTCGCTGTGCCGCTCGCGCTCTTCTCGTCGTTCGCGATCGGCGGCACTTCGTTCGTCGTCTTCAGGTCGGCTCCGAACGTCATCTGGTTCGCGGCTGTCGGACTCGGCGCCGCCGCGCCGCCGCCGCACGCGGCAAGGAGCAGCACCGCCGACGCCAGGATCGCGCTGGTTCGATACTTCACTGGTTCCCTCCTCGGGTCGCGCCTTCCACAGCGATACGCATGAGCCGGCGGCACGGATGCGTTCCGGCGCGCGCCGCGCTGGTGCTCGCGGTCGCCCTCGTGCTCGGCGCCTGCGCCTCCCCCACCCCGGTACGCACCGACCGCGTCGCGGTCGTCGAGCCCGCCAACGCGCCGGACCGCTGGGGCTACTCGCCCGAGTTGATCGAGGTCGCCGTCGGGACGGCGGTCGTCTGGCACAACGGCGGCACGCAGTTCCACACCGTCACGTCCGACTCGCCCGGTCGCCCGTTCGACCTCGGGCTCGATCCGGGCCGGGACGCGACGTTCACGTTCGGGCAGGCTGGGACCTTCGCGTACCACTGTGGCGTTCATCCGCAGATGAAAGGGACGGTCATCGTTCGCTAGATCTCGGCGAGCGCGAGTTCGACCTGCTCTGCCGCCAGGAGGACCCGGACCGTCCCGAAGTCGCGCCGATGTACGCGCGTCACGCCGAGCGCGCGGATCGCCTTGCGATGATCGATCGTCGGGTAGCCGCAGTTGTGCTCCCAGCCGTAACCGGGAAACCGCGCGGAGAGCCGCGCCATGAGGGTGTCGCGCGTCACCTTGGCGACGACCGACGCGGCGGCGATCGCGAACGACTTCGCGTCGCCCTTCACGATCTCGGTGTGCCGGCCCGGAACGAATGCGGGATCGAGGATCCGCCGACCGTCGACGAGGACGTGGTCGTACTCGCCGATTTGCCGCAGCGCCCGCTGCATCGCGACGTGACTGGCGTGGTAGATGTTCAAGCGATCGATCTCCCTCACCGAGGCGGCGCCGATGCCGACGCGCGCGACGCGGGCTCGGATCGCGGGAACGAGCTCCTCGCGTTCCTTGCGGGTGAGCAGCTTCGAGTCGCGGACGCGCCGGATGAGCCGCACCTCGGGCGTGACGAGCACCGCCGCGGCGACGACGGGTCCCGCGAGCGCGGCCATCCCGACCTCATCGACGCCCACGACGCGGAGCAGCCCGCGCGCCCATATCTCCTTCTCGTATCGGAGGGACGGCATCGCAACCCGAGTGTATGAGGGCGGCTAGGGGTTCTTGCGCTTCTCGCGGAGGGTGGCCGCCTTGCCGACGCGCTCGCGCAGGAAGTAGAGCGCCGCGCGCCGCGCGTGACCGCGACGGACCACCTCGATCTTCTCGAGTCGCGGCGAATGCATGAGGAACGTGCGCTCGACGCCGACGCCGTTGGAGATGCGACGGACGGTCATCTGGCGATCGAGCCCGCCGTTGAACAGCCGCATGACCGTGCCCTCGAAAGATTGGGTCCGCTCGCGGTTGCCCTCGACGACGCGGACCGCGACGCGGACGGTGTCGCCGGGCCGCACGTCGGGCAGCTCCGTCTTGGTCTGCTCGGCGGCAAGGGACGCGAGGATGTCTCGGCTGTTCATCGTCGCAACACTCACGGGAGCACGAATGCTAGCAGAGTCAACCGCCGCGCGCGCGCTTCAGACGGTTGAGGATCGTCACGTGCGACACGCCGAACCGTCGTGCGAGCTCGCGCACGCCAACGCCGGATGCGTGCAGTCGCGCGACCTCCTCCGCGGACGGTCCCCGCGTCGCCTGACGTGCCGGCCGCAGCGCGACGCCCGCGGCGCGCAGTCGCGCGCGGACGGTCGCCGGCGATAGCCCGTACTTGCGCGCGAGCCGGTAGGAGCCGATGCCCGCGGCGTACTCGCCCGCGAGCTCCTGCGGCGTCGGACGTGCGCCGGCGAGATCGGGCCGCCGCTCGCGCGTCCGCTTCCGCGCCTCCGAGTCGCGCCACTTCGCGATCGCCTTGTGATCGCCGGAGAGCAGGACGTCGGGGACGCGCTGGCCGGAGAACTCGGCCGGCCTCGTGTACTGGGGGTACTCGAGCAGACCGGACGTGTGCGATTCGTGCTCCAGCGACTCCGCTTCGATCACGCCGGGAACGAGGCGGCTCACGGCGTCGACGATGACCATCGCCGGGAGCTCGCCGCCGGTGAGCACGTAGTCGCCGATCGAGATCTCGTCGTCGACGAAGGAGCGGACGCGTTCGTCGACGCCCTCGTACCGGCCGCACACGAGGACGAGCGACCGCCGCGCCGCGAGCTCACGCGCGATCCTCTGCGTGAACAACCGGCCCTGCGGCGAGAGCAGGATGATGCGCGCATCGTCGCCTCGGACGTCCCGTATTGCGCTCGCGAGCGGCTCGACCTTCAGGACCATCCCCGCTCCGCCGCCGTACGGCGCGTCGTCCACGACGCGGTGCCGGTCGGTGGCGTAGTCGCGCAGGTCGTGCAGCCGCAGCTCGAGGAGGCCGCGCTCCCGCGCGCGACCGACGATCGACTCGCGCAGCGGGCCCTCGAACATCTCCGGGAACAGCGTGATGACGTCGACGCGCACTCAGTCCTCGTCCTGCGGACGCACGACCATGCGCCGGCCCGCCACGTCGATCGCGAGCACGACGCTGTCGATGGCGGGCAGCAGCAGCTCGCGATCGTCGGCCGTGCGGACGACGAAGACGTCGTTGTCCCCGCCGGGGCGCAGCACCTCGACCAGGACGCCGAGGGCGTTGCCGGATTCGTCCACGACGTCCATCCCGACGAGGTCCGCCCACAGGTAACCCGGCGTCTCGCTGCGGGCGTCCTCGATGGGGACGCGCAGCTCGCGGCCACGCAGCCGCTCCGCCGCGTCGCGGTCCTCAACGCCCTCGAGGGCAACGATGAGCTCGCCCTTCACGCCGCGGACGCTCCTGATCGCGCGCTCGCCGAGGCCCTCCACCTCGACGACGCGGCCCACCACGAACCGTGCCGGATTGTCGGTGTCGGGGGCGACGCGGACCTCGCCGCGCACCCCATGCGCGCCGCGGATCACGCCGACGACGACGCTCCCCGGCGGGTTAATCGATCTCGAGATTCACCTTCGTGCCATCTCGCGTCGCCATCACCTTCAGGAGCGCGCGGATGGCCTTGGCGATGCGGCCGCCGCGGCCGATCACCTTGCCGACGTCCTCTTCCGCCACGGCGAGGTGCAGCTTCACCATGTCGCCGTCGATCGTCTCCGTCACCGTGACGTCGTCCGGCTTGTCCACGAGCTGCTTCGCGACGTGCGTGAGCAGCTCGGACATCCGCGACATCGCCGTGCTAGTCGCGAACGGCGGCCGGGACCTCTTTGTCGCCGAGGCCGCTCTTCACGAGCAGATCGCGCGTCGTCGCCGTCGGCCGCGCGCCCTTGCCGAACCAGTACTTCGCGCGCTCCGCCTTCACGACGAGCGCGTCGTCCTTCGTCGGATCGTAGTGCCCGATGTTCTCGATGAACTTCCCGTCGCGCGGCGCGCGCGAGTCGGTGACGACGATGCGGTAGTGCGGCTCCTTCGTCTTGCCGACGCGGCGCAGGCGGATGCGTACAGCCACGTGCTCAAGGACCTCCAAACGGTCTGATAGGAAGATGCGCCGGTAACGGCGCATTGCGGATCAGATGTTACCAGCGCGCGATCGCATCCGCTCGCGGACGAGCGCGCCCAATGCCGCGGCGGGGACCGTGAGCGCGGTGCCGAGCGCGAGGTACCACACCGGCGGGCCGCCCTCTCCGGTCAACGCCAGGAGCAGGGCGCTTCCCGCGCTCGCGATCCCCATCACCACCGCGTTCTGCAGCTCCGCCTCGCGCGCGAGCTGCGCCGTCACGAAACCGCCGACCGCGGTGCACGCGAGCCCGATCGCGAGCGACGCGAGGAGGAACTCGCCGGAGGCGTTCAGGCGGTCGAGCGCGGCGGGATCCATTGCGTCGACGCCGAACGCGGCGAGCAGCGGGATGCCGACGACGGTGGTGCTGACCGTGTCGACCAGCCATCCGACGAGCACGGCGGTGAGCCGGATCCCCGCCGGTTCCGCGCGCCTCGCGTTCAGCTCGCTCGCTCCGCTCTCACGCGCGCCATCGCTAGCGAACGAGGCCGGGGAAGCGCGGGACGCGGCCGCCCTTGGCCATCGTGCCCATCTGGCGCATGAGCTTCTGCATCTCGACGAACTGCTTCAGCAGCTGGTTCACGTCCTGAACGGTCGTGCCGCTCCCCCGCGCGATGCGGCGGCGGCGAGAGCCGCTGATGATCGACGGGTCGACGCGTTCGGCTCGCGTCATCGACGAGATGATCGCCTCGATCTTCGTCAGCTCGCGTTCGGCCTCCGCCTCCGGGACCTGCTTCGCCATCTGCTGCATCCCCGGCACCATCGCGAGCAGCTGCGACAGCGGCCCGAGCTTCCGCACCTGCTTCAGCTGCGCGAGGAAGTCGTCGAGCGTGAAGCGAGCCTCCAGGAACTTGCGCGCCTGTTCCTCGGCCTGCGCTCGGTCGACGTGCTCCTGCGCCTTCTCCACGAGCGTGAGCACGTCGCCCATCCCGAGGATGCGCCCGGCGAGCCGGTCGGGATGGAACGGCTCGAGCGCGTCGAGCTTCTCCCCGGTCCCCAGGAACTTGATCGGCACGCCGGTCGCGGCGCGGATCGAGAGGGCCGCGCCCCCGCGCGCGTCGCCGTCGACCTTGGTGAGGATGAGTCCGGTGAGCGGCAGTCGGGCGCGGAACTCGCTCGCCGCGCGAACGGCGTCCTGCCCGGTCATCGCGTCCGCGACGAGCAGCACCTCGGTCGGATGGGTCAACGCGACCATGCGCTCGAGCTCGCGCATCATCTCGTCGTCGACGTGCAGCCGCCCGGCCGTGTCGGCGATGATCACATCGCGGCCGTCGCGCGACGCGTCCGCGGCCGCGCGCTGCACGAGCTCCGGCGGGGCCATCCCGTCGGCCGTGCGCACCGGGAGGTCGATCTGCTTCCCGAGCGTCACGAGCTGCTCCACCGCCGCGGGGCGGTACGGGTCGGCCGCGACGAGCATCGGGCGGCGGCCGCGCTTGCGCACGAGGCTCGCGACCTTGGCGGCGGTCGTCGTCTTCCCCGAGCCCTGCAGCCCGACGAGGAGGATCACCGTCGGCGGCTGCGCCGCGAACTGCAGCGCGGTCTCGGTCGCGCCGAGCGTGGCGACGAGCTCGTCGTGGACGATCTTCACGACCTGCTGCGGGCCGGAGATCGTCTGCAGCACGTCCTGGCCCTTCGCGCGCTCGCGCACGCGCGCGACGAGGTCCTTGACCACGCCGTACTGCACGTCGGCCTCGAGGAGCGCGATGCGGATCTCGCGCAGGGCCTCGTCGAGATCGGATTCGGTGACCCTCGGCTTACCGCGCAGACGATCGAACGTGCCGGTGAGGCGATCGGTCAGCTGCTCGAACACTGTTAACGAGAGTACGCGACGCGGAATCGTCCGTAGCGCTCGCCGTCGCCCTCGTACGATTCGACCGGCTCGAGCCGGACATCGAGTGCCGCGTCGCTCTCGACCCACGAGAGCGCGCCCGGCTCGGCGGTCACGCGCCACGCCTGCGTGAGGAACACCTCGTCGATGAGCCGCATCGCGAGGAGCCGGCCGACGAGGTGCGGGCCGCCCTCGCAGAGCAGCACCCGAACGCCGCGCTCGCGCAGGAGCCAGCGCAGCAGCGTCGCCAGATCGACGTCGTCCCTGCCGAACGCGACGACGGTCGCGCCGGCGCCGCGGAGCGCTGAGCGCGCGGCCTCCGGCGCGCGCTCGCTGACGGCGACGACCCGTTCCTGCGCGAGCGAGAAGAACTTGCGATCGGTGGGGAGATCGCCGAGCCGTGAGACGACGACGCCGATCGGCTGCGGCGGACGTGCGGCGAGCTCTCGCCGGTCCATCGCCTCGCGGCTCGAGACGCGCGGCGTGAAGTCATTCGCGCGCAGCGTTCCAGCGCCGATGAGTACGGCGTCGGCGAGGCTGCGCAGGTGGCGCAGCAGCGCGCGGTCCGTGCGCGAGCCGATGTCCGCCGTGCCGGCGAGCGTGGCGCGGCCGTCCGCGGACGTGACCATGTTCAGCGCGACGTGCGGCCGGTCGCCGTGCGCATCGCCGCCGAGGAGATCGACGTAAAGGCGCGTGACGTCGACGGCGCCTTCCGGCGAGAGCGGCCGAACCTCAGGCACCGAACATCGCTTCGACGAAGCGCTCGGGCTCCATCGGGACGAGGTCGTCCATCCCTTCGCCGACTCCGAGGTACTTCACGGGCAGCCCGAGCTCGCGCGTGACGGTGAAGACGGCGCCACCC
The DNA here is from genome assembly GCA_035639655.1 of Candidatus Dormiibacterota bacterium. Classification (GTDB taxonomy): domain Bacteria; phylum Chloroflexota; class Limnocylindria; order P2-11E; family CF-107; genus CF-107. The sequence goes on from DASQXO010000061.1 coordinate 6,379, forward strand.
TTGGCGGTTCCGTCGAGCTTCGTCACCACGAGTCCCGTCACGCGCGCGGCTCCGGTGAAGGTGCGCGCCTGCGGGATCGCGTTCTGCCCCGTCGTCCCGTCGAGGACGAGGAGCACCTCATCGGGCGCGCCCTCGCGCGCGCGTCCCGCGACGCGCACGACCTTCGCGAGCTCCGCCATCAGGTGCTCCTTCGTGTGCAGCCGCCCGGCCGTGTCGGCGAGGACGACATCGGAGCCGCGCGCCTTCGCCGACTGCATCGCGTCGAACACGACGGCGGCGGGATCGCCGCCGGGCTTGCCCGACACGAGCGGCACCTGCACCCGCGCCGCCCAGGTCTCGAGCTGCTCGATCGCGGCCGCGCGGAACGTGTCGGCTGCGACGAGGAGCGGCCGCTTCCCCGATCGCGCGAGCCTCCGCGCGAGCTTCGCCGCGGTGGTCGTCTTCCCGCTCCCGTTCACACCCACGAGCAGGACGAGCGCGGGGGCGCCGTCGAGACGCAGCGATCGATCGCCCGGCGACAGCACCGCGAGCAGCTCCTCGCGCAGCGCGCCCTCGACCTGCTGGGGGCCGTTGAGCTGGAAGCGCGCCTCGCGATCGCGCAGGCGCCGCACGATGTCGTCGACGAGCGAGACCGAGAGGTCCGTCCCGATGAGGATGCTCTCGAACTCCGTCCAGTACGCCTCGTCGAGTCGCGGTTGCAGCGCGAGATCTTTCAGGCGCGAGAGGAACGATCGTCGCGTCTTCGCGAGCCCCGCCTCGAACGGTCGTACTGTCACGGTCACATTGTTGCGCTCGCTTCTCGGATGGGCCGGCGCGATCGTCACGATCGCCCTCACGATCATCGCCGCGACCGCGACGCCGTACCGCGCGGAGCAATGTTTCGTCTCGAGCGCGCAGAGCGGCTGCTCGTCGTTCGTGCTGTCCTTCAACGAGATGCTCGCGCGATTTCCGCTTCAGCTCGCCGCGCCGCTCGTGCTCCTCGCGGCGCTGTCGCTCTGCTCGATCGCGGCCGCGCTGCTCGCCGGTGCCGCACGTCGCAGCCGCGTGGTCGGCGGCGGCTTCGTCGGCGCGCATGCCGTCCTCGCGCTGCCGCTCGCCTACGCCCTGCCGCAGCCGTTCTTCGCCGCGGTGCCGCTCCTCGGCGCGGCGTACGCCGGATCGCTCCTCGATCTCATCGTCGCCGGCGCCGTCGTGGTCCTGTCCTGGATCGGCGGCGCGATCACGCTCGAGACGCTGTACCGCTTCATCGGGCCGATCTACCCGTTCCTCACCATCGCGCAGGCGTACTGGGGCTTCGCGACCGCGCTCGGCGTCGGCGCCGGCGCGATCGCGTGCGCGGTCGGGCGGCGACTGCCGATGTCTCGCGCGCTGCTCGGCGCGTTCCTCACCGCCGGCGCGTCCGCGCTCGTCGCGCACGCCGCGCTCGAGCGCATCTTCTACCCGAACCGGACGTACGTCACCGAGGGGATGAGCCCGTTCCAGATCTTCGCGGTCGTCGTGCTGTCGCTCGCCGTGCCGAACCTCGTGCTCGCGCCGTTCGCGCTGCGTGCGTTCCTCGCGGCGTCGTGGCGCGCCGCATTCACCGGAACGCTGCTCGCGTTCGCCGGCGCCGCCGTCGCGCTCGCGATCCCGATCACCGCGGGCGCGATCATGCGACCGACGGGCGGGTAGCTACGCGCTCCCGGCGCGCGCCCGGTCGAGGTCGGCGAGGCGCAGTGAGACGAGCTTCGACACGCCGCTCGCGTCCATCGAGACGCCGTAGAGCGCGTCCGCGGCCTCGATCGTCCCGCGGTTGTGCGTGATGACGACGAACTGCGTGCGGTCGGTCAGCTCGCGCAGGGCCTGCGTGAACCGGCCGACGTTGCGCTCATCGAGCGCGGCGTCGACTTCGTCGAGGACGCAGAACGGCGCCGGCCGCACGCGCAGGATCGCGAGGAGCAGCGCCGTCGCGGTGAGCGCGCGCTCGCCGCCCGAGAGCTGCGCCAGGCTCGACACGCGTTTGCCGGGTGGCCGCGCGAGGATGTCGATGCCGGACTCGTCGCCGTCCTCGTTCTCCGCGAGGCGCAGCGACGCGGTGCCGCCGTTGAAGAGGCGCGTGAAGAACGCCGCGAACTCCCGGTCGACGGCGAGGAGCGTCGCGGAGAACTGCTCGGCGATCGTGCGCGCGAGGTCGGCGGCAAGCGCGCGCAGATCGGCGATCGCCTTCTCGAGGTCGGCCTGATGCGTGCGCAGGAAATCGTGACGCTGCGCGACGTCGGCGAGCTCCTCCGCCGCCAGCGGGTTGACCGGCTCGAGCGCGATGAGGCGGCGGCGCAGCTTCTGCAGGTCGCGCAGCTCCTGCTGCGCGGTGCGCGCGTGCTCGGCGGCATCGACCTCGATGCGCGACGGATCCGGCAGCGGCTCGTCGTCCGCGAGGCCGAGCTCAGCGCGCACCTGCTCGTCGAGGAGCCGCAGCGCCGCATTCGCGCGCTCCTCCTCCGCCGCGAGACGCGAGCGCTCGCCGCGCAGCTCGGCCATGCGCTCGCGACCCTTCGCGGCGCGCTGCTCCGAGTCCCGTCGCGCGTTCTCCGCGCGGAGCGCGCGCTCGCGCGCGTGCTCCCACGTGTCCTGCGCGACGCGCAGTCGCTCCGCGACCTCGTCGGCATCGCCATGCGCGCGCGCGACCCGCGCCGCGACGTCCGCCTCGTGCGCCGCGAGTCCGCGCACCCGCTCGCTCTCGACCTCGCGCCGCCGCTCCGCCGCCGCGATCTGGTCGGTCAGCGCCTCGCGAAGCCGTGCTGTCGTCGCGCGCCGCTCCTCGGCGGTCGCCGTCTCGAGTCGCGCCGCGGCCGCGCTCGCCTCGGCCTCGCGCAAGGCGTCCAGCGCGGCGCGCTCGGCGACTTCCGCACGCGCGAGCGTCTCCGACGACTCCGCGCGCGCCGCGGTCGCGGCGTCGGATTCGCGCGCGAGCACCGCGGACCGCGCGCGGATCTCCGCGCGCTCGCGCTCGAGGGCCTCGAGCCGCGCGCTCGCCGCGCGGATCTCGTCGTGCAGCCCGGCGTCGTGCGCGAGCAACCGCCGCTCCTCAGACTCGGCGTGATCGCGTTCGCGGCGCACGGCTTCGAGCGACGACTCGCGCTCGGCGACGTCGGCGCGCAGCCGCTCGCGCTCGCGTTCGAGCTCGACCTCACCGGCGCGCGTCGCGTCGCGCTCGCGCGAGAGCCGCGCGATGGCCTCCTCGACCTGCGCGATGCGGCGGCGCGCCGCGAGGTCGTCGGCGGCGTCCGGAACGATGCGCGCAATACCGCGCTCGACGGCGATGCCCGATCGCGTGACGAGCCGGACGCCCGGCGGCAGGTCCTTCGCCCGCGCGAGCGCCGTGCGCTCCTGCTCCACCAGGTAGACGCCGGCGAGGACGGCTCGCGCGATCGTGGCAGCGTCGGGGTCGAGGTACTCCAGCGAATCGGCGAGCGGCGTTCCCGGTATGCCGCGCGGCGGCGCCGGCGGCGCGCCGGCGACGACGCTCGCGTCGCGCAAGCCCGCCTCGCGAAGAGAGGCGGCTCGCTCGAGCGAGTCCGCGACGACGACGCGCGCGCCGAGCGCGGCACGTACCGCCATCTCGACGTCGTGCGGGACGCGCACGCGGGCGAAGAGCCACCACAGTCCGTCGGGGAGGTCCGGCGCGTCGGTCTCGAGCGCGCGACGCCGCGACGCGCCCTCGTCCGTCGCGCGCGCGAGCGCATCGTCGAACGCGGCGATGCGGCCGCGCGCGAGCACGAGGTCAGCCTCGACGCGCGCGAGCTCGCCGTGCAGCGTGCCGGCTTCGCTCGCGAGCGCCTCCGAGCGATGCGACAGCTCGGCGATCTCGCGTCGCGCGCGCTCGAGTCGATCCGCGATGCCGTCACGCTCCGCCGAGCGCTCGACCCGCTCCGCCTCGATCTGCGTCGCCTGCTCCGCGAGCGCCGCCTCGCGCCGCTGCAGCGCCGCGCTCTCGTTATGCGACGCGGCCAGCGCGCTCTCGCGCAGCAGCGCCTCGCGCTCGGCGGCGAGACGCTGGGCGCCCGCGGCTCCCGCGACGGCCTGGCGCTGCGCGAGCGATCGCTCCGCGTCGGCGAGCCGCGCGGCGGCATGTCTCGCCGTGTCGGCCACACCGGTCGCCTCGGCGTCGAGCCGCTCGAGCCGCTCGGATAGCGCCGCGATCTCGGCCGGGATCGCCGCGAGCGTCGCCGCCGCGTCGACGTGCTGCTCGGTCGCGGCCTCGGCGCTCGCGCGAAGCGCGGCGAGCTCCTCGCGTGCGCGCGCGTCGGCGCTCGCGGCGGCCTGCGCGTCGGCGCGGGCGCGCTCCTCGTCGGCGCGCGCGAAGGTGAGGCCTTCCTCGTCGACGACGGCGGCGCCCTCGGCCCCGGCGACCTCTTCGGCGATGCGCGCGAGCTCGGCGTCGACGGCGAGCAGCCTCGCGCGCAGCTCGTCGCGCGCCGCCGCCGATTCGCCGTACGAGTCGCGGTACCAGCGCAGCGCGCGCCGCCGCAGCTCGCCGCGCACCGATTCGTACTCCCGCCACTTCGCCGCCTGCTCCTCGAGGAGCTCGCGGCGCGGCCCGATCTCGCGCAGGATGTCGTTCACGCGAACGAGCTCGGCCTCGGCTGCCGTCAGCTTCGCGAGCGCCTCCTCGCGCCGCAGGTGCAGCCGGCGCGTGCCTGCCGCCTCCTCGATGACGACGCGCCGATCGGACGGCTTGAGCGCGAGGACCTGATCGACCAGCCCTTGCCCGATGACGACGAAGGGGTTGTCGGCGAGGTTCGCGCCGGCGAGGAGATCCTGGAGATCGCGCAGGCGGACCTTCGCGCGGTTGACGAGGTACTCGGATTCGCTGTCGCGGTAGAAGCGTCGCGCGATCTCGACCTCGCTGAACGGGATCGGCAGACGACCTGACGCGTTGTCGAGATGCATCACGACCTCGGCCATGCCGATCGCCTTGCGCGTGTCCGAGCCGGCGAAGATGAGGTCCTCACTCTTCTTCGCGCGCAACTGGCGCGCACTGCCCTCGCCGAGGGCCCAGCGCAGAGCCTCACTTAAATTTGACTTGCCAGAGCCGTTCGGGCCCACGATCGCGGTGATCCCTGGCGCGAACTCGAGCTGCGTGCGCGAAGGAAAACTCTTCCAGCCCGTTACGGTGAGCGTGCGCAGGACCGCGCGCGGCTTGTCCGCACCGCCTTCGATGACGCGCAGCTTCTCTTCGGTCATGCGCTGAGCTTCCTCAAGAGCGCGGACGCGGCCGACTCCTCCGCCTCGCGCTTGCTCGTGCCCTGCCCCTCGGCGACGTGACCGTTGACCTCCACGGCGACGCGAAAGTCGCGCTGGTGCTCGGGACCTCGCACCTCCACGACCAGGTAACGCGGGAGCGGCAGATGTTGCGCCTGCACCCATTCCTGCAGCAGCGTCTTGCCCGACTTCGGCGGCGCCGCCTTCAGTCCGCGCAGCTCGCGCGCCATCGCGCGCTCGACGAGGGTGCGCGCCTTCTCGTACCCGCCGTCGAGGTACACGCCGCCGACGAACGCCTCGAAGAGCGACGCGGCGAGTCCGGGACGATCGCGTCCGCCCGAGTCCTCCTCGCCTCGTCCGAGCCGCGCGGCCTTCGGCAGCGCGAGGCGCACGCCGATCGGTGCGAGCGCGTTGCCCGACACGAGCGACGCGCGGATCGCGGTGAGCTCGCCTTCGTGGAGCGTGGGGAACCGCTTGTACAGTCGCTCCGCGACGACGAGGTCGATGACGGCGTCGCCGAGGAACTCGAGCCGCTCGAAATCGCCGCTCTTCTCGTCGGTGTGCTCGTGCAGATACGAGCGGTGCGTCAGCGCCGTCTCGAGGAGCCGGCGATCGGTGAAGCGGTAGCGCGCCTTCGCTTCCGGACCGGACGCGGCCTCGCGAGCGCGAAGCGCGCCGGCCGCCGGCCGCGGCCTCCGCCTCGTCCTCGTCGTCGTCTTCGCCTTCGTGTTCGACCGGCTCCTTTCACAAACGCAAGGGCAGGGATCGAAAATCTCGATCCCTGCCCCGACACTCCCGCACACGATGCGCGCCGTCCGCCACTTCTCCCCTGCGGACGGCCCGCCTATGGACTACACGTGCTCTTCAATGTACTGCACCGCGTCGCCGACGGTACGGATCTTCTCCGCCTCCTCGTCGGAGATCTCGGTGCCGAACTCCTCCTCGAGGCTCATGATGAGCTCGACGAGGTCGAGCGAGTCGGCGTTGAGGTCGTCGACGAAAGAGGCTTCCATCGTGACGTCGCTCTCGTCGACGCCGAGCTGCTCGACGATGATCTTCTTCAGCTTCTCGTAGATCTCCTGCTGCGTCGCGGCCAAACGGTCACCTCCACGAAATCCGCCGCCGGCCGGCGGAGTGGCCGTAGTCTCCGGTCAGGCTGCGCGTCCTGTCAACGCGGGCACCGCGGGTCGCATGTCGACCGCATGGAGGGCGGCTTTTCGCCGCCCTCCGAAACGCCGCTGCCCGGCTACTGGCAACCCGGGAAGCGGAACGAGAAGAGGTGCGTGCTCCAGTTGAAGGTCCCGCTCGCGCGCAGGTACTGGTTCGCGTACCAGAAAGTGCAGTCGTCGCCCGGATCGACGGCCATGCTGCTGTAGTCGCCCCAGCGGTGGAGCGAACCGGTCTGCGAGCCGGCGCCGGCGACGATCGACGCTTCCTGCCGCAGTTGATTGAGCGGGTCGGCCGCAAGGCGGCCGGCGTAGCGGATCGCCGGGTAGATCGCGGCGCTCGACGCGCTGTAGCCGACGGCGAGGTTGCCCTGCCGGTCCATCGCCGCGCTGCTCATCCAGCGATACGTCGCGTCGGGCGCGTAGCTCGAGGCCTGGTAGACCGCGAACGTGCCCGTGCCCGGGCTGCGAAGCTCGTACCAGCGCGGCGCCGAGGTGCCGCTGCCGCGCACCGCGTGTGTGACGACGAGCGCCTCGTGATCGCCGAAGTTGCGGTACGCGAGCCGGTACATGAGCCGATCGCCGAGCGAGTCGAGCTGGTTCGCCGTGCCGGCTTGCGGTACGCACGTGCCGCCGCTGCAGGCTTGCGCGAACGATGGCACGGACAGGACGTCCGGGCCGGTGAGCGTCGTGTTGGCGGACGTCGCGAAGTCAACGTGGAACTTCCAGACGTTCAGCGCGCTCGAGCCGAAGTTCACGAAGAAGTCCGGCGAGCCGGCCGGCGGCGGTGCCGTCGAGGCCGCGAGGCCGGTCGCGCCATCGAGGTCGCTCGGCAGCAGGCTCGCGACGCGCGAGCCGAGGTTGAAGCACTGCGCGCTAGCCGAGAGGCCGGCGAGCATCGCCGCGCGGTCGAAGGCGCACGCCGCCGCGCCCGCGAACGACACGCCGTTCGTGAACAGGTTGAAGGACATGTAGTACGCGTCGGGCCACACCCCGGCCTTCGGGTAGTCGGGGAAGTTCGAGCCGAAGCTGTACACGTAGCGGGACCACGAGCTCGCGACGAAGTCGGCGCCGCTCGAGACCGCGACGCACTGGTAGTACGGCGGCCCGCCGCTGACGGACAGCTGTGTCATGAACCAGCGGCCGGCCTGGGCGTCGAACTTCACGATCGGGTCGCCGTCGTTGTTCGATCCACACCGCCCCGCGGCGATGCCCGACCAGATCGCGTTCCCCGGCGTCGGACCCGCGACGAGGGCGCCCGTGGCCTTGTCGAAGACGGCGTAGTCGAGGTTGACCCACTCGACGACCTGCGTCGTCCCCACCGAGGCGTTCGTGTCCGGCGGCGCGCAGCAGTCGGCGTAACTCCCGAGACCGACGCCGACGCCGTCGAAGCTCAGACCGGGGACGGTGTCGAGCGGCGTCGTCGCGGACGACTGGAGCGCCCCGTCCGTGCCGCCGGTGCCCGGCTTGGGGCGCTTCGCCCCCGAAGGAGCGAGGAGCGGACGCTCGCGGTGGATCTCGCCCGCGTGATCGCTCCGCTTCGCGTGCGCGATCGATGGACCGACGTCCGCGGCGATCGGTTCGAGGACGAAGAAGCTCGGCTCCGATCGGGGCGCGGAGAGCGCGGGACTCCACAGCACGAGCGCGAGGACGAGAGCCGTCGCGGACGCGGCCGTCGCGACGCGCCAGGCACGTTGCATGAACACCTCTCCTTGAGCGGTTCCAGAATTCGACGCTGAGTGGCGGCGAATTCTGCGACGTGCCTGGTCTCCTGTCGATAGGTCAAGCGGGTGGCTGGTCGCGGACCGCGGATGCGAGGACGCCGTTCACGAACTTCGGGCTCGCGTCGCCGCCGAAATCCTTGGCCAGCTCGACGGCTTCGTCGATCACCGCCGCCGGCGGCGTGTCGGGTTGGTGACGAAGTTCGAAGAGGGCGATGCGCAGGATGTTGCGATCGATCGGCGCGAGCTGCGCGACCGGCCACTCCGGCGCGAACCGTTCGATCTCCGCATCGAGCTCGGGGCGGTGCGCCGTGACGCCCTCGACGAGCTCCCAGGCAAATCGACCCGACGCTTCGGAGAGTCCCGCGCGGTGTACGCCGCGCTCCCACGTCGCGCGCGGGTCGACGTGCGGGCCCTGGAAATCGGATTCGAAGAGGGTCTGCAGCGCGAGGCGGCGCGCCGGATGGCGGCCTGACCGAACGCGGGTCACGCGGGCTCCGCGGAACGCGCCGCGCGTTCCTCGAGGCCGACGCGGATCGCGTCGACGAGCCGGCTCGCCGCGGCGCGCTCGGCGACCTCGATCGCGTATCGCACCATGCGCGGACGCGCTCGTCCGTGCGTGACGATCGCGACGCCATTCACGCCGAGGAGCGGCGCACCCCCGAACAACTCGTAGTCGAACGATCTCCGGAAGCGCCGGATCCCCGGGAGCGCCAGCATGCCCGCGATCGCGCCGAGCGGACCGCCGAAGACGTCGCGGCGGAGGACGGTGCGGATGTAGTCGAGCGTCCCCTCCATCGCCTTCACGACGGTGTTCCCGAGCAGGCCGTCGCACACGACGACGTTGACCGTGCCGCGCGGGATGTCGATGCCCTCGACGTTCCCGTAGAAGTTGAGACCGCTCGTGCGCAGGAGCGCCTCGGCCTCCTGCAGCACGCGGCTCCCCTTGCCCGCCTCCTCGCCGAGGTTGAGCAGGCCGACGCTCGGGTTCGCGATGCCGTGGACGCGCTCCATGAAGAGGACGCCCATGATCGCGAACTGCAGCAGGTTGCGGGCGTCGGTATCGACGGTCGCGCCGATATCGAGGAGGCACAGCAGCCGGCCGGAGGCGGTGGGGATCGCCTGCGACAGCGCGGGCCGATCGATCTTCGCGATCCGGCCGAGGATCAGCACGGCCGACGCCATCGCGGCGCCGGTGTTCCCGGCGGAGACGACGGCCTGCGCGCGTCCGCTCTTGACGAGCTCGGTCGCGACGGCGATCGACGTGCCCGGCCGGCGCCGCAGCGCGGCCGACGGGTGCTCGCCCATGGCGACGACGTCCGGCGCATCGACGACCTCGACGCGCAGGCCCGCGCTCGCCGCACGCGGCTCGAGTTCGGCGCGGCGCCCGACGAGGAGCACTCGCGCGCGACCGCCCGCGCGCTGGTACTCGAGGGCGCCTTGGATGTTCTGATCCGGTGCTCGGTCGCCGCCCATCGCGTCGAGGGCGATGGTGACGGACCCTTCCGATCCGCCTTCGGTCGTCACGGCAAGGTCAAATCGGCAGGGTCCGTGCGGAGTCCGCGCTCAACCGTTAGGTCGCGGCGGGTTTCTTCTGCTTGATGACCACGACCTGCCGCCCGCGGTACGTCCCGCAGTTCGGGCACACCGCGTGAGGCCGCTTCATCGTGCGGCACTGCGGGCACGGCACGAGCGTCTGCGATCGCAGCGCGAGGTGGCTCCGCCGCTCGCCCTGCCGCGCTCGCGAGATCCGCTTCTTCGGCTGTCCTGCCACGTCCCTCTCCTATTTCTTGTCGTAGTCGGCGAGCAGCGTCCGCAGTTGCGACCAGCGCTCGTCCGCCGCCTCTTCGTGCCGGTGCGGGCTGAGGTTCTGGTCCACGCCGCAGGTCGGGCAGATCCCAGCGCACTCCTCGCGGCACAGCGGCTTCAGCGGCAGCTCGAGGAGCACATGCTCGCGGATCAGCGGCGTGACGTCGATGATGAAATCGTGGCCGATCGTCCGCGCGTCGGGCGGCGGCTCCGGCAGCGCCGCGCCGGTGACGACGTCGATCGTCGCGTAGTACTGCTCCTCCACGCGGGCCGGCACGTGCGACATGAAGCGATCGAGGCAGCGTCCGCACTCGAGCTCGACGTCCGCGGCGACGTCGCCCTGGACGAGGACGCCGAGGTTCGTGTGCGTGAAGCGCGCCGTGCCGTCGACCGCGACCGCGCCTAGCTCGAGAAGCGCGGCGTGCTCGCTGCGCGGCGTGATCGGCGCCTCGCCGAGATCATGCGTTTCCACCGCCCCGTAGGGCTGCTTCATGAGCGGTGCGACGCTTATCTTCACTTTTCACCTCGCGATCGCGGTCTCCAGCGGCGGCGCGCCCGCCGACCCGCTCCTCCAGGATCCCGATGTACGTGCGGACCGTCGAGAGCGTGGTCTCGAGGTCGCTTTCAAGCCGCCGCAGCACGTCGGCGGCGTACTTGTCGGCGCCGCCCATCGTCTCCTCGGCCTGCGCTTCGGCGCGCGCGACGACCTCGGCCGACTCGGACTCCGCGCGGCGCATGAGCTCGTGGTCCTGCAGCAGCAGCGCAGCCTGCTCCTGGGCCGCGGCGACGATGTGGTCGGCCTCATCCCTCGCGCGCTGCAGCAGGCGGTCTCCCTCCTGGTGCACGCGGCGCGCCTGGCGCACCTCCTCGGGGATGCTCGCGCGCATCTGATCGATGAGCTCGAGCGCCGAGCCTTGCTCGAGCACCACCTGGCTCGTCATCGGCAGCTTCCTGCCGTTGACGACGAGCGCCTCGAGTCGCTCGAGGAGGAATTGGATATCCATGTGAGTTCAGTGTATTCGCTCAAGACCGCGCGGACGATCAGATCGCCGCTGCCGCGAGCGCTCAGGTGAGGTAGCGAACGACGTCCTCGCCCACCTCGCGCTCGCGCGCGAGGCTCCACTGCTCCGGAATGCCGGGAGCGTGCTTGCGGAACGCCCGCAACACGAGGAGGCCGCGCGTGACGCGCCGCAGGTCGGGGCCCGCGAGGAGCAGCGCGAGGAGCTCCACCTCCGCGTACGGCGGATCGAGGAAGACGATGTCGTACGTCTCGGCGGTGTGGCGCAGGAACGTCGCCGCGTCGCCGCGCGAGACGTTCGCGCTCGCCTCGAAGCCAGTCGCGAGGACGTTCCGCCGGATCGCGTCGATGGCCGCGGGCTCGCGGTCGACGAACGTCGCTTGCACCGCGCCGCGCGAGAGCGCCTCGATCCCGAACGCGCCGGATCCGGCGAAGAGGTCGAGCACATTGGCGCCGCGCGGCCGATCGCCCAGCGTGCCGAAGACCGACTCGCGCAGGCGGTCGGTCGCGGGACGCGTCGCCGCTGTCCGCGGCGCGAAGAGCCGCTTCCCCTTCGCCTCGCCGGCGATGACCCTCACGCGGCGCTCACCGCACGATCTTGATGTCCTCGGCGCTGATTGTGCTGCCGTCCGCGGCGAGGTACTCGAGACGCGCCGGAGTCGCGGCGGCTGGGTCGCCGACGGCCGCGACGGCGAGGATCGCGTCGTCGTGGCGTTCCGCGACGTCGCCCGTGCCGTCGGCGAGACGGAGCCAGGCCCGCGTCGTGCGCTCGTCGGGCCCGAAGTGCCCCACGGCGACGACCGCTGCGGTCGCGACGACGAAGCGAACGCCGGCGCGCGGGCGTCGTACGAGGCCGACCACGTCGAGCAGCGACCAGGGATCGCTCGCGCTCAACCGCGTCGCGACGAGCAGGAACGGATGCTCGTGCACGCCGTGCACGATGCTCGCGAGGATCGCGCCGCGGATCGGCGGGAAGTCCGCGCCGCTCGCCGCGACCGCCTCGCGCTCGGAGACGTGTCCGACGTACGCGTCGCCGACCGGGTCCTCGCAATGGACCGGACCGATGGCGCCGAGCATCGCGCCGCAGCACGCGACGGCGAGCGCGCGCAACGTCGGAGCTGACGGCGACCGCGTCACGCGAGCGCGTACCGGCGCCACATCCGCTCGACAGATGCGGCGAGCGCGGCGTGCTCGCGAGACTTCAGCTCGGGATCGTCGGCGAGGATCGCGTCGGCCGCAGCGGAGGTCTCGCGGATGAGCGTCGGGTCCGCGTCCCCGAGGTCGACCATGCGCAGCTCCGGGAGACCGGACTGCCGCGTCCCGAGGAACTCGCCCGGTCCGCGAAGGCGAAGGTCCTCCTGCGCGAGCGCGAACCCATCGTTCGTGCGCGCCATCGCCTCGAGGCGCGCCGATCCCTCCGCGTCCCCGATGAGGATGCAGTAACTGCGCAGCTCCCCGCGCCCGACGCGGCCGCGCAGCTGGTGCAGCTGCGCCAGACCGAAGCGTTCCGCACCAAGCACGAGCATCACCGTAGCGTTCGGCACGTCGATGCCGACCTCGATCACGGTGGTGGCGACGAGCGCCTTCAACTCGCCCGCGGCGAAGCGCCGCATGATCTCCTCGCGGCGGTCCGCCGGTACCCGGCCGTGGAGCAGCGCGATGGGAACGCCGCGCAGCGCGCCCGAGGCGAGGTCCTCGTACGTGCGCTCGGCCGAGGCGACCTCCTCGTCCTCGGATTCCTCGATGCGCGGGCACACGATGAACGCCTGCTCGCCGGCATCGAGGTGCTGCTGCAGCCACGGCCAGACGCGGTCGAGCGCGTCGACGGTGCGCACCTCCGTGCGCACCGGCTGCCGGCCCGGCGGCATCTCGTCGAGGATCGACTTGTCGAGCTCGCGATACACCGTCTGCTGCAGCGTGCGCGGGATCGGCGTCGCCGTCGTGAGCAGGACGTGGCTGTCGTAGCCCTTGTCCCGCAACAGCGAGCGCTGCCGGACGCCGAAGCGGTGCTGCTCGTCGATGACCGCGAGGCCGAGGCGGGCGAACCGCACGTCGGATTCGATGAGCGAGTGCGTGCCGACGACGATGTCGACGAGCCCTCCGGCGATCAGCTCGCGCGTCTTCTGCGTCTCCTTCGCGCTGAGCGATCCGGACAGGAGCGCGGTGCGCGGACCGCTGTGGCCGAAGTAGCGCTCCAGGGTGCGCATGTGCTGCTCGGCGAGGAGCTCGGTCGGCGCCATCATCGCCGCCTGATGGCCGCTCTCGACCGCGATGCGCATCGCGATCGCGGCCACGAGCGTCTTCCCCGAGCCGACGTCGCCGAGCAGGAGCCGCGACATCGGCGTGATCCGGTCCAGGTCGGCACGCACCTCGCCGAGCGTCCGCAGCTGCGCCGCGGTCGGCGCGAGCCCGGTCTCGGCGATCCACGCCTCGACGTGTCGATCGTCGGCGCGAAGGATCGGCGCCCTCGCGCCCTCGATCCAGCGGCGGCGCCGCAGCAGCATGCCGAGCTGCAGCGTGACGAGCTCATCGAACGCGAGACGGCGTCGCGCGGCGGCGAGCGCGTTCTCGTCGCTCGGGAAGTGCACCTCGCGGAGCGCTTCGACGAGCGTCGAAAGCCCGTAACGCAGGCGGAGGCGTTCGGGCAGCGGATCGCGCATCGCGTCGAGCGCGGGGCGCACGCGCCAGGCGCCGTCGTCCCGCTCGCCGAGCACGGCGGTGTGCAGCCAGCGCCGCATCCACCCTTCGCTCAGTCCCTCGGTGAGCTTGTAGATCGGGGCGATGCGCCCGGTGTGCACCGCCTCCGCGCCTACGCGCTCGACGATCGGCTGCACCATCTGGCGCATCCCGCGGAACACCTCGACCTTCCCGGCCACGCGGACGCGCCGGCCGTTCGCGAGGTCGCTCCGCTCACGTCCGAACCACACGAGGCGCAGGTGACCGGTCCGATCGACGAGCTCCGCCTCGGTGCGTGCGCGGCCACGAAGGGTGCGGACGTGGCGGACGTTCGCCAGCACGCCTTCGGCCGTCTGCTCGTGTTGCACGCGGAGCTCGCCGATCGGTCGAATGTCGGCGAAATCGTGGTACGCGCGCGGCAGGTACCAAATCAGGTCGCGGATCGTCTGGACGCCCTTCTTCTCGAGGAGCGGCACTGCATCCTTGCGGATGCCGTGCAACCGTGCGACGGATGCGTCGAGCGCGCTTTCGGACGGCGGCGCGTCAGATCGTACGGACACGTCTACTCGCCTTGCGCCAGCGCCGATCCGCCGTCAGCAGGGTGCTCGCGTCAAGGGCGTCTGCAGTCGCGATCACCAGCGCTTCGGGCAGGCGCACCGCCGGCGTAGATGCGCGAAGCTCTGCTGCCCGTTCGGCGATCTCGATTCCGATCGGCTCGACCCGTATGGGGAGTTCCTCCAGGAGCGCCTTCGCCGTCGCGACCGCGGCGCGCCCGCCTCGTCGGTACGGGAACACGAGCATCTCGGCGTACGCACTCGCCGGCAGCACCAGCTCGTCGCCGGCGACACGCTCGAGCGCCGCGACGGCCGCGTTGTGATGAGTGTCGCGCTGATCGAGGAATGCGATGACGACGGTGGCGTCGAGAACGACTAGCGCCACTCGCGCCGAAGCCGCTCGAGATCGCCCCGCCTGAAGATGCCGGTCAAGGAACCGGCATATTTTCGGATCGGGTCGCCATCCCGGATGAGCACGATCCGGCCGGGTCCGTCCGCCTCCGCGCGAAGCACGTCCCCTGCGCGTAGCCCGGCCTTGCGTAGCGCCTGCACCGGGATCGTTGCCTGGTTCTTCGCGCTGAGCCGCGTCGTGCCACGCCGCCGAGTCCGCATCGCGTTTCTCTTTACCGCAGCCATGAGAAGTAAAGGTACTGATCGACATGTCGCCGGGTCAAGCGGTCACTCCGCCGAGACGATGTACGGGTAGTGCGGCTGACCGCCCTCGACGACCTCGACCTCGCACCCGGTCGCGGCGTGCAGCGCGGCGCGCGCCTCCTCGCCGTGGTCGCCGTTCACGCCCGCGCCGAGGTAGACGGTGCAGAGCTCGGCGCGGCCGACCGCCTTCGCGCCGATCCGCAACGCATCCTGACTGCTCGACGCGGTCCCCACGCACTTCCCGTCGAGGAGCGCGATGTGATCGCCTTCGCGCACCGGGACGCCGTCGACGGTCGTCGTGCGCGCTGCGCGGGTGACCTCGAGCGTCCGCGCGCGGCGCGCGGCGTCGCCCATCGCGTCGGCGATCGTCTCCAGGCTTCCGTGCGCATCGAACACGACGAGCGACGCGAGTCCCTGCGGCATCGATCGCGTCGGGATCACGCGGACCGGTTTCTTCGTCTCCTTCGCCGCGCGTTCCGCGGCCGGGATGATGTCCTTGTCATTCGGCAGGACGATCACCGCGTCGCCGGGGGCGTCGTCGATCGCGCGCAGGATCTCCTCGACGCTCGGGTTCACCGTGCGGCCGCCGCGCAGCGGGATCGCGCCGAGCGAGCGTGACACCTCGGCGAGGCCTCCGCCGGACACGACGCACACGGCGGCGAGCGGACGCCGCTCGACGTCGGCGGCCGAAACGGTCACGCCGGTCGCGCGCTCGCGCTCCGCGACCATCGCGTCGAGATCCTCGACGACGACGTCACGGATGCGTCCGGCCGTGAGCCCGATGCGGAGGATCTCGTTCGGCGCCTTCGTGTGCACGTGCACCTTCACGAGCGATTCGTCGCCGACGACGAGGACGCAGGAGAGGCCGGGATCCTCGAGCCCGAACCCGAGCATTTCACGGCGCAGGTCGGCGACGCTTCGCGCCGGCGACGGTACGAGGAACTGGACGTCATAGCCCCAGCTCCCGCCGCCCTCGGTGGGCAGCGCGTGATCGGCGTCGGCGACGACGGCGGCCTCCTCATCGGCGCTTCGCTCCACGCTCGCGACGCGTCCGGAGACGAGATCGGCCATTCCCTCGACGATGTACACGAGCCCCTGCGCTCCGGCGTCGACGACGCCGGCCTGCTTCAGCACCGGCAGCAGCTCGGGCGTCTTCGCGACCGCGGCGCGGCCCGCCTTCACG
Organism: Candidatus Dormiibacterota bacterium; assembly: GCA_035639655.1. Classification (GTDB taxonomy): domain Bacteria; phylum Chloroflexota; class Limnocylindria; order P2-11E; family CF-107; genus CF-107. The sequence goes on from DASQXO010000061.1 coordinate 22,401, forward strand.
GCGCGATCGAGCACCTCTCCCGCGTCCTCGGTCTCGCCCTGTGCGGCGGCATCGGCCATCTCGCGCACCGCGGTGAGGATCGTTCCCTCCACGGGCTGCGCCACCGCCTGATACGCGAGGTCGCGGCCCTCCGCGAGCGCGGCGACGAGCTCCTCGCCGCCGACGTCGCTCCGGCCGGCGAACGCTGCCTTCGCGCCGGCGAAGATCTGCGACAGGATCACGCCCGAGTTGCCGCGCGCGCCCATGAGTGCGCCGTGCGCCGCAGCGGCGGCGCGATCGGCGCTGCGCGGATCGGCGCGGCGCGCGGCGACGACCGCGGAGCGGATCGTGTGCAGCATGTTCGTGCCGGTATCGCCATCGGGCACCGGATAGACGTTCAGCTTGTTGACGTGGTCGACCTTCGCCGCGAGGCGGGCTTCGCCCGCTTCGAGCGCGCGCAGCAGCGCTTCGCCGTCGAGTCGACGTGTTACGATGTGCTGAATCCTAGGTCGTCTGGCCTAGCACTTCCCTGAAGGAGTCGTCCCCGTATGGCCGTCTGCGCGAACTGCGGCAAGACCGCGGTATCCGGTTCGAACGTAAGCCACTCCGTCGTCCACACCAAACGTCGGTTCCGGCCGAACCTGCAGGCGGCGCGCGTCGACGGGAAGCGAGTCCTCATCTGCATGCGCTGCAAGCGGACGCTACGCAAGACCCAGAGCGCGACGGCCTGACGCACGACACCGTCAGGGCGACCTCGAACTTGTTCGCCGCGGAGTAGTTCGGCCGCAAGATCCACCGTCGCCGATCCAGCCGGGATCGAGCCAAGTTGACACCGGCTCGGTCTCAGGAGTACTGCATCGGTCAACGAATAGACGGCCACACCGGCCAGCAGCGATGAACGAGGGTGTGGGACGAATGTAGTGCGTGCCACCTTTTTGACTGTGTGCGTCGCCGCACTTGCAGCCGCCAGTTTCGCGCCCGTCGCCGACGCCGGACCTCCGTGGGGTCCGGAGAGCCCTCCCTTCAACCTCGAAGTCATCCTTCGGGACGTCACCGGGGGTGCGGGCTTCGGTCACGTCAAGTTCCGTCAGCCAAACGACGACGCGAGGATCATCTTTCTCGACACCTGGGTGCGCGACCTGGAGCCGAATCACAACTACCTGCTCCAACGCGCGGTCGACACCGTCCTGGACGGGAACTGCACCGCTACTGCGTGGCTCACGCTCGGCCAAGGATCCGCTGTGATGCCGATCAGGACCGACGCCCGAGGTACTGGACGGGCCGCATTGTTCCGGGACCTGGACCCGCCGGGGCCAGCGACCGGGCCGCTGCCCGGGACTAAGTTCGACATCCACTTCCGGGTGGTCGACGCGGTGACCCTCGCTCCCGTACTCCAGAGCAGCTGCTACCGGTTCACGGTCAGTCTCTGAGCTCCTCACGTCCGCAGCCGCTCCCGCCGGTCGACATCGACCGCCCCTTCGGAATTTGTCCTATTTGACGGAGCCCAGCGTCACCGGAACGGTCGCTTTTAGCTGGCCGCAACCCGCGGCGATGTCCTGCCCGCGGCTGATGCGCACGCTCGCGGCGAGACCGCCCGCGCGGAGGATCGCCGCGAACCGTTCCATGCGCTCCTCGCTCGGTCGCGCGAACCCGCCCGGCCCGCGGTTCACCGGGATGAGGTTCACGTGGAAGAGCGCGAGCGGCACCGTGCCGTCGCCCTTCACCCGAGCAACGAGCTCGCGCGCGTGCTCCGGCGCGTCGTTCACGCCGGCGAGCAGGATGTACTCGAACGTGAGCCGCCGCTTCGTCTTGCTCACGTAACGCCGCGAGGCGTCGAGCACGGCGTCGAGGTCCCACTTCCGATCGATCGGCATGATCGTCTTGCGGATCTCGTCGTTCGGCGCGTGCAGGCTGACGGCGAGGTTGAGCGGGATCGCCTCGGCCGCCAGCGCGTCGACCTTCGGCACGACCCCCGCCGTCGAGACGGTGATGCGGCGAGCGCTGATCCCGAACGCGTCCGGATCGACGAGCGTTCGGACCGCGGCGACGGTCGCGTCGTAGTTGTGCAGCGGCTCGCCCATCCCCATGAACACGACGTGGCTCACGCGCTCACCACGCCCCGCGAGGACGCGCTGCCAGTGGCGGACCTGATCGACGATCTCCGCCGCCGATAGATTCCGCAGGAGGCCCATCTCGCCCGTCGCGCAGAACGCGCAGGCCATCGCGCAGCCGGCCTGCGTCGAGATGCAGACGGCGTTGCGCTCGACCGTCCACTCGCTGTTGTCGCCCATGCGGTGATACGGCATGAGCACCGCCTCGACCCTGGCGCCGTCCGCGAGCTCGAACAAGCCTTTGTGCGTCTCGCGATCGTGCGAGACGGTGTCCGCGACGAGCGTCACCGCGCTGAAGCGGAACGCCTCGTCGAGCGCGGCGCGGAGGGACTTCGGAAGGTCGCTCATCTCGCCGAACGACGCCGCGTCCGCCGCGAAGAGGTGGCGACGCACCTGTCGCGCTCGGTACGCGGGCTCGCCGCGGGAGGTCATCCACGCGGCGAGGTCGTCGCTGCTGGCGGCGGTGATCGGCGGTCTCACGCCATCGATGTTACGTGTCGCTACGCGGCGTTCCGCGCCTCGAGCGAGCGCGGCCTATTCGTCGAGGAACGGAATCACGGCCGCGGCGAGCGCCGGCGACGCGCCGACCACGTAATGCGTGAGACCCGGGAGGATCGCGAGGCGCGACTTCGGCCGTCCCGATCCGTCCCAGCCACCGTCGCGCTGGCCGCCGCCGAGCAGGCCGAACACCTCGACCGCGTGAGCCGGCGGGAAGATGTCGGCATCGCCGGCGACGATCATCGTCGGCGGCTCGAGCCGCGCGACGTCACGTGTGTAGTCGAAGTCGTTCTTCATCGAGTCGCCGATCTTCTGCACAAGGCGAGGCCAGTCCTGCGGTCGCGGCGCGATCCTCGCGTACCGCTCGTACATCGGCGTCTGCTTCATGAATTCAGCGGCCGCGGCGTTCACCTGCCCCTGCTGTCGCAGGATGTCCGGGTAGAACGCGTCCCGCCGCAGCGGCGTCGAAATGAGGACGAGCTTGCGCACGCGTGCCGGATGGTGGAGCGCAAGGTGGAAGGCGACGCCGCCGCCGAGCGAATAGCCGATGACGTCGGCGCGCTCTATCCGCAAGTGGTCGAGCAGCGCCCGGATGTCCTCCGCCATCAACTCCGCGCTGATCGGCCGGTCGATGTCGGCGGTGCGGCCGTGGCCCTGCAGGTCAGCCGCGATGAGCTGCCTGCCCGCGGCGAGCGCATCCAGGTTCGTCTCGAAGGTCTCGATCGAGTAGAGCCCGCCGTGCAGCAGGATCGTCGGCCGGCCGGAGCCGCGGATCTCGTAGTACATCCGCACGCCGTTCACCTCCGCGTAGCGGCCCGGTGCGTCTGCGGTCCGTGTCGTCGTGTCGGTCATCTCGCCCTCCGTCGCCGTCTTCTTCTTCTGACGATGCATGCGCGTGAAATTCATCGATCAACTCGGAAGCCGGTGGTCTACGTCCAGTCTCGCTCCTCTCACCCACTCCGGTGCGGTCATCTTCCGCTTTCCCGCGGGCTGCACGATCTGCGGCACGAACAGGCGCTCCGGCGTGTCCACGCAGACCTCGTCGCCGATGACGCGCACACGACCGGGATGCTCCGGCTCCGTCTTGTCGGACACGCGCGCGTGCCACACGAGTAGCGGCCGGCCGCGCCAGAACGTCCGCGCGACCGGCCGCGGAACGGCGGCGCGCACGAGTCGCCAGTTCTCGCGTGCGGAGCGCGTGAAATCGAGGACGCACTCCGCCGTCGTGAGCCGGTGCGACCACGTGGCGCGCGACTCGTCCTGCGGGACCGGCTCGATCCCGCCGGC
>DASQXO010000062.1:0-17935 GCA_035639655.1 Candidatus Dormiibacterota bacterium
CGCGCTGCTGAACGTCGTCGACGAGACGACGCGCCGCGTGCGCTTCCACGCGACACGCGCGGAGCTCATCGCGGCGCAGGCGCGCGCGCTCGGCATCCCGCTGCGGCAGGTCGCGACGCCGTGGGGTCGGTTCGCCGAGCGGTTCGGCGACGCGCTCCGCGCGCTCGCCGACGACGGGTTCGCCGGCGTGATCTTCGGCGACATCCACCTTGCCGACGTCCGCGCCTGGTACGAGGAGCGGGTCCGTGGCGCCGGCCTCGAGCACGTCGAGCCTCTCTGGGGTGAGGCGGCGGATGCGCTCCTGCGCGAGTTCGTCGCCGGCGGCGGCAGGGCCGTGATCACCTGCGTCGAGCTCGCGCGGCTCGACGCGGCGTGGCTCGGGCGCGTCATCGATCCGTCTTTCCCCGACGCGGTCGCGTCCGAGGGCATCGACCCGTGCGGCGAGAACGGCGAGTACCACTCGTTCGCCTTCGCCGGTCCGCCGTTCCGCGCCAGCGTGGCCTGGTGCGCCGGCGCGACGCGCGAGGACGGCGGTTTCCTGCAGCTCGACCTGGCCGACCCGGTCGAGGCCGCCGCGGACGACGCCGTCGTCGACCGGCCGGCGCTCTTCCACGACACGGTCGCCGCGAAGCCGCGGGCGTGGGGCGCGCTCGCAGCCCGCGGCGTCGTCGCCTACCGCGCGCGAACGGGCGCGGCGCCGGACGACGCAGCGCGCCGGGCGATCTGGGCCGCGCTGTGGAGACGGGTCGAGGCCGAGCGAGCTAGGTGAAGAGCGGTTGGGCGGTGATCTGCTCCCGCGCGTAGCGGGCCTCGTCCGAGAGGTGCGAGCCGAAGAGGCGCTCGAGCGCCATCACGTGCGCGCAGATCTTGTGCACGCCGAAGTAGTCACAGGTGCAATGCCAGGCATCGCCCTCAAGCTTCACTCGATGAGAGTCGTTGTCACCGCGGAAGTCCACTTCGAACTGCTGGAACCGGACGCGCTCTGGTTCCGCGGCGTACCGCTTCGCCTTCTCGATCTTCGAGATGATGCTCGAGTTCATTCCCGCGATACCTCCCCACGCGCTTCTTGGTACCGAGGTTGGGCTTCGAGCGAAGTATAGGTACGACGATCCTCCGTATCGAGGCGCTCCGCGAGGGCGGCTGCTCGCCTGTTCCGGTATTCGTTCGCTCGCGCCCCGTGCGGTACGCGCCATGCGGGCAAACCGTGCGATGCGGGGCAAACAGGAGGATGCGCGCGATCGTTAGTCGCTCGATGCGCGAACGCGCTTCGATCCTCGCGCTCGGCGCACTCTTCCTGCTTGTCGCGTGTCGCGTCACGTCCCCGGCGAGTGAGGATCGTGGCCACGGCACCGCGCCCGACATGGTCCCGGCGATCGCGCCCGCGTCAGCCTCGGCCGGCACCGACGCCGCGCCAGCAGCGCCGGGTCCGGCCGCGAACTCTGCCGAGGCGGCAAGCGCGCCGGCGGCGAGCGCACGCCCGATCGCGCCCGCGTCCCTGCCTCCGGAGCGCACCTTCGCTCCCGCGCCGCCGCTCGCGAATCCGGCGCCCGCGTCTGATCGCTGCACGCGCGGCGGCGATCCCGGCTTCGGCTGTCCTCCGCCCGACTAGGGCTACGGCCGTGGCCGCTCGAACGCCTTCCACGCGTCGACGCCGTGCGCCGTCGACGGCCAAGCGAGATCCTCGAGCGACGGCAGCTCGCTCTTGGGAAAGAACGCGACGTCGCTCGCCTCCTCCGGCGCGGCTCTCAGCTCGCCGCCCACGACGTGACCGCGGTAGATCACGACGAGGACCGGAAAGCCCGGCCGCATCCACGTCGTGAGGAGTCCATCGAGCTCCACGTGCAGGCCGGTCTCCTCCTCGGTCTCTCGCACGGCCGCGCCCTCGGTCGTCTCGTCATCTTCGACGAGTCCGCCGGGCAGAGCCCAGAGCCCGCTGCGCGGGCCGTAGTTCAGCTTCACGAGGAGCAGCTCGCCGTCTCGTTCGACGGCGACGTTCGCCGCGACCTGCGCCCACATGAAGTCGGCGAAGCCGCACCTCGGGCACGCCGGCCGATCGCGTCCGTCTATCCGCGTCGCGACGAGCGGCGTGCCGTCGTTCGGACAGAAGCGGAAGTGAGTGGGCGTCGGACCCTTCCGATTCGGCCTAACCGTCGTGTGGGCCGAAGACAGATCGGAAGGGTCCGGTCGACGCATTCCTTAGCTCTTCGCGAGCTCCGCCTTGAGGTAGTCGATCGACGTGTTCGGGGACGGATCCTCTCCGTTGAGCAGCGTGATGTAGAAGGACACGTGATCGCCGAGGTAGACGGCCTGGAGCGCCTCGGACAACACGTTCGCGCCCCGGAAGCGGAGGTCGACGTGCGGGATCCTCGCGCGGTCGAGCAGCTTCGCGGTCACGTCGAAGCGCGTGGACACGCGCGGGTTATCGCGCGAGCTGCGCAGGAAGATGATCGCAAGCGCCTCGGGCGCGATGTCCGGGTGCGGGAAGCCGACGACGGCGTTGTGGTTCAGCTCGGGCATCACGTCGAAGAACGACCAGTTCTTCGCGTTCTCGTTCCACTGACCCTTCCACCGCCGCGCCATCACGCCCATCGGGCCGGCGCCGTACACGCCGACGATCCGACCATGCAGCTGCCGCGCGAGCTCCTTGCCGAGGTCCGCCGTGCGCGCGTACCGCTCGAGCTCGCCAAGCGCGGTCATGATGTCCGCGCCGAGATCGCGCACGAGCCCGACCCGCGACAGCGCTCCGAGCACGAGTCCGAGCGACCACCCAAGCGTCGCGCGCGGACGAGCGCTGTACGAGAACGTCACGAGCGGCACGCCCGCCGCCTTCGCCTCCTCGGCCAACTTCCCGCCGGTCGTGAGCGCCACGATCTTCGCGCCGCGCTTTCGCGCCTCCGCGAACCCCGACAGCGTCTCCTCGGTGTTGCCGGAGTACGACGAGGCGATCACGAGCGAGTCGCGGCCGACGTAGCGCGGCAGGCCGTAGTCGCGGTGCACCTGCATCGGAACGGCGATGTCGTCGATGAGCAGCGCCGCCGCCAGGTCGCCGCCGATCGCGGAGCCGCCCATGCCGATGACCGTCACGTCGCGCACGCGCGCGAGGTCGCGCGATAGCTCGACCTCGCCGGTCCGGCTCCACGCCTCGCGCACCTGCTGGCCGAGCTCGCGGATGCGATCGAGCATCCCCTCCGGATCGGCGGCACGCACGCGCGCCGGGTCGTCGATGAGCGATGGGTCTCTTACGGTCGTCATGTCTTCACCCCTGAAAGCATCGCGCCCGCGTCGAGCATGGGCTGCACCTCGTCGGGCGCGCGCGTCTCGGTGTAGATGCGCACGAGCGGCTCGGTGCCGGAGAACCGGACCAGGAGCCACGATCCATCGTCGCGGAAGTACTTCACACCGTCCCTCGTATCGAGCGGCACGATGCGCTTCACCGCCTTGCCCGCGAGCGCCTCGGGATGCTCGTCGGCGAGACGCGCGAGCGTTCGCGCTTTGATGTCCTGATACTCGTCCGCGGCGAAGCGCACGTCGCGCCGCAGGTAGTACGACGGGCCATAGGTCGACTGCAGCTCGGCGAGGAGCTGCGACGGCTTCTTCTTCGTGCGCAGGCAGAAGTCGAGGAGGAACAGGTCGGCGACGATGCCATCGCGCTCGGGCAGGTGCATCGCGAACCCGAAGCCGCCGGACTCCTCGCCGCCCATCATCGCGCCGGTCTCCTGCATCTTCGGACCGATGTACTTAAAGCCGACCGGGACCTCATAGACCGGCACGCCGTAGGCCGCACCGAGGCGGTCCGCCATGAGCGTCATGTTCACCGTCTTCACGACCGGCGCGCGGAGCTTGCGGACCTCGAGCAGGTACCACATCAGCAGCGCGAACACCTGGAGCTGGTTGATGAAGTTCCCGCGCTCGTCGGCGAAGCCCGCGCGATCGGCGTCGCCGTCGACGGCGAGGCCGATGTCGGCTCGCTCCTCCGGGATGCGCGCCAGGAACTCGCCGATGTTCGGCGGGATCGGCTCGGGGTTCACGCCGCCGAAGTACGGGTTGCGCTCCTGGTGGAGCTCGATGACCTTCGTCTTTCCGCCGCCGAGAAGCTCGCTGAAGTACCCCGCGGCGCAGCCGAACAGCGGCTCGGCGACGATCGTGAGTCCGGCGTCGCGCATCTGCTCGAGGTCGAACAGCTGCGCGACCCGAGCGAGGTACGGCGCCTTCGGATCGAAGCTCGGCACGCCGCGCGCGTCGTCCTGCTTCGGCGCGCGCTTCCCGGCTTCCATCTCGCGGATCGAGCGCTCGAGGACCGCGAGGACATCCGGCGCGGCGGCCGCCCCCGATTGCGTCTTCACCTTGAAGCCGTTGTCGGTCCAGGGGTTGTGCGACGCCGTGATCACGACGCCGCAGAACGCGCGCTGCACCGGCACCGCGTACGAGATCGACTGCGTCGGTGAGGCCTTGTCCGCGAGCACCGTGCGCACGCCGTTCGCGGCGAGGACCTCGGCCGCGGCCTGCGCGAAATACTCGGAGCCGAAGCGCCGGTCGTAGCCGACGACGGCGCCGCGTGAGCTCTCGCCGGACGCGTTCACCCAATCGGCGACCGACTGCGCGCAGATCCGAACGTTCTCGAAGGTGTAGTCCTCGGCGATGCGGGCCCGCCACCCGTCGGTTCCGAAGACGATCGGCTGGGTCACCTCGGTCCGATGGTATGCGCATCGGGCGATGTGAACATACGGCGGTGCGACTCGGCGATTGGGCGCTGATGGGCGTCGTGGCGCTCACTTGGTCCGGCGGCTGGATCGCGGGAAAAGTCGCCGATCAATCGGCGCCGCCCCTAGCATGGTCCGCCGCGCGCTTCCTCGCGGCGGGCGCGATCCTCCTCGCGCTCTCGCGCGCCACCGGCGCCGGCGTCCCGTGGTCGCGCTGGCCCGCTCTGCTCGCGCTCGCGATCACGGGGATCGTCGGATACAACGCCCTCGTGTTCATCGGCCTGCTGTCGGCGCCGGCAAGCGACGGCGGACTGCTCGTGCCGACGTTCACGCCCGCGCTCGCAACGGTGCTTGCCGCGCTCTTCGCCGCGGAGCCGCTGCGGCGCGAGTCCATCGTCGGGCTCGGCCTGTCCGTCGCCGGCGTCGCGCTCGTCGTGGTCGGCGGAGCGGGCATCGCGAACGGCAGCGAGTCGCGCCTGCTCGGCGATGTGCTGATCCTCGGCGGCGGGATGTGCTGGGCGCTCTACACCGTCATCGGAAAGCACGTGCTGCGCTTCGGCTCGCCGCTCGGCGTGACCGCGGCGGCCTCGTTCGCGGGCGGCGTGCTGCTCGTCCCGCTCGCAGTCGTCGAGGGCCGCCTCGGCACGCTCGCGACGTGGTCCACCGAGACGTGGACCGCGATCGCGTACATGGTCCTGTTCCCGACGGTCATCGGGTTCGTCGGCTTCTACCGCTCCGTCGTGCGGATCGGCGCGGGCCGCGCGGCGCTCACGAGCTACATGGTCCCGGTCGGGACGCTCATCCTCGCCGCGCTCCTGCTCGGTGAGCGCGTCACGCCGCTGCAGCTCGCCGGCGGCGCGCTGACCCTCGTTGGGATGCGCATCGCCACGCTCCCGGAACGCGATGCGTTCTGGTTGCGACGGCTCGTCGGTATCTAGCGCAGCAGGAACGCGATTGCGCCGAACGCGACCGCGATGGCTGCGAGCTGCGGCGCGGCACGGCGCAGGGATTGGGCCAGGCTCGACCGCGGACCGGCGGCCTCGCTGGCGAGGCGGTCGAGCTCGGCCTCGCGAACCATCTCCTCGCGCCGCAATCGAGCGAGCGTCGAGTCGCTCCAGTTCAACATCGGTGACCTCCCGCGCAGAACGGTCGACGCAAGTCTCCCGCCGGTGGCGGCGCGAGGACGCTCAGCGCTTGACGGAGTGACGGCGAAGAACGGCACGCGACGATCGTCATCCGCTTTGCGCTCGACCCGCCGAACGCGCGCCGCCGCCCTGCCGCCATCATGGTGTCGTGACCGCGCTCGTGTTCCTGCTCGACGTCGACAACACGCTGCTCGACAACGATCGCTTCAACGCCGACCTCGACCGCGAGGTCCGGTCGATGCTCGGCGACGAGCGCACCGAGCGGTTTCACGCGATCTACGAGGAGGTGCGCGCCGCCTGCGGCTACGTCGACTATCCGGAGACGCTACGCCGCTTCGCGCGCGAGTTCCCCGGCGAGCCGCGCTACACCGAGGTCTGCGCGACGGTCCTCGGCCACGCCTTCGCGCAGTACCTGTTCCCCGGCGCGCTCGCCGCGATCGACGCGCTCTCGCGCCAGGGGACGACGGTGATCCTCTCCGACGGCGACCTCATCTTCCAGGCCGCGAAGATCGGGCGCTCCGGCCTCGCGCGCGCCGTGGACGGTCGCGTCCTCATCTACGAGCACAAGGAGACGAGCCTCGACGAGGTCCGCGAGCGCTTCCCGGCCGACGGCTACGTCCTCGTCGACGACAAGCCGCGCATCCTGCACGAGGTCAAGGGGCACGAGCCGGGCGTCGTGACCGTGTTCGTCCGTCAGGGCAAGTACGCGCGCGACACGGACGGCTGCCGCGAGCCGGACCACACGATCGCCCGCATCGGGGACCTCGCGACGCTGCGCTTCTAGAGCACCGACGCCGAGAAGCGCGAGGCGTTCGCGCGAAAGCGCCCGAGCGAGAAATCGCCGATGTCGACGGTGCGCGCGGCGCCCTCGGTGAGCAGCTCGGCCATGCACGCGCCGACGGCAGCGGACTGCATGAAGCCGTGCCCCGAGAACCCCGCGGCGACATAGAGCCCCTCGATCTCCGGGACCGCGCCGAGGATCGGATGGTCGTCCGGCGTCATCTCGTAGTAGCAGGCCCACGCCTCCGCGAAGCGAAGGTCGGCGAAAGCCGGATGGCGCGCCGCCGCCTTTTGCCGCGCCCACGCGAGGGCGCGCGGGTCGACGACGAGCGGCGGCGCCGGCATTCGCGACGACGGCCCCTTTTCGAGCGTGCCGTCGCGGCGGAGGTTCGGCATCGAGAAGAGCTGGTCGGCACCCTTCGGGCGGAAGTGCAGCCCCGACTCCCACTCGATCGTCATCGGGATCCGCGCGAGGTCCTCGAACGGACCGGCGCGCGCGATCTGTCGACGGTACGGCCAGATCGGCACGTCGACGCCGCAGCTCGCGAGGAGGTCCGCGGTCCACGCGCCGCACGCGACGAGCACGTGCGCGGCGAGCACGACGACGCTCGTGGCCTCGACCTTCCCGATGTGGCCGTCGCGGGCGTCAAGCGTGGTGACGTTCTGGCGCTCGAGGATCCGCGCGCCGAGGTCGCGCGCGGCGGATACGGTGCGGTCGAGCACGAGCCGCGGATCGCCCCAGCCGTCGTCCTCCCCGAACCGACCGCCGGCCAGATCCGCGATCGCGATCCCGGGGACGAGGTCGGCGATCTCGCGCGCGTCGACCATGCGCGCGCGAACGCCGAAGCGGCGCATCGCGTCGGCGCCGGCCTCGAGCTCGCGGACGCCGGCCTCGGTCTCGGCGACGAAGAGATAGCCACGCGGCGCCATCGCCTCCGGCGCGAGCGAGTCGATGATCGGCAGGCTCGCCCGCACGAGCGCGGCGTCGACGGCGTCGGCGAACTGCTGGCGGAACCCGCCCATGCCGCCGCCGGACGATCCCGCGCCGGGCCAGGCGCGCTCGAGCACGATGACGTTCGCGCCGCGTTTCGCGAGCTGGTACGCGCAGGCACAGCCGACGAGCCCGGCGCCGATGACGCAGACGTCGGCGCTGATCGGCGTCGTCACGCCGGGGCCGCCTCCTCGAACACGTACTTCCCGTCGCGCTCGCGCACGCGACCGAAACGCGGCAGGTCGTGCGTGAACGCGACGAGCCACTCTTCGGCGACGGCGCGCGGCAGCAGCTCGCGCTTCGCCTCGAGCGTGTCCATCGGGTAGAGGTCGAGCGCCGGGATCCACGGCAGCGGCAGATGGTGGCGCGACATCATGAAGTCGCAGGAGAAGAAAAGCGTGCGGCCGTCCTGGCGCAGGAGAAGGTACTGCGTCGCGCGCGTGTGACCCTTCACGCGCACGACGCGGAGTCCGGGCAGCAGCTCCGCCTCGCCCTCGACGAACTCGGCGGCGCGCTCGAGCGGCGCGAAGTCGTCGGCGAAGTACGAGGCGCGGCTCCGCTCGTGCGGGTGCATCGCGTCGTCCCACTCCACGCGCTGGAACACGTACCGCGCCCGCGGGAACGTCGGGCCGACAGCTCCGCGCTCGTCGCGGGCGGTGTTCCCGCCGGCGTGATCGAAGTGCAGGTGGGTGTTCACGACGAGCGTGACGTCGCGCACGCCGATCCCGCGCTCAGCGAGCTTGTGCCGCACGTGCTCGCGCGGGTCGATGCCCCAGATCTCCGCCCACTTCGCCTCGAGCTTGTCGCCCGCGCCGGTCTCGAAGAGCAGGACGTTGCGCTCGTCGCGGACGACGAGGCAGTTCATCGGCACGGTCACGCGATTGCGCTCGTCCGGCGCGAGCACGCGCTCCCACACGACCTTCGGGACGACCCCGAACATGAGGCCGCCGTCCTGTTTGAAGGTGCCCGCGGAGAAGAGGTGGATGTCGTACCGCCCGAAGCGCATCGGAACGCGATGGTATTGACCCGCCAGAACCGAAGATGGGCGGCCTCGTCAGGTCGCCCATCTCGCGAATCCAGAAAGAGTGACTAGCGCCGCTCTTTCCCGACGTCGCCCTGGGTCCGGCCCTTGTCGCCCTTGTCGCCCCCGGCCGTTCCGCTTTCGCCGGCGTCCATGCCGCCCATCCCGCCGCGGCCCATGCCGCCGCCCATCGAGCCGCCGCCAGTGCCGGCCATGTGCATCTTCTGGTTGTGCTGCTCGAGCTCGTCGTTCGAGCCGAAGGACTGCCCGCACTGCTTACAGCTGTAGGTGCCTGCCATCGTCGATCACCTCCTTTTGGTCCTGAACGAGATGCAGGGCGCGTGCCGCCAGGGCGGTCAGGCGGTCTGCGGCACGGTCGTAAGCTCGGGCTCGAGCCGCCAGCCCCGAATGCCGAGCTCCGCCGAGCAGAACGGGCAAGCCGCCCAGCCCGTCCGCACGGTCCTCGCGCAGCTCGGGCATGCGTGCGTGAGCACCGCGCTGCAGTGGGCGCAGTAGCGCCAGTCGAGCTCCGCGGGCGCGGCGCAGGTCGGGCAGCGCGGGACCCGCGCGAGCTCGGCGTCGAGCGCTTCGCGCGCGAGCACGGACTCCTGGTTCTCGGCGAGCGTTCGTGCCGGACGGAGGAGGACGTACAGCGGGATCCCGACGAACGGGACCGCCGCGAGCAGCACCATGAGGAACACGACCCGGCGATCGGCGATGCGACTCGCGGCGTCGCGGGCCGCCCAGAAGAGCGTCGCGAGGTAGAGGCCCGTGAGGGAGAGGCTGACCGTGCGGAGCGCGGCCTGCGTGGTCTGGTTCTCCAGGAAGTTCGCGAGGATCGCGTTGTAGTCGATCACTGTCGTGCTCCCTCGACCTGCTGACGCCTTCTCACAGCCGGCGGCCGCTTAAGCAGTCGTCGTGCCAACCTGCGCACGAACGGCAGAGCGGTAGGCGCTCGAGGCTGCGGCAGGCGTCAGAAGAGATGCGTCAGCCAGCGCAGACGTTTGTGCGCGACGTGCGGTTCCACCCAGGGCTCGGCGAGCTTGAGGACTTCGTCGCGGAGCTGCCGCGAGACGCGCTCGGTGTTCTCCTTCGTGGGCATGAGCTCGGGCACGGCGAGCGGCGCGCCGATCTTGGCCGTCACCTCGCGGCCGAGGTACAGCTCACCCGTGCCGCGCATCCATACCGGCACGATCGGGACGCGCGCCTGGAGGGCGAGGTAGCCGATGCCCCGGCGGAACGGATCGACCCGCTCCTCATCGTGCGCCGGCATGCCCTCGGGGAAGTACACGAGCACGCCGCCCTCGCGGAGCAGGCGGCTGGCATCGGCGAGCGCGCTGCGGTCGAACGCCCTGCGCCGGTCGACCAGCACGAACGCGCCGAGCGAGCCGATGACCAGGCGCTTCCACCACGAGCCGGCGGTCGCGTTGTAATCGGCGAAGAAGTAGAGCCGCGGCTCCGGCGGGAGCTCGCTCAGGAGCATGAAACCGTCGAGCCACGAGCGGTGGTTTGCGACGATGACGTATGGGCCGCGCGGCGGCGTCGTGCCGACGACGCGCGGACGGAACACGATCCGCATCGCGACGCGGAGCGCGGCGCGCAGAAACCGCGGCCACGCCGGCATGCGAGCGCGATCGCGCACGTCCCGAGAGTAAGGGCGATCAGGCGCTGCGGCGAAGCCGCGGGTCGAGCGCGTCCCGCAGCGCGTCGCCGAGGAAATTGAACGCGAAGACCGCGAGGAAGATCCCGAGCCCGGGCCCGACGCTCATCCACCACTTCAAGTTCGTCAGCCAGCGCTGCGAGTAGAAGATGTCCGCGCCCCAGGTCGGCGTCGGCGGCTGCGCGCCGAGCCCGAGGAACGAGAGCGTCGCCTCGGCGAGGATCGCGAACGCCGTCGAGAGGGTCGCCTGCACGACGAGCGGGTTCGTGATGTTCGGGAAGATGTGGCGCAGCACGAGCCGCGTCGGCGGTACGCCGACGGTGCGCGCCGCCGTGAGGAAATCCCGCTCGCGCACGGAGAGGACCTGGCCGCGCGTGAGCCGGGCGTAGAGCGGTATGGCGACGACGCCGATGGCGATCATCGCGTTCTGCAGCTGGGGGCCGAGCGCCGCGGTGATCGCGATCGCGAGGATGAGCGCGGGGAACGCGAGGAGGGCATCGATCGCGCGCATCGCGATGAGATCGACGAGTCCTCCGAGGTACCCGGCGAGCAACCCGACCGAGACGCCGATGATGAACCCGATCGAGACGGAGATCACGCCGACCGAGAGCGAGACGCGCGAGCCCCAGATCACGCGCGAGAGCACGTCGCGCCCGAGATCGTCGGTGCCGAGCCAGTGCTCCGGCGACGGCGGCAGCAGCGATCGCGAGACGTCGACCTCGACGGGGTCGTACGGTGCGACGAACGGCGCGGCGAGCGCGACGAGCAGCAGGAGGGTGACGAGCGCGCCGCCGATGACGATGCGCGGATTGCGCCGGATGAACCAGATCACGACCGCGCCCGCCCGTACGAGATGCGCGGGTCGAGCCACGCGTAGAGGACGTCGACGACGAGCGTGGTGAACATGTACGAGAGCGCCGACAGCAGCACGATCGTCTGCACGACGGGATAGTCGCGGCCGGCGATGCTGTCGACGGCGAGCTTCCCGATGCCCGGCCACGAGTAGATCTGCTCGGTCACGATCGCGCCCTCGATGATCGCGCCGACCTGCAGGCCGATGATCGTCACGACCGGGATGAGCGCGTTCTTCATCGCGTGCCGCGCGACGATGATCGCCTCGCTCAGCCCCTTCGCGCGCGCCGTCCGGACGTAGTCCTGTCCGAACGTGTCCAGCAGGCTCGAGCGGATCTGCCGCGTGTTCACCGCGAGCGAGGCGGTCGCGAGCGTGACGGCGGGCAGGACGAGGTGGCGCAGATTGTCGACAGGCTCGCCGAAGAGCGGCGCGTACCCGCCGGGCGGGAACAGCCTGATCGCCAGCGAGAAGACGAGGATCAGGACGAGGCCGAGGAAGAAGTTCGGCAGCGAGACGCCCGCGATGGTGAAGCCCGTCGCGAGCAGATCGAGCGGCGAGTTCCGTTTCACCGCCGAGAGCGTCCCGACGACGAGCCCGATGCTCACCGAGATGAAGAGCGCGGCGAGCCCGAGCTCGAACGTCGCCGGCACGCGCTCGACGACGGCCTCGACGACGGGCTGGTGCGTGCGCAGGGAGCGGCCGAGGTCTCCGCGAAGCGCGTGCTCGAGCCAAACCACGTACTGGACCGGAAGCGGCTGGTCGAGCCCGTACTCGTGCCGCAGGACCGCGATGACGGCCTCGTCGCGCTCCTCGCCGGCGTAGATGACGAGCGGGTCGCCGGGCGAGAGGTGGATCAGCGCGAAAACGATGATCGTGACGAGGAACGCGACGGGGACCATGAGCAGGAGGCGACGGAGGATGTATCCGCCCACGCCGCCTCCCTACTCAGTTGGTCAGGACGCCATCGACATGAGGTGGTAGCGCACGATCTGGTCGGGGTAGACCGGCGGAGCCTTTACCTTCTTCGACGTCAGTAGCTGCGCCGCGCCGAAACCGAGCCACACCCGCGCCGGGTCGTCGACCACGTAGATCTTCTCCGCCGACCGGAACGCGGTCTTGCGCGCGGACTCGTCGCTCGTCGCGCGCTCCTGGTCGAGGAACTTGTCCACGTCCGCGTTCGAGTAGGACGAATCGTTGAACGGCCGTTTGGTGTACACGTGGTCGTACGTGTTCCCGTCCGGGTCGACGCGGCCGCTCCAGCCGGTGAAGGCCATGTCCTTGAACGTGTGCGCCGACTGGAGATCGAGGATCTTGGCGAACTCGAGCTGCTGGATGTTCATCGTGATGTCGGCCTTCTTCAGCTGCGCCTGGATCAGCTGCGCCAGCTGGAGCCCGACCGGGTCTCCCGAGGCGATCAGGAGGTCGAACGTGAGCGGTTTCCCGACTTGCTGGATGAGCGCCTTCGCGCCCGCCGCATCGGCCTTCTCGTAGGGCTTGAAGCTCGGGTCGTAGGCGAAGTGTTTCGGCGCGATCGTGCCGTAGCCGACGACGCCGAGGTTGAAGTAGCCCTTCTCCAGGAGCTCCTGCCGGTCGATCGCCATCGAGACCGCCTTCACGTTGCGCGCGTCCTCGAAGACGAACCCCTTCGCGCGGTTCGGGATGAGCGAGCGGAACGAGTACGCCGGCTTCTCCTGGTAGTTGAGCGACGAGTCCGACTTCGCCGTCGGCACGTCCTTGCCGGCGATGTTGTTCGCGACGTGGGCGTCCCCCGTGCGCAGGTTGGTGAAGCGGACGTCGCTCGAGGTGATCGGTCTGATCGTGATCTTGTCCAGGTACGGCAGCTTGTTCCCGCCGTCCGTGCCCCACCAGTTCGGGTTCTTCTCCAGCGTGATGTGGTCGTCCTTGACCGCCTCGGTGAGCATGAACGGCCCGCTGCCGGCCTTGAACGCCTTGCGATCGAAGTCGTCCGCGCTCGGGATGGCCTCGAACGCCTTGCGCGAGATCATCATCCCGGCGCGGTCGACGAGGTTCGCGAGGAGCGGCGAGAACGGGCTCTTCAGCGTGAACTTCACCGTCGTCGGATTCACCACGTCGACGCTCGCGACCGACGCGAGCTCGCCGGCGCGCTGCGAGCCCTGCGTCTTGATGTAGCGCTCGATGTTCCACTTCACGGAGTCGGCGTCGAACTTCGTGCCGTCGTGGAAGGTGACGTCGTCACGCAGCGTGAACGTGACGCTCTTCTGGTCGCTCGCGACGTCCCACTTCGTCGCCAGCCACGGGATGATCTTGCCGTCCTCGTCGACGCGAACGAGCGAGTCGTAGATCTGGTAGTAGATGTTGCGATCGACGAACGCGCGCGACTTCAGCGGGTCGAAGTCGACGACGTCGTTCTCGAGCGCCATCGTCACGGTGCCGCCGTACTTCGCCTTCCCAGCGGTGCCCGACGGCGAGGCGCCTGGTGCGGCGGGGCTACAGGCGACGGCCGCGAGGGCTCCCGTCGCGACGAGGAATTCGCGTCGTGTGAGACGGCGTGTCTCGGCCACCATGCTCGTTCTTCCCCCTTTGAAAGAGCTGGGTCCTCACATACTTACGCCTCTCGGCAGGAAACGGCTCATTCCAGCGGCCGAAATCGTTAGAGTGGGCAGGCAAGTGCGAGCCTTCCTCACGATCGTTCTCCTCCTCGCCGCCGCTTGTTCCGAAGCGCCCGCCCCGACCGCGACCGCGACTGCCGGCGAGGCGACGGTCGGCGCCGTGCTCGTCGGCGCGGACGAGGGTGGAGACCTCGGCCGCCGCGCCGCGCTCCTGCCCGCCGCCGCGCGCGTCTTCCGCGGCGGCCACCGCGGCGTGGATGCGCTCGCCGACATGCTCGGGCGTTCCGGCGCGGTCGCGGTCGTCGATACGCGGGCGATCGCGGCGGAGCTCCTCGACGGCGCCACGCCGCGTCTCGAAGAGCAGGTGCCGGTCGCGCGGCTCGCGAGCGCGCCGCTCGTCATTGCCGTCGCGCCGCGCTCGCCGATCACCGACGCCGCGGCGCTGAAGAAGAAGCTCACCGAGGATCCCTCCAGCCTCCGCTTTGCCGGCGCGGAGATCGGCTCGATCGAGCACGAGGTCGCGGCGCTCCTCGTGCGGGACGCCGAGAACGGCGCCTCCGCGCTCGTATATGCCGCGTACGGGTCGGTGCAGGACGCCGCGACGGGCGTCTCGTCCGGGCAGTCGGACGTGCTCGTGGCGCGTTACGCCGACGTGAAGGCGACGCTCGCATCCGGCACGCTCCGCGCGCTCGGCGTCGCGACCGACGCGCGCGTGCCCGGCGTCGACCTGCCCACGCTGCGCGAGGCGACGATCGACGTGTCCGCTCCGGACTGGGCACTGCTCGTGGCTCCCGCGTCGATCAGCGCCTCGCGCCTCGCCGAGCTGCGCGGCATCGTCGATCGCACGCGGAACTCGTCGCAGTGGGCCGAGGCGGTCCGCGCGAACGGCTGGATCGACGACGCGACGACGCAGGGGATGACGACGTTCCTCGGCGCGCAGTTCTCGCGCGCGACCTCGCTGTACTCGCAGCTCGGCCTGCGCCGCTAAACGCTCCTTAGCGAAGCTGCTGGACGGTGATCTGCGCGCCCTGCTGGGCGAAGCGGGCCATCGCGTCGGCCGCAAGACGCCAGTCGTCGCGCTCGGCGAGCGTCATCAGGCTCTTCCCGACGTCGACGCGCGGCCACAACAGAGCCACCCGCGAGATCGCGGGGCACGCGGCGAGGAAGCGACGCAGGTCGTCCTCTGAGTTGAGCACGACCACGTGGCCGCCTCGGCCCGGATGCCACGCGATCTCGAGCGCACCGGTATCGGCATCCTCCGGAACCCACGACACGCGGCGCGGCGACCACGGCTGGCACCACGACGCGTCGTCCGCGACGAGCGCCAGGAGCGGTGGCGTGTCGTACTCCCAGAGAAAGCGGACAAGGTGGTCGACCTCTTCCTGGTCGGCGAGAGGGGCGTAGCCAGGCTCGGGCATCGGCAGCTCCACGAAGAAGCGATCGAATGCCACCTGGCTCACGTGCACGGGTAAAGCAAAGCGCATGCCGCTGGGATCGGGGGACCCCTTCGGGGGAGGCGACTGCGTACGTTCGGATCAGTACGTCGGGGTCAGCCCGCGACCTGTTCCTCGCCGCGTCCGAGGATGAGGTGGCCCATGCGCGCGGCCTTGGTCTCGAGGTACGTCAAGTTGACGAGATTTGGAGACGTTTCGATCGGGACGCGCTCGACGACGACGATGCCTTCGGCCTCGAGGTCGCTCTGCTTCTCCGGGTTGTTCGTGATGAGCCTCACGCGGTGCAGGCCGAGCGCGCGGAGCACCGCCGCCGCGGAGCGATACTCGCGCGCGTCGACCGGAAGGCCGAGCGCGAGGTTCGCGTCGACGGTATCGAACCCGCGATCCTGCAACGCATACGCGCGCACCTTGTTCGCGATACCGATGCCGCGCCCCTCTTGCGGTAGGTAGAGAAGGACGCCGCCGACGCGTCCGATCAGTGAGAGCGCCGCATCGAGCTGATCGCCGCAATCGCAGCGCAACGAGCCGAGCGTGTCGCCGGTGATGCACTTCGAGTGAAGGCGGACGAGCGGAACGCGGCCGAGCGGCTCGCGCACGAGCGCGATCGTCTCGCGGCCCCGCGCGCGGTACACCGCGATCTGGAAGTCGCCATGGCGCGTCGGCAGCACCGCCCGAGCGATGCGCCGCGCCATGGCGACGGTGCGCTGCCGCTGTTTCAGCGAGGCGTCTCGGTGTCTTCGCGAACGGTCTTGCCGTCGCGCTCGGCGCCGACCGGCTGCGCCGGCGGCACGAGCCCTTCGCCTTCGCGCTCGCGGTCCGACACGACCTCGCGCTCGCGCGCGGTCTCGCGCTCGCGCGCGGCCTCACGGTCGCGACCCGTCAGCCGGTCCCAGAAGGACGGCTCACGCTCGCGGACCGGGCGTTCGCGGACGACGTCGCGTCGCGGCATCACCGGCTCGCGTCGCGCGACGACCGGCTCGCGCCGTGTTGCGACCGCCTCACGCGGTGCGACGGCCGGGACGTACGGTGGCGGCGCGAGGAGCCCGCCGAGCCAGCCGGCGATGATCGTCGCCGCGATACCGAGGACGAACCCGAACACGGCCGCGTTACCGAACGCGCTCACGTCGAGACGCGGCATGGAAGCGCCGAGGTTCGAGAACGCTCCGGCGTTGCCGCCGGCGACGAGCGCCACGACCAGGGCGACGAACAGTCCCCAGATCGCGCTCATGAGGCCGTGCCAGCTGCGGCGATATCCCGACATGCGCCCGGCGACGTATCCGCCGATGAGCCACGAGAGGAAGAGCGCGAGTACGAGTGGGAACGCGAGGGTCGGATCGTCGACGCGCGCCTGCGCCGCCGGCGTGAATCCTGCCGCGAGCGCGGCGAGCGGGAAGAAGATCGCGAGCGAGCCGAGCGCGGCGAGCCACCCACCGAGCACGGCGCCCCACGAGGTCGAACGAGGATGTACGTACGCCGCCATGTGAGGTCACCTCCGCGTGCGTGCGCGGCAGACCGCGTGCCAACGCGACCTGCGGCGTGATCGGCCGGCGAGCGGTCAGGCGACGCTACGTGGCCGCGACGGGCGGTGCGACGCCGGCTTCCCGCGCGAACGTCTCGGCGAGATCGGCGCGCTCCCACGGCAGGTCGAGGTCGAGACGGCCGAAGTGGCCGTACGACGCCGTCTGGCGGTAGATGGGACGCTGCAGCCGGAAGCGCGAGATGATCGCGTGTGGCCGCAGGTCGACGTGCTTCTCGATCAGCTGCTGGATCAGCGCGTCGGGGACGCGGCCCGTGCCGTAGGTCTCGACGTTCAGCGAGATCGGCCGCGCGACGCCGATGACGTACGCGATCTGGAGCTCGAAGCGGTCGGCGAGGTTGGCGGCGACGACGTTCTTCGCGACGTACCGCGCGATGTACGAGCCGGAGCGATCGACCTTCGTCGGATCTTTGCCGGAGAACGCGCCGCCGCCGTGACGCGCGTAGCCGCCGTACGTGTCGACGATGATCTTCCGCCCGGTGAGGCCGGCGTCGCCCATCGGGCCGCCGATCACGAAGCGTCCGGTCGCGTTGATGATGTAGCGGGTGTTGCGGTCGAGCAGCTCGGCCGGGATCGCGCGCTTGATGACCTCCTCTTCGATCGCCTCGCGGATCGTCGTCTGCGCCACGTCCGGATCGTGCTGGGCGGCGACGACGACCTTGTCCACGCGGACCGGCCGACCATGGCGGTACTCGACGGTCACCTGGCTCTTGCCGTCCGGACGCAGGAAAGAGATCCGCCGCGCCTTTCGCGCGGCGGCGAGCTCCTTCGCGACGCGGTGCGCGAGGGTGATCGGCATGGGCATGAGCTCGCGCGTCTCCCTGACGGCGAAGCCGAACATCATGCCCTGATCCCCCGCCCCGATCTCGTGCGCGTCCATCCCCTCCTTCGCCTCGAGCGCCTCGTCGACGCCGGCCGCAATGTCCGGGGACTGCTCCTTGATCGCGGTCAGCACGCCGCAGGTCTGGTAGTCGAAGCCGTAGTCGGCGTTCGTGTAGCCGATATCCCGAACGACGCCCCGGACGATCTGGTTGACGTCGACGTACGCGCTCGTCGTGACCTCGCCGGCGACGAGCACGGTGCCGGTCGTCGTCGCGGTCTCGCATGCGACGCGCGCGTCGGGATCGTCGGTGAGGATCGCATCGAGGACCGCATCGGAGACCTGATCGCAGAGCTTGTCCGGGTGGCCTTCGGTGACGGATT
>DASQXO010000063.1:0-2522 GCA_035639655.1 Candidatus Dormiibacterota bacterium
GCAGCGCGGCCTTCTGGAAGTCGATCGGCTCGTCCGTCGCGGCGTCTCGGGCTGCGGGGCTCCTCGGCTCGTCGACCGAATTCGCGCGCTCGGGGGCTGAGCGCGCGGTGACGCGGTCGACGAGCGCGAGGAGCTCCGGCAGCTCACCGAGGATCTCCCTGCCGTAGGCGAGCTCGAGTAGCGCGCGGCGCGCATCGCCGGAGGCGAGCACGGCATCGACGAACCGCCGGTACTCCGCGCAGGCACCGGCGAGATCGCCGCCGTTAGCCATCGCCGCCGCGAGCCGGCGGTGCGCGGTGAGATCGGTCGGCGCGACGAGGACGGCCTCCGACAAGAGCTCGAGCTCGCCGGCGCGGTCATGCACGCGCAGCCGCGCGGCGGCGCCCTCGCGCAGGACGCGCACGGCGCCCTCCCGGTCGCCGCTCGCGACGTGCGCCTTCGCGAGGCCGCGGTACGAGTCGGGGTCGCCGTGCTTCGCGACGAGCTCGCGATACGCGAGGACCGCCTCGCGCGGACGGCCGCGCTGCAGCAGCGATGCGGCGGCGTCGCTCGCGAGCCGGTGCGCCCCGTCCGCCGGGCGCCGATCCGGCATCGAGGCGCAGGCGAGGATCGCGGTCCGGAACTCCGCGGCTCTCCCCTGCCCCATCAGCTGCGCCGCGCGCGGCATCGCGCTCGTCACGAAGAGCGGCAGCTGCGTCGGGTCGATCCGGTTCGTGTCGGTGCCCATGGCGCGAAGCTCGGCGTGGAGGAACGGCCCGGCGGCGGGACCGAGGTACCGCTTGCAGACGGCGAGGAGCTGCTGGGAGAGGAGGTTCACCGGCGCACCGGCGCGCGCGCCGCGTCGTCGTCGGCGAGCGCGTAGAAGCGCAGCGCCGTGAGCATGCGGTCGAACGCCGACGCGACGTCGCGGATGACGTCGTCGCCGGTCTGCGTGTCGAAGTACGCCTCGCGCAGATCCACGTCGCCGGTGGAGACCTGCGTCGCGCGGTGGAGCAGGCGGCGCAGCGGGCCGACGAGCGAGCGCGTGAGCGCGACGGCCATGAGCAGCGACAGCACGAGGCCGATCGCGATCGTGATGGCCGCGTTCGCGGTCGCGTCGTCGGCGGCGCGGGTGTACTCGGCGAGCGGGATCGCGAGCACGTAGGCCCACGGCTTCGAGCGCAGGCGCGTCGTGACGCCGCGCTGGTCGGCGCCGCCGACGGCGTAGGCGAACGCCGTCGACGAGCCCGGCGTCTTCATGGCGTCCAGGGCGGTCTTCA
Organism: Candidatus Dormiibacterota bacterium; assembly: GCA_035639655.1. Lineage (GTDB taxonomy): Bacteria > Chloroflexota > Limnocylindria > P2-11E > CF-107 > CF-107. Next base: position 1,260 of record DASQXO010000063.1, read on the forward strand.
ACTCCGGCAGCGGATCGACGACGAGCTGGTCCGGCGTCTTCGTGCCGAACCGCTTGTCCGCGGCGAGCTTCGTCGCGACCTGCGGGTCGATCGGCGCGATCGGCTTGTAGATGAGCGAGTCGGCCTGGTCGCGGTGGCCCTTCGTCTCGGAGACCGCGATGCGGATGCCGTAGTCGTCGACGAGGAAGCCGTGCGCGCCGGGGCCGACGGAGCCGGCGTCGGCCTCGACGAGGTCCCACACCGCGTTCAGGTTCACGCGCGTGCGCACGACCGCGAGGACCTGACCCTTGTCGTCACGCACCGGCGAGGAGAAGAAGAGCGCCGGACGCAGCGTGATCACCGAGTACGAGGGGTCGCTGATGTACGGCGTGCCCGCGAGCGCGGTCGTGAAGTACTCGCGGAACTTCACGCTCGTGCCCTCGTCGCTCTGCAGCGAGGCCGCCGCGATCGTGCCGTTCTTGTCCACGACGGCGACGGACTCGTACTCGGGTGAACGCGCAGCGGCCGCGGAGAGCGCCGCCCGCGCGCTCGCCTTCGCCCCGCCGTCGCCGGTGTTCTGCGCGTACTTCACGATGTCGGGGAGCTTCGAGACGAGCACGATGTCGCCGAGGCGGCTCTGGAGGTAGGCGTCGATCGCCGAGCCGGTCGAGGTGGAGCGCTGCTGGATGTTGGTGACGCCGAGGGCGGTGAGCTGGTCTCGGGTCCGCGTCACGCTCACGGCGCTCACCACGAGGATCGGCACGACGCCGACGACGACGAGAGCGACGAGGACCTTCTGCCAGAACTTCATCCCGCGTGATGCTGCGCGGCCGGATCAGTCCTTTCTAGTCATGGCGGCGAGTACGGTGGTACGCAGGCGACCCTAGTACCCGCATACCCGCTCGGGGGACGTGCGTTATCGCGCCTCGCTCCAGGTCGCATAGCTAGCGCCCTCGCGCGCGAAGCGGCCCTGCGCCTGCGCCCGGCGCCAGACCGGGCAGACGAACGCAAAGTGTCGCTGACATGCGACCTCCGGGCGCTCCGGGAAGGACCGGCCCGCCCACCGGAGCGCCTCGTACGCGTGGCAGAGGGGGAAGCCGACGATGTTCGCGAGGCAGCCCTCGAACGACTCGACCAGCCCGCCGCCGGCGCCCTGGATCTTGTACGAGCCCGCGGCGTCGAGCGGCTCGCCGGTCGCGACGTAGCGCGTGGCGTCGTCGGGCGTGAACCGGCGCATCCGGACACGACTGCGCACGGAGAAGTGGACCTCGCGCTGCGCGCCGT
>DASQXO010000064.1:0-10708 GCA_035639655.1 Candidatus Dormiibacterota bacterium
TGCCCTGCTCGCCGCGATGCGAGAAGAAGACGTCGACCTCTTCCTCGGTGCAGCGACCCAGCGCCTGGATCCGGGTGACCCCGGCGTCGCCGAGCTGCGCCGCGACCTCTCCCGGGATATCGAACTCGTACAAGCCATCGGCCCTCGTGCTGATCAAGCTGCCGGTGTTGCCGAGGCGATCGCGTATCAGCGCAGCCCGCGCGGAGTCGATCGTGTAGCCGCCGGCGCAGATCGCCGGCCCCACCACGCCACGCGCATCGCTGATTCGGCCACCGCGCGCGGCGATCGCGTCGCACATCGCGACCACGATCCGCCTCGATGCGCCCTCCCATCCCGCGTGCGCCACTCCGATCCAGTCGGCCGTGGCGACGAGCACCGGCGCGCAATCGGCGACGGCGACGGCCAGCGCGACGGCGCGCTCGCGCGTGATGAGCGCGTCCGCCTCGAGCTGCATCGCGCTCGAGATCGGTTCGCTCGCACCATCGCGGAGTCGCGTCGCGACGCCGTTCGCGACGAGCGCGACGTCGGCCGAGTGGATCTGGCTCGCCTTCACGAGCGGCATCCCGATGAGCGCCGCCAGTGCCGCGCGGTTGCGCGCCTGCTCCTCCGCCGGATAGATCTGGCCGGCCATGCTGCCGAGCGCGCGCGTCGTGAATCCGTGCACGAGCCCCGGCACGGCGGAGAGCAGCGCCGACGTGACGATCGGCTCGATCGAGAGCGTCGTCACTTCAGCGGCGTGGCGAACGCGAGGATCGCGGCGATGATCCCGGCGAGCGCGCCGATGAGCCAGAAACGGATCGTCACCTTCTCCTCGGGCCAGCCGATCAGCTCGAAGTGGTGCTGCAGCGGCGCCATGCGGAACACACGGCGGTGCCAGATCTTGAACACCGCGACCTGGATGATCACGGACAGCGTCACCGCGACGAAGATCACGCCGGCGATCGGCAGGAGCAGCGCGAAACCCGTCGTGAGCGCGACGACGGCGAGCGTGGCGCCCATCGAGAGCGCGCCGGCGTCGCCCATGAAGATCTCCGCGGGGTGCACGTTGAACCACAGGAACGCCGCGACGGCGCCGGTCATGAGCGTGCAGAAGATCGTGAGAAAGAAGTAGTCGCGCGCGAACGAGATGAACGCGAACGACAGGAAGGCGAAGATGAGCGTCCCGCCCGCGAGGCCGTCGAGCCCGTCGGTGAGGTTCACGCCGTTCGACGTCCCCACGATCGCGATGGTCGCGATGACGATGAACGGAACGGCGCCGATGACCCACTCGCCGCCGAGCGGGATGAAGATGCCCGTGATCGCGAAGTGTCGCTGGATGTAGTACGCGCCGGCGAGTGCGACGCTCGTCTGCCAGATGAGCTTGTGCCGGCCGCGAATGCCGCGTCCGAAGATCGCGTCGAGGTAATCGTCGAGCGCGCCGAGAGCGCCGACCGACACGAGCGCGAGCAGCGGCGCGACCGTCTGCACGACGTAGTCGCCGCGCTGGTCATCCGGAACGAAGAAGTAGTAGAGCACCGTCGAGAGGGTGACGACGATGACGACGAGCAGTCCCGCCATCGTCGGCGTGCCGCGCTTGGCGCTGTGCGAGCTCGGGCCCTCGGAACGCGGCGTCTTCACGATGCCGAGGTAGCGCAGCAGCCGCATGTACGGAGGGAACAGGAGGATCGTCACGACGAACGCGAGGAGCATTCCGGAGAGCGCGAGCAGCGGGGTCGACAGCGTCACGAAGCGGCGGGGGACGCGAGGATGGCGTCCACGATCTCCTCCATGCGTAACGCCCGCGAGCCCTTCACCAGCACGATGTCGCCCGGGCGCAGGAGGCGGCGCAGGATCACGAGCGCCTCGGCGTTATCGACGGCCGCGTGCGCCTCGCGGAGACCGGAACGGCGCGCGTCGTGGACCGCGATCGCGGCGAGCTCGCCGACGCCGACGAGCACGTCGACGTTCCTCGCCGCGAGTGCGCCGACGTCGCGGTGCGCCTCCTGCGCGAGGGCGCCGAGCTCGAGCATGTCGCCGAGCACCGCCACGCGCCGGCCTCGCTGCGCGCCAAGCAGCGCCAGCGCGGCCGACGTGGCCGTTGGGCTCGCGTTGTACGCGTCGTCGATGACGGTGAGGTCGCCGGCGCGACGGACGCTCATCCGGTGCGCCGGACGCTCGAGCGTGCCGACCGCGATCGCGGCTTCCTCAAGCGGCACGTCGAACGCGACGGCCGCGCCGATGGCGGCGAGCGCGCTCGTGACGAGGTGCGCGCCGGGAAGCGGGAACCGCACGTGCGCCGCGCCGCCGTCGAACCGCGCCGTGAAGCGCACGCCGTCGAGGCCGTCGGAGACGACGTCGGTCGCGCGCAGCGCGGCGTCCGCCGACGTGCCGAAGAGCACGACCCGCGCGCGCGTCAGCGAGGCCATCGCGCGGACGCGCGGATCGTCCGCGTTGAGCAGCGCGGTGCCGTCGGGCGGCAACGCTTCGACGAGCTCGGCCTTCCCGCGCGCGATCGCGTCGACGGAGGGCGTGCGCGCGAAGTGGACGGGCTTGTCCGGGACCGCCGTCACGATCCCGACGCGCGGGCGCACGAGCCGGCAGAGATCGGCGATCTCGCCCGGAACGTAGAAGCCCATCTCCACGACGGCGACCTCGTGCGACGGCTCCTGCGCGAGGAACGTGATCGGCACGCCGATCTCGTTGTTGAACGACGCCGGGCTGCGGAGCACCCGGTAGCGCGCCCCGAGCGCCGCCGCCGTCGCCTCCTTCGTCGTTGTCTTGCCGACGCTGCCGGTGATGCCGACGGCCGGGATCGGGCTGCGCTCGCGGATCGCTTCGGCGAGATCCCGTAGTGCGCGCAGCGGGTCGGCGACGAGGATGAGCAGCGCGTCCGGCGGCGCGTCGTCGGGGATGCGCGAGACCACGGCGCCGCGAGCCCCGCGCGCGATCGCGTCGGCGACGAAATCGTGACCGTCGCGGTCGCCGCGCAGCGCGAAGAAGAGGCAGTCGCCGCCGGCTTGCCGCGAGTCGAAGCAACCGGAGCGGAACGCGATGCCCTGCGTCGTCGGCGCGCCGCGCGCGATGCGGCCTTTCGTCGCGTCGAGCAGCGTCGCAAGGTCGAACACGGTCGAAGTGTAGGTGCGGGACTACGGAACGCGGTCGGGCGCGATGCGCGCGTAGCGCATGAAATCGCCCGCCATTCCGGTGAACGCGCTCATCGCCGAGAGCGTTCCGAGGAGTCGCGACTGCGGGCGCTCCAGCACGACGAGCGTCACGAACCGCGGGTCACGGCCGGGCGCGAGCGAGGCGAACGACGAGACGTACTCGTCGGGAAGGTAGCGTCCGTCGGGCGACGCGATCTGCGCGGTGCCGGTCTTTCCGCCGACCGAGTAGCCCGAGATGCGCGCCGCGGACGCGATGCCGCGGTCGATCACGTTGACGAGCATCTCGCGCACCGTCGCCGCGGTCTCCGTCGAGAGGACGCGGCGGACCGGGTGCGGCTGCATCCGCTGCACCGATCCGTCGCGGCCGCGGATCTCCTGCACGAGGTAGGGCCGGTACAGCATGCCGCCGTTCGCGATCGCGGCGTATGCCGCGGCGAGCTGCAGCGGCGTCACGGTGAGGCCCTGACCGAACGCGGCCGTGCCGAGGTCGACCGGGTACCACTCCGCAAGCGGACGGACGGTGCCGCTCGCCTCTCCGGCAATGTCGACGCCCGTCGGTTGCCCGAATCCGAAGTCGCGCAGGTAGCGATAGAGCTTGTCCGCTCCGAGCTTCTGCGCGACGAACACGGCGCCGGCGTTCGCCGACTTCTCGAGGATGCCCGAGACGTCGAGCCGGCCGTAGGCCTTGCCCTCGGCGTTGTGCAGCGTCCGCCCGCCGATCACCGCGAAGCCCTTGTCTTCGTACGTCGTACTCGGCTCGATCGCGTGCTCGTTCAACGCCGCCGCGATGGTGATCGCCTTCATCGTCGACCCGGGCTCGTACGTCCACGACAGCGCTCGATCGCGGAACGCCTCGGGGTCGGAGTGCGCCACGTCGTTCGGGTCGAATCCGGGCGTGCTCGCGAGAGCGAGGATCGCTCCGGTATCCGGGTCGAGCGTCACGATCGTCCCGCCCGCGGCTTTCTCCGCTTTGGTCACCCGCGCGAGCTCTCGCTCCGCGGCGGACTGCATCACGAGGTCGAGCGTCAGCACGAGGTCGGCGCCGTCGACCGGGGGCGTCACCTGGCGCAGCCCCGCCGCGAGCGGACGGTTCGCGGGATCGCGCTCGACGACGAGCTGGCCCGGCGTGCCGCGAAGCACTGCGTCGTAGCGCGCCTCGATCCCCGACTGCCCGACGCCGTCGTCGTTCACGAAGCCGAGCGCCGCCGCTCCGGCGCGGTCGTCGGGATATACCCGTTTCGCCTCCGGCTCGAGCCCGATGCCCGGCAGGGCGAGCTCCTTCAGCTTCGCGCTCACCGCCTCGGGCACACGCCGGCGGAGGAAGACCCACTCGGCGCCGCTGTCGAGGCGCGCGCGGATGCGCTCGGGCGTGTCACCGAGGACCGGGGCCAGCGTCGCCGCGGCGGCGGCGTGATCCGGGATCTGCTGCGGGATCGCGTAGACCGAATCCAGCTGCACCGTCGTCGCGAGGAGCTTGCCCGTGCGGTCGAAGATCGCGCCGCGGCGCGCCGCGAGCAGCTCGGACTGCACGACCTGCGCGCGCGCCTCGGCGAGCAGCTCCTCGCGGTGGAGCACCTGCCAGTACGCGAGCCGCGCGGAGAGCGCGAGGGAGAGAACGAAGAAGCCGGCGCAGAGGATCTTCAGCCGGACGGAGGGCAGCGTGTCGGCGAACACGCCCGCGCCTACCGCAGCGTCACGGCTGGCCCGGCGGTGAGGAACAGCGTGTGCGCCGCCTTCACGAGGCCGAGGCGCTGCGCCTCCGCTTCGATCCGCGCCGGCGCGTCCAGTCGATCGATCCGCAGCTGCAGCAGCGCGTTCTGCCGTGCAAGCTCGTCGCGCCGCGCCTCGAGGTCGTGCAGGTCGTATCCGTTCGCGGCGATAGATGTCGCGAAGCGCAGATACAGCAGAGCCGTGAGGAACGCCGTCGCGAGCACGCCGGCGGAGAGGACGAAGATGCGGGCGCTCGCGTCGAACGAGACGCGGCGTCGGACCGCGCCGCGCCGGCGCGGCGTGGCGGCGGAGCGGCGCTTCGCGCTCGCCCGCGCGGCCGTGGCGCGGGTGGCCTGAGCGCGAGCGGCGATGCCGCGCCGCGGAACGCGGCTCGCGCCGCGCAGGCTGAGCGAAGCGATCACGAGGGGAGCTTCTCCGCGACGCGGAGTACTGCGCTGCGGGCGCGCGGGTTGCGTGCGACCTCCGCCGCATCCGGACGGACCGGATGCCGGGTAACGACGCGCAGGCCCGCGCGATGCCCGCAGACGCAGGTGGGGAGGTGGGGAGGACAGATGCAGTCGCGCGACTCACGCGCCATGAACGTCTTCACGGCGCGATCCTCGAGCGAGTGAAACGCGATGACCGCGAGACGGCCGCCCGGACGCAGGACGCGAATCGCTGCGGGCAGGCCGCGCTCGAGATTCTCGAGCTCGCGGTTCACCGCGATCCGCAGCGCCTGGAACACGCGCGTCGCCGGATCGATCGTCCGAGAGCGCTTCTGTTTCACGCCGGCGACGAAGCGGCCGAGGTCGGCGGCGCGTTCGAACGGACGCGTCGCGCGCCTGCGCGTGATCGCCCCGGCGATGCGCCGCGCCTCCGGTTCTTCTCCGTACTCGGCGAGGATGCGCGTCAGCTCGCGCGGCTCCGCGCGATTCACGATGTCCGCGGCGGTCGTCACGAGCTCGGGATCGGCTCTCATGTCCAGCGGCCCCTCCGAGCGGAAGCTGAAGCCGCGCGCCTCGTCGGCGAGCTGGAGCGACGAGAGACCGAGGTCGAGGAGCACGCCGTCGCAACCAAGAAAGCCATGCGCCGCGGCGACGTCGTCGCAAACCGCGAAATTCGCGCGGACCAGGACGGCGCGCCTGCCGAACGGCGCGAGCCGCTCGCGCGCGACGTCGAGCGCTCCCGGGTCGACATCGAGGCCGAGGAGCCGGCCGTCGGGCGCGCTCCGCTCGAGGATGCGAGCCGCATGACCGCCGCCGCCGACCGTGCCATCGAGGAAACGGCCACCCGGAGCGGGGCGGAGAGCGTCGACGACCGGATCGAGGAGGACCGGTTCATGCGGCCACCTAGATCCCGAGGTCCGCAAGGCGCTCCGCCATGGAGCCCTCGGTGTCGGCGATGTAGTCGCGCCAGCTCTTCGGCGACCAGATCTCGAGGTGGTCATTCGCACCGACCACGATGGCCTCATTCGTGATGCCCGCGTACTCGCGGAGGTGCTGCGGGAGCACGATCCGTCCCTGCCCGTCCGGCGCGTCGTCGTGCGCGCCGCTCATGAGGAAGCGTGTGAATTGCCGAGCGTTGCCGCGCGACACCGGGAGCTCGGCGACCTTCTCCTGGAGCTCGGCGAAGCGCTTCGTCGGGAAGACCGCGAGGGACTTCTCCAGCCAGCGCGTCACGACCGCGCCGTCCTTGAAGCGCGGCCGGAATTTGGCCGGGATCGCCAGCCGCCCCCGGTCGTCCAGGGAATGCGCGAATTCGCCAATGAAGAAGCCTTCCAACTCGCCGCCTTCGGCGGACAGATGGTTCCCCACCTGTCCCCACAATTCACCACGCGGCGGGCAGCATGCGCCCGGATGGAGCGGATGTCAAGAGTGAAGCAGAGGGAATTCGTCGAGCCCGTGCTCGGGAGATACGTACGCTCCCGACGTGTCGTCTCGGCTGGCGATCACGATCGTCTCGGTCGCAGCGTTCGCGTTCGGCGTGCCGCTGCTCGTCGCCCCGGGTGTGATGCTCGCCGCTTCAGGGATCGACGCGAGCGGCACGAGCGCGGTCGCGCGCGGCGCGGGCGCGACGCTCGTCGGTCTTGGCGTGCTCGACTGGCTTTCGCGCGACGCTTCGGGAGCGGCTCGCCGCGCCGTGCTCGTCGGAAATCTCGCGGTGCAGGTTCTCTCGCTTCTCGTGAACGCCGGAAGTGTGCTCGCCGGGGATCTGCCATTTCGGGCGGGCATCGCCGCGCCGATCCACCTGGCGCTCGCTGTGGTCCTCGCCGTGGCGTTGCGGCGCGCCGACCGCTCTAGCGGTTGACGATCTCCTCGATGCGCTGCTCGAGCTCGCGCTGCAGCCGACCGACGAGCGACTGCCGGCGGTAGGCGTCGACCGGGCCGAACCACTCCGTCACGCACGCGCCCCAGGTGAAGCCGCCGCCGAAGGCGACGAAGAGGAGCTTGTCGCCGCGCTTCACCTTGCCGGCGTCGACCGCCTCGCAGAGCGCGATCGGGATCGAGGCCGCCGACGTGTTGCCGTAGTTCTGGATGTTGATGAAGACCTTCTCCTCGGGGAGCCGCAGTCGCTTGGCGATCGCGTCGATGATCCGTTTGTTCGCCTGATGCGGGACGAAGAGGTCGATGTCCTCCTGCCGCAGTCCGGCGTCCTGGATCGCCTGCACGGCGGCCTCGCTCATCATCTGCACGGCGAGCTTGAAGGTCTCCTGCCCGGACATCTTGATGTAGTGCAGGCCGTTCTTCTGGCTGTCGGTGCTCGTCGGGTGGCGCGACCCCCCGCCCGGCAGCAGCAGCAGGCCCGCCTTCGAGCCGTCGGCGCGGAGCACCGCGCTCTCGATGCCGACGCTCGCATTCGATGCCTCGATGACGACCGCACCCGCGCCGTCGGCGAACAGGATGCAGGTGCCGCGGTCGGTGAAGTCGATGAAGCGAGACAGCGTCTCCGCGCCGATGACGAGGACCGTCCGCGCGGTGCCCGCGAGGATGAGCCCGCGTGCGACGGCGAGCCCGTAGAGGAAGCCGGTGCACGCCGCCTCGAGATCGATGACGCCGGCGCGCGCCGCGCCGATCTCGTTCTGGACGAGCGCGGCAGTCGATGGGAAGAGGTAATCCGGCGAGGCGGTCGCGACGATGATGAAGTCGACGTCGCGCGGGCCGAGACCGGCGCGCTCGAGCGCCCGGCGCGCGGCCTTCGAGGCCATCGTCGACGTGTACTCGGACTCGCCGGCGAAGCGTCGCTCTTTGATCCCGGTGTGGCTCGTGATCCACTCGTCGTTCGTGAGATCGCGCGCCGGATCGAGCGAGAGCCCCTTCTGCTTGCGGGTCTCGAGGACGATCTGCGCGAGCTCGTCGTTGGGCACGCGCCGGGGCGGCACGTACGATCCCCAGCCGGTGATGACCGCGTTCAGTCCAGCCATGCTCCGCCTTCGCGAATGTCAGCGGCGCCCGGCGCGGATGGGCGCGATTTCTCGCAAGGGGAAAGGCGGCATCAGCGGATTGTAGGCAGGAGCAGTGAGCGGCTGCTGCCGCTACTCGGCTTCGGGGGCGGTCGCTGCGCCGGCGCGCTGACGCCGGAAGAGCGCCTTCAGATCGCCGTCGTACGCGCGCAGGAACTCGTGCGCGTCCAGGACCTCGTCCGCGCTCACCGGCGCGCGGCGGTCGCGCGTCCGTCGGGCCGCCGGCGTGGCGACCGGCTTCGCTTCGGCGACGGCGGGATGCGACTCGTCGACGACGACGAGCAGTTTGAAGCTCGTCTGGCAGCGGGCGCAGGTCACGCGCACGATCCACGCCGATTCGAGGCGGCCGAGGACGCGGATATCCGACTTGCTGTGGTTCTGGCCGCAGACGTTGCAGTCGTACCCCTTCGCCTGCTCGCGCAGCCAGCGCAGGACGTTCATCCCGCGTTCCACGATATCACCGCGAACCGCTGAAAATCGGCCTCGTTCGGGTCTCAGTGGATGGCTTTTCGGTACTCGCGACGACCTCCGGCGGCCGGCGTTCATGCCAATCCGTTTCGCGCTGATACGCCGACGCGATCGCCACGATCGTGGACTCGGCGAACAAGTCGCCCGTCACCGAAAGGCCGAGCGGCATGCCGTGCGCGCCGAAGCCCATCGGGATCGAGAGCCCCGGCAATCCCGCGAGCGCGCCGAATACCGCGGGCCCGAGGCCACGGCGCAGCTGCCGCAGATCGGTATCGAGCGGCGGTGCCTCCGCGATCAGCGTCGGCCCGACGAGCGCGTCGACGTCGCGAAGGAGCGATCGCAGGTCGCGCGTGATCGCGCTGCGACGCTCGAGCGCGCGCACGTACTCGACGCTGGTCTGCTGCAGCGACGCTCGCAGTCCCTCCTTCTGGCCTTCGTCGATGAGCCCGTCGACGTCGCCGTTCTTGATGAAGTCCTCGTGCGCCGCGGCCTGCTCGCCGCTGAGGATCGCGCGCGCGGTCGCCGGATAGTCGTGCTCGGGCAGATCGATCTTCCGCGTGCGCGCGCCGAGCTTGCGGAAGACGCCGAGCGCGTCGGTGAACGCGCGCTCGACGTCGGGAATGTCGCTGAAGTCCTCGGGGAGCACGCCGAGCGTGAACGATCGCCCGCGCGGCGCGCGATAGCGCCACGCAAGGGTCGTGGCGTCCGACGGATCGACGCCGGCGAGAGCGCTGAGGATCGCCGCCGCGTCCTGCGCCGTCCGCGCCATCGGCCCGACCTTGTCCATCGACCATGCGAGCGGCATCGCGCCGGCGCGACTGACGACGCCGAAGCTCGGCCGCAGCCCGGTGATCCCGCAGAACGCGGACGGGGTCGTGATCGATCCCCACGTCTCCGAACCGAGCGCGTACGGAACGAGTCCGGCCGCGACCGCGGAGCCGGATCCCGACGACGATCCCCCGCTCCACCGACCGAGGTCCCACGGATTCAGTCCGGGCCCGTGCAACGAGGCGGACGGATAGCGATACCCGCCGCCGCCGGCGAGCTCGACCATCGCGAGCTTTCCGATCAGGACCCCGCCCGCATCGCGCAGCCGGCGGATCACGGTCGCGTCGCTCGTCGGAACGCGATCGCGGAACGGTGGGGCGCCCCAGCGCGTCGGGATGCCCGCCGTGTCGAACAGATCTTTCGCGCCATACGGCACGCCGTGCAGGATGCCGCGGTCGTCGCCGCGCGCGAGCTCGCGGTCGGCGCGGCGCGCCTCGCGCAGGGCCAGTTCACGCGTGATCTCGGCGACGGCGTTGTAGCGCGGTCCGATCGTTTCGAGGCGATCGAGGAACGCTCGCGTCAGCTCGAGCGAGGAGATGCGACGACGGCGCAGCATTCGCGCGAGCGTCGGGAGATCGGCGAAAAAGAGGTCGGCGTCCACGGCCGCGAAACGATATCTCGCGTCCGGCACGCCGACCGCTTTCCGCCGCTGGTGAACTAACGCTTGTTGAGGATGGAGTCCTTGGCCTGCTTCGCGACCCTGAATTTGACGACGCGCTTCGCCGGGATCTGGATCGGCTCGCCGGTCCGCGGGTTGCGGCCCATGCGCGCCTTGCGGTTCACGAGGACAAGCTTGCCGATGCCGGGCAGCGTGAAACCGTTCTTCGCCTCCTTGTAGGCGAGCTCCGCGATCCCCTCGAGGGTTCGCACCGCGTCCTTCCGGCTCATCCCGATCTTCGTCGAGATGTGCTGCGCGATCTGTGACTTGGTCATCGCCTTCGCCATAGATCCTCCTCGTCCCTTCTCCGGGCGTGCTTCGTCCGACGGCGGGGAATGCGCGCTTTTGGCGTCGATGCCCCTTCCGGCCGCTCAGTATGCGGCGATTCTGCAAACGGTGGGCTGGGGCCGTCGTGACGCAAGGGCATAAGCCTTGCTGCCC